>NZ_CP096439.1:0-418922 GCF_054408525.1 Arthrobacter sp. D3-18 | reverse complement strand
GGTAGGCGCAGCATGTCGTTGACCGCTGCAACGTAGAAGTTCAGCTGGCCCAGGTGTTCAGGCTTGAACTTTCCTGCTTTAAGTTCGACCACAACGTAACGGTCTGAAGGCACGTGATATAGCAGAAGATCGATGAAGAAGTCATCTCCGTCGACGTCGAGGTGATATTGCCGGCCGACGAAAGCGAAGCCGGGGCCGAATTCGGCCAGGGTTTGAGCCATCCGCAGGGTCATGGCCTCTTCGATGGCGTGTTCTTGGGCTTCTTCGGTAAGGCCCAGGAAGTCGAGCACGAGGGGGTCCTTGGCCACAGCCTGTGCCAGATCGGTTCCTTCGCCCGGGAGGCGCGCTTCCAGGTTGTTCGGTGCTGCCCCTGTGCGGGTGTGGAGGCCGGTGAGGATCTGGTGTTCAAGCGCCGCGACGGACCAGCCGTTCTGGACAGCTTTTGAGGCGTACCAGCGGCGCAGTTCGTGGTCGTTGAGTTTGTTTAAGAGTGCGACGTTATGGCTCCAGCTCAATTGTCCAGACGGCGTCTGGACAATTGGTTCCGGGCCGCGCCACGCTGCCGCGAATGCGCGCATGTTATAGACGTTCGTTCGGGAAAAACCCCTCATGTGCGGAAACTCCGTGCGCAAGTCACGTGCAAGCCTGTCCAGGACCTTGCTGCCCCAGGATTCGTTGGCCTGCCGTTCCAGGATCGTCCGTCCGATGTTCCAGTACAGCTCGATCATCGCACTGTTGACCGTCCGCTGGGCCCTGAGTTGAGCCTCCCGCACCAGTCCCTTGAGGGTCGTGAGTGCGGCTGCATAATCTTCGGGGAGGTCCGGCTCGATCTGGGTCATGAATCCACCCTAACGGCCGCCACTGACGCTCAAGATGCATTTGTCCAGACAGTGTCTGGACAATTGCATAGGGTCTTGGGATGACAGATGTGCCACAGCCTGTGGCACTATTGGGAGCTTCGTGTCAGTTCTCTGTTGCGGGGCCGAGACGTAGTTTTCGCCGAGCATGTGACCGAATTCTGGTCAGTTGCGTCCCCGTCGGCTGGGTGTGTCATGGTGCCCACCCGTCGGGGACGGCTTCCGTGACCAAGCGTGGGGTGTATGAGTCTTGGCGGTTGAAGAATCGGTGCTCTTCCCGGCATAGCTCGAACGGGCCGGTGGCTGAGAACAGCGTTCTGGCGTGGGCGTCCCAGTGGTAGACGAACCAGCCGGAGAGGGTGTTTTCGTCCTCGGCCCGGACGTACTCCTCGTACAGTGCGCGGAGCCTTGTGACGGCTTCGGGGTGGTTCCACCACTGCGGGCACCAGTACCGGGTGTTCTCATCATCAGTAACGGCTTCGATGTCATGGATGAAGGCTTCAACCCAGTCCACGAAGTTATCGATGAGTTCCTGCTCGCTCAGCTCAGGGGTTTCACCGGCTTTTTCGCTCATGCTGTGACCTGCTTTTCAGGAACGGGATCCGTGGCAGGCTGGGGTTCGCCTTTGGCTATGGCGGTCGCGGCCGCCATGCCGGCCTCAATGGTCTTGCTCAGTTCCTTGTTCTTGTGCCAAGGGGTGAGCCGGAGCAAGGTGGCCGGGGCAGCGCTGCTGCTGAGGATCCCGGAGAACTTCGGCAGGTCGGCGAAATCCTGCACACTGACCTTCGGCAGGCGCTCCTTCCTGTCGGAGCCTTGTTCCTTGCGTTGGTAGGTGCCGATGGCCTTTGACAGGCCTTCAGTCCAATCGGTTTCCTCGTTGCTGCCCACGAACCGGGTACCGGACATTTGCCACAGCGTCTGCATCCCTTTGGTGCCCCATTCGCCGCAGCCCTGGGACCAGCCCTGCAGGTAAAGGGTGAAGCAGAGCCCGCGGGAGCCGTAGTGGCTGAAGTCCTGGGGCAGGGTAGGCCAGGGAACGATGTTGGCCACTTCGTCCAGCTCGCCGACCAGGGGGATGGTCAGCCGTGCTTCGCCGGGGGTTTCGCGGACGGCGGCGTTGCAGATGGCTTTGATCATCGCGGTGAGGACAGCACCGGCACCGCCGGGGCCACGCTCGGACAGCAGGATCATGGTTTGGCGGCCCTCCATGAACTTGGCGGCGTTGAAGTTCCTGATGCCCGGGGTGGGAGTGGTCCACGCCAGGATGGCGTCGTGCACCAGGTCGCGGCACATGCGTTGCGTGGTGGCCACCAAGGATCCGCGTGTACGGTCGGGCCACTTGTCGAAGCCCCTCATCTCCGCTGCGGGGCGGGGGTATTGGTCGGCGAGGATGTTGCTGACTTTTTCGAACGATCCCTTGGAGATCCATTCGTGGACATCTCCCAGGGCTTTCCCGGTTAGAGCTGCTGCCAGCAGGGTCCACGCCAGGCAGGATTCACCGGCGGGGCCGAACTGGGCGTCTTCGGCCGCTTCGCTCTCGGTACGTGGGTTGTTCTTCACAGAAGCTGTGATGATCCAGGATGCCAGGCGCATGGCATCCTCGGTGCCCTTCACTTCCCACAGAGGGTTGAAGATGAAGTCCGGTTTGTCGGACTGCCGGTAGATCTTACCGGTATCCCACAACCAGACCGTTCCCAGCTGGTGGCGGGCAGCGATGACCTGTGCAACGCCGTCAACCTTATTCGAGGTCATCAGTGCAGCGCCGGGAGCTGCTGCCAGACGAGGAACCACGAAGCAGGATGTCTTACCGGATCCAGGGCCCATGATGCAGACACCCAGATCCCGCCAGCCCTGATAGAGAACGGCAGCTTTCCCGGCAGCAGTCTGGCCTAACACTTGTCCAGGTGGCAGATCTACGGCTTTCGGGTGCAACTGTGCGGCATCCTTCTTCCGCTCTTTCTCCATCAGCGGGGCGAGCTTGGCGCCGGTTGCGAGTCGGCTACCCAGCTCACGTTGCGCTGCATTGCCCTTGCCACCGCGGCCGGCTGACAGGAGCGCTACACCGAAGAGAGCCATGAGCGCCAGGACGATCGCAATCCATGTCGCGGCTCCGGGCCAGGCGAAGGTGCCTTCCTTGAAGCGTGCCACCAACTCCGTGAAGTTCGTCCACGGCATTCCCGTGGGCGTCAGGAACTCACCGAGGAAGGCCGAGACCCAAGCAATGGCCATCAGGCCGACAACGACGCCGACGAGGCCGAGCTTCATCAGGGTGTCTGTTGAGGTTTGCTTGCTCATGCCGGAATGACCTCCATGGCGTCGTCGGTGCTGGATTCTTCGTTGAACGCGATGGTGGAGGTGGACTTCATGGCACCGTCCGTGTCGGTCAGTTCGACTTCCAAGGGGCTGCGGACGTGGATGGCTTCGAAGGGATCGTATTGGTCGATTTTGAACAGGCACGTGCCCTTGACCAATTTCGTGATGACCTCGGCCGTGCCGACGGGGAGGGTGAACATCTCTTCGCAGGCCAGCGCGTCTGCGCTCTTTTGCTGCTTGTACAAAAGCACTGTGCCGCATTCCTTGAGCATGGAGATCGCAGGACTGTCTGCGGGGATGTCGGAGATGTGGTGGAACGCGAACTGGCACGAGAGGGACAGGGCGCGGGAGAGCTTGGTGTTGCGGCGGGTCACCGTGGCCACCGAGCCTTGGACGGTGTGCCAGGCCTCTTCAATCAGCAGAATCGTGGGGACTGCTTCTTCCTGACGGTAGAGGGTGTTTGCCAGCCAGGTGTTGATGATCGTCATGACGATCGGCAACGCCGGACCGTCCTCCGGCAGGAGCGAGACGTCAAAGACCGTCAGGCCGGCGTTGAGCTGAATGTCAGCGCTGGTCTCCCCGTCGATCAGGCCGGCGAGGTCATCTTCGATCATGCGTTCCAGCTCGAAGGCCGGGTCCTGGCCCCATTCACGCAGCTCTTCCACGGTCAGGCCGGCGGCTTCGGCCGTGTCCTTGTCCGGGGCGTACAGGGCAGTCAGGACATGTCCGATATGTGCGACTTCCCCGGCTGCTTTCGCGGTGGCCAGCGCCTGGCGGTGTGCCATGCGGACTGCTTTGCCTTCCTTGGGCGTCATGGGCCGGCGGAGGGCTTCTTCCATGACCGCGCGCAGCAGCATCGATTGTCCTGCCGGGGTTGAAAGCTCGCCTTCGCCGGACTCTTCGTTGACGCGGGCAGCGATGCGGGGATCGAGAATGTTGATCCGGGATCCGCCACCACCGATGCGGAACCGGACCGGTGCGACGCCGAGCTTCCGTGCAAGCGGTGTGTACTCGCCGCCGCCGACGTCCTTCTGGTATTTCTTATCGATCACCACGACGCGGCGGCCGAGGATCAGTTGACGGAGCACGCCCCAGGTTTTCATGGCCGAGGACTTCCCCTGGCCGAGGTCGCCGATGTAGCAGACGTTCGGGGATTCGAGGGTGTCACCGTAGGCGGTGAACGGGTCGTGGACGATCATCCACCCGGACCCGGCGTCCACGCCGAACACCAGGCCGCGGTGCGACGTCGGCGGGGACGCAATCGCCATATGCGAGAACTCCATCTGCCGCGTGGAAGACGCCACACCCGGGGCTGCCGGGTCATAGAACCCCAGTTTTGACGCGAAAGCCCACTTGCGTTCGTGGTGCCAGCGGGTCTTGGCGTTCGCTTTGGCCTCAACCAGCTCACGCTCCTTGGTTTCCTTCTTCTCAGCCTTCTTCACCGCACGCTTGCTCAAGGGCTTTTTGCGGCGCAAGCTTTCGGCTGCCGTTTCGGCTGCAGATTCTTCCAGCTCAAGTTTCCCGGCGCGGGCCTGTGCCCTGGTGGTCCGCTTGGATTTGCAGGCGGCAGCCCACGGCAGGCTCAAACGCTTGACATCGTTCGTGGTGCTCATCGGATTCCCCTCGTGAACGGCATGGTGGTGATCAGGGCAAGGTCGTTGCGGTGGTCCAACCAGTCAATGAACTCGATACCGGCATCGGAGGCAGCTGCCTCAACAATGTCGGTGGTGGACAGGATCTCGTTCGCGTCTTCCACGGCGAAGGAGATATACAGCCCGTAGGCCGCACCGTGGTGGCCGGAGCCGGGCTTCAGATCCAGAAGGCGCTGGGTGGAGGCACCCATCAACACTTCTTCCGTCCCATCGGTGACGACACCGGACTTGGCGACCTCATTGCCCTTTGCCCGGTCCATGGCGGCATCGGAGCGGGCCTTGGACCTGGCGCTGCGGGCATCTTCAAGTTCCATGACCATGGACACCGAGTGCACCACGGCTGGCTGGATGCCGCTGATGATCGCTTCCAACGCCTCAACCGGGATCGGTGCGGGACTGAACGCCGAGGCTGGCACGTAGCCGGTGCGGACGTGCCAGTGATCATTGACCACCAGCGAAATGGGAGAGACTGTGCCGTCCAGGTGCTGCCAGCAGTCCATCAAGTTGGCGCCGTCGTAGTCGTCGATGTCGAAGTCCGGGTCCTGAAGGTGACGGAGCAGTGCGGCCATGGCCTGGGGGCCAAGGGGCCGGGAGTTGGTGATCGAACCCATCATGGATGCCTGGGCCATGGCTGAGCGGATTTCCTGATAAATCGCCTGACCCATTGCTTCGTCCCCAAGACCGTAGGCTTCGGCGCGGCGGTACAGGGCAGCGGAGCCGGGGATCCGGAACGTCTCATAGGTGCGGTGCTGTTCGGAGCGGGAACGGGTTGTCTCGCACAGGTCACCGTAGGACTCCAACAGGATTTGCGGAACGTTCTGCGCGACACGCTTTTTGACCCACAGCAGGTGGTCTGCCGAATCCATAGGTACTGCCCGGGCCAACGTCTGGACATGGGTGACGAGGGATTGACGTCGGGCCAGCCGGGCGAGGTACTGGCCACGGGCGACATGGCCGGATTCCTTCCGGTATTCCTCGCGGATACCGGAGGACGAACCCATGACTTCCATCGTGGCCGTGTAGTAGGACTTCTTGATCTTGCCCTGGTGCCGGAAGATGACCAGCGGCCCTTCCGGGGTGTCGATGGCGAAGTGGCGGACGGTGCCCACCATGAGAGGTGCGTTGTCCTTGTGCCGGATGGGAACTTCGATCATGCCGTTCTCGTCGGCGCGGTCACGGTCCTTTTTCCCGGCTTTGATCATCCGCGTCTGCGGGCGGTCCTTGACGGGAACGTAGACCAGGGATTTGTTTTTGGCGCGGACCTTCTTGTGCCGGACCTCCACGAAGAGAGCACCAAGGGAGCGGTGGCCGGAGAACTTGTTGGGTGTGGTCAGGATGACCCCTGCCAGGACCAATACTGCTGCGAGGATCAGGGCGACGATCTGGCTGCCGCCGGCCAGGACGACCAGCAGCGCGGTACCGATGGCGGCGGACAGGCCGATCCATTCCGGTGCTGTCCGGTTTCCCCCGAACAGACCGCGGCTCTGGACCTCACCGCCGACAACAACCATTCTTCCCATGACTACCTACTCCTTGCCGTACTTCTCTTACCGGCCACTGATGTGGTCGGTATCCGGTGCCATCGAACAGGCAGAGCGCTGGCCACGCATGGAAGCCTGACGTGCAGCTTCCCGACCCGCGAGCAGGAACGCCGTCGCGCCGCCGGCGGCGACCTTCGCCGATCCCCGGCCCACTGCCCCGGCACCGGTCCTCAGCGCTTGTGCTGCCTTTGCACCCCCGGTTCCGGCCCGGTCCGCTTTCTGCAGCTCTCCGATCGTGCGGGTTTCCGGCTGTCCCTCCCCTTGTGTCTGACTGCCTGGGCGTTCCTGCCCCGAGGGAGAACCCTGCTCGTTGGGAACCCTGGAAGCTGCACTGCGGCGGCCGGAGATACCGGGACCGTTCGATCCCAGTCCTGAGCTGCCCTGGCCCTCTGATTGTGCTGTCATCGAAGAGGGGCCGTTCATGGCAGGCGCACCGCCGTTAGGATGCCCGCTCCCGCCGGGGGTGCCGGACTGTACTTGGGCGGTCCGGCGCTGCCTGATCGCTGCCGCGATTGCCGCGCCTGCGCCGGCGACCATGGCCGGCCCGGCAATGGACTGACGGCCCTCACCCAGGCTGGTCGAGGATGACGACAAGATCGGGACGTACTTATAAAGCAGCGGCAGGGCGAAGGCCAGAACGCTCATCGCGGCGGCGGCCAGGAACACCGACGTTGCGTTGACCATGCCGTCATCCACGCCCTCGCCGACGAATGCTGGACGCGAAGCGATGTAGCTGAACACTGCACCCATGAGCAGGAGCAGCAGCGGTTTCGAGAAGGAAATCCCGAGCCACAGAGCGCCGACCTTGCCTACGCGTTGGCGGTACTCGGGGTGGATCAAGAAACCGACCATGATCGCAATGCCCAGTCCCAGCAGGTACAGGGCGAGCGGCTGCAAAGCGAGCAACCCGAGCATGGCCCAGGCAGCAACGAACAGCAGCCCGAACAGCAGGACCGCAGCCAGGGGCCCGAACGCGCCGCTGGATTCATAGGAAGCGAACCGGGAAATAGCGACCCCGAAGTCCGTGACCCTGCTGGAAGTCCAGAAAGTGATCCCCTCCGTCACGCCGCTCATCCAACCGTTGATCACGTAACCGATCGGAGGACCGAACAGCACCAGGACCATGGACAACGGCCCGTACCAAAGCAGCGACGTCCGGGCAGAGTCCATATCGATCTCTTCGTTCGCGACGTCTTTCCAGAGCTTGAAATACACAAACCCCATGACCAGGATCCCGATCCCGGCGAACACAGCCCACGTTGCGCGGAAGCCGTCATCAATCTCGAACACGGAGACCTTCAACAGGTTGTTCAGCACCTCGTTGGTGGACTTCACGCCCTCGGCCTTGACAGTGTTCGCGAACTTCTCAAACCCGTCATTCGCATTAGCGATGAACGCCACGGTGTCCACGGTGCCCAAGACGACCTGGCCGCCCGGCATCGTGGAGATGACCGTCCGCATCACCACGCCAGCAACGGGAGCGAATTCACTGAACGCAGACCCTTGGGCGCACCAGGCGGTGGCTGATGCCGGCGCACCGGCTCCGGACAGCGCCGCGCAGAATGGAACCGTGTTACTGCCGTCGTAGTCCAGGGATTTTTCGGGCGTGGTCAGGAAGGTGTCGAACGCTTTGGCCGCAACGTTTTCACAGTTGCTGCCACCCATGGCTCCGAAAAACCACGGATCGGCGCAGGCTGACTTGCCCAGTTCTTGATTCAGACGGTCTTTGATCTTCGCTCGCTGATCCTCCGGCAGCCCTGCGAGGCGCTTGAGTTGGTCCGCGTTCAATTTCTCGGACTTGCTTACCTCGTCCGCTGCCTGTGCAGGACCGGCGGCGATTACCCCGAAGCTGAGAAACAACGCTAAGAAGACTGCGACCAGGCGGATCGTTCTGCTAACGCTTAGCGTTTGCATACTCAGCCCACCCCTCACGGCTGATGTCCTTGAAGAAGGCGTTGACCAGCTCGTCCCGTAGAACCGGGATGGCCTCGTCCTCCATGTTGTTGCCAACGCTCATCGGGCCACTGTCTTTGACTCGACCACCGAAATCCTGACCGTTGGCGACAATTGCGGCATCCGAAATCTTCCAGTCACCGTCCCAGACCAGCTCAAACGTGACAGTCTGGAAGACGCCGTTCGCGGCCTTGTTGACTCTGGCGGAAACGGCTCCAGTGAATACCTGGACAACGGCTTTCTTCTTCTCATCGCAGCTGGCAATCCGGTACAAGCCACCAGCAGCCACATCAGTGCGCGAGTACCACCCACCTTCGAAGGACCCAGGAACCGGACTCTTCGCTTCGGCGAGGACGTTGTTCGAAGAGGTAATCCTCTCGAACCAAGGACCCGGCTTGGCTACCTCAGTGAGGGTTTTCTTTTGCTGCGCCCACGTATCAAGTTTCAGGTCTTTGATGAGGTGGGTGTAGTTGGCGGCGGCTTGGGCGGCTGAGTCGCAGGTGCCGTTGTAGCCGGTGATGGTTTTGCCGTCGCTGGCGGTTTTGGTCCCGCCTTCGCGGATCTTGATCCCGGAGACGGGGAACCCGAACTTCCCGGATGCCTGCAGGGAGCTGGGGTCATCCGGTTTGGCCGCCGGTGCCGGTGGATTCAGCAGGACGACGGCAACAGCGATAACCAGGATCACCGCCCCCAAAGCTGTGAGGAGTTTCCAGTGCTTCCGCATAGGCTAGGCTCCTGCTGCCGTGGCCAAGGCCAGGATGCCCCCGAGGATCACACTGGCGCCAGCTGCGGCACCGAAAGCCATGCCGGTCTTCTTGGCCCCAGCTGCGCCTTCTTCGATGTCGTCCGAATGGCTGCGGTTCTTGGCGATGCCCCACTTCATGAGGTTCCAGATGAAATATCCAGCCAGGATGAGCAGGGCAAGAGCCCAGAGGCCGCCGAGAATCAGTTGGACAGCTCCTTCGAACTTCACGCCGAAAACGCTGATGCTGGGTGTTACGCCGTCAAGGGGGTTGTCGATGGTGGGCACGGCGGTCCGGATAATGATTCCGTTGCTGATGGTGCTGAACATGATTCTTGATTCCTTATCGGTTGGTGGTTTTGGTGGACGTGGCGCGGTCAATGGCCAGGAGGCCTTCAGCGATTTCCGCTGAGGCCCGTTCGAAGGCGCGGCGGGCCGGGTCACCGACGAGCTGCCAGTCGATGATGGAGCCGGTATCCAGTGCACCGTCAAACGGGATGTCGATCAGGACCCGCACCGTGGAGGCAAGGTTCTCGCGTAGCTCTGCCTGCTCGGCGGCGGAGACTTTCGCTCCGCCGCCCTGGGTGACCAGGACGACGGCGTTGCTCACCAGGTCTTTGTAGTGAGGGTTGTCGGTGCGCTCGGACATGGATTCGAGCTGTTCGATCATCCGCAGGGCCGAGACGACGGCGTTGCGCTTCAGCGTCGTGGGGATCACCAGCTGGTCGGTGACCTCGATCGAGGCGAGCCAGTTCGCTGAGCGGGTGTTGTTCCCGGTGTCCACGATGATGGTGTCGTAGAAGCGGCTGACTACCGTGTGGATGCGGTTGAACTCATCGGCACCAATGGACTTCATCCGGTCCGCGTCCTCGTCAGCGACCAGGACGGAGAACTGGTTATTGCCTTGGTGGCGGGTGTAGTAGGACAGCTCACCCTTACGGGCGGTGACGGTCTCAAAGGACTCCAGGACGTTCAGCAGGTCCCAGACGGTCCGGGTGGAGTCGTTCGCGTTGGTGCGGACACCGGCGGTGCCCATCATCTCGTTGTTGTCCCACACCAGCGTCTGCTGGCCGGAGTGGATCCCGAACGTGGAGCCCAGCCCGACGCTGCACATCGTCTTGCCCACCCCGCCTAGGGGCTGGGCGACCATGATCTGCATGGGACGGGAGTACACGCGCTGGATCGCCGAGAGGTCCGCGCGGCGCGCCAACTCGGCTGCGCCTACCTTGGGGCTGATCAGACCGAAGCTGACCGCCCGCAGGAATGCCTGCCAGCCGGTGGCCGGCGGCAGCTGGTCGTTCACGTTCTCCTTGCGAAGCACAGCGGCACTACGTCGGCCGCTGACCAGCGGTGCCTCCCGGTGTAGGTCCTCCACCACAGGGGTTTCAGCCTTTGCTACTGAGGCCGGTTCGGCATCCGGGACTGCGTGGATGATCGTGGCCGGCTCGGTTGCGATTGCTTCGGGTTCGGTGTCTGTCAGGCTGATGGGTGCGCGGCTCTTCCGTTCGCTACCCTGCCAGTTCGTGCTCATCGGATGGTTCCTCTCGCTCGTTTCAGGTTCTGTCTTTGGGCTTATGAGGTCGGGTCTTGCGGGGAGATCGCAGTTACCAGCCAGGGCTGCTGCTGTCCGGAACGGTGGAGCAGCAACTTCCAGCGGCCCGCATCGGTGGAGAACATCGCGGTGACGGTCATCGGGTTGCCGGCGTCCCTGCTGATCGCTGGCCCGTCCGTGACTTTCCGGATTGGCACCCGGGCCGGGTCGATGTACTTCGCATCCTCGGCGTAATCCGGTGCAAGGTGCGGGGCGAGGTCAGCGAACCAGGTAGTTTCCGGAACATCGGGACGGGCGAACAAGCCCATGACCTTGGCCGCGGTGTCCTTGACCGACTTCTCAGAGGCCGCGTCCCACGTCACCTCGGGTACGCCGTAGTGCTCATCGGCCCCGTGATCGTGGCCGTCTTCGGCATGCTGGCTCTCCTGGCCGGCCTGTCCGGTGTTCACCGTGGGGGTGGAATCGGGTGCTGGTTCGGTGCCGGCGTTTCCGGCGCAGGCACTCAGGGTGAGCGCGGCGGCAAGTGCGGCCGTGAGTGCGACGTGCTTGTGCATCAGAGAATGCCTTTCTCTTTCATGATCGGAGTCGGGTCGATGGTGGGATTTATCGGGACCATGGGGTTGGGCAGGGCACCGGCGAAGAACTCCATGTGCAGGTGGCGGCCGGTGACGTTGCCCGTTGCGCCTTCTGTGCCAAGGGGTGTCCCGGCGGCCACGGTGTCGCCTTCTTTGACCTTCACCGAGCCGGCTTCCATGTGGTACATGCCGATCGTGAGATTTCCGTCCACGGTCTGCCCGGTCACGCCGGTGCCGAACAGGCCATCGAGGTTGCGGACCTTGACGATCTTCATGTCCGTGATGGCCACGATCGTTCCCGGCCCTCCCGGGTGAACAAAGTCGATCCCGTAGTGAAAGTTGGCCAGCACTCCCCCGGCAGTACCGGGCGGGGCAAGACGGGGACCGTAACCGCTGCTGTTGATCGCCCCGTCCATGGGAGCGACCCACTTACCGGCCAACTCCCCCACAACCTGGTTGCCTTCAGCCGGGCACACGCCGGACGAGTCCACAGCTGCGCCGGACTCTCCACCCAAGGCTTTGAAGACTTCCGCGGCCTGAGCGCGGAACTTCGTGTAGTGGTTAGGGTCGGCGTTCCGCTGCGTCCGGTGGATAGCGATTGTCGGTTCGAGGGTTTCCCAACCCTCCACTTTCTCGAGTGCCTTGAAGAAGTTTGTCGCCGAAATGGTGGGGTCCATCCGGTCCGCGTACGATCCCCAGGAGCCGTTGGCACGCTGCTGGAACAAACCACGCGAATCCGGGCCGGCCCCGTCGCCGTAGTCGATGACGCGGAGCGTGGACTCACCGATTGCTGCCTGAATCCCGATCAGCTGTGCAGCGACCGGCAACGTGAGGGACTTGGCCGCGTTCATGATCGTTTGGGCGTTCTTCATCTGCTCGGCATCAAACCCGGCCACTCCCCCGGCAGGGGCAGGACCAGCAGCTACGCCGGCTGGCGCAGCGCACGATGATGCTGCTTGCGCCGGAGCGGTGTCGTCTAGCACAACAGTGACCAGACCAACGGTCATCAGCGCCACGATTGAGGCGCCTGTAATGACTTTGCGGGCTGTCACTGATGGGGTCCTGTGGGCTGCATAACGCCTCCTAAGAGGTGAGGGCCGGAGAGGGATGGGTGTGAATAGATCCAGAGTAGCGAATAGTTTAATGCCCCGCTAGCTCGATGACTCCTCTTGGGTGGAGATGCGGCAAAATAAGAATTATGCCCCGCTACTCCCGCCCGAAAATCCCATCCAGTACTGAGCGGGCAATCAGCGCCTTCAGCAACTCAACAAAAGTGGCCATTGTCGGCTACCTTGCTAAATCGGGTCCGGCCACTCGGGGTGAAGTGGCCAAGGGGCTGGAGATTGCAGTCCCGACGGCGCAGAACAATCTAGTGCAACTTGAGGCCGAGGGTGTGTTGATAGCGGATCCGCCGGCATCGGAAGAGCGGAACGGCCAGCGGGTCAAATACACCGTCGATGCCGAGGAGGTGGCCAGGCGTTACTCCATTTTGGGCCGCGCCCTTGGCTTCGATGAAGATCTCCCCGGGCATCTAAGCCTTACTGAGGAATCTTGACCGCAGCTAGGGTGTCCACCCGCGCGCGAGTGCTCCATCTCGGGAATTCCGGGTGGGGGTTTATAAAACTGCTGGATCGTAGGCACGAAAATAGCCTACCTTGAGCATGATCAAGATATAAAAAGCATGCTCAAGATGGGCGTGCCGTGAGTGTCCTAGTCGTCTTCGTCCAAGATTCTGGCTATCGCCTGGAACTTCTCAGGTGAGACACCCTTTAGGCTGCGAGCGGCAAATTTCTTCACTCGCTTCTCGCGGAGAGTCTTCAGCGCCTTGAGCTGCTTTTCAATGCGTTCCGGAATCTCGGTCTCGAAGTCGTTGAGGTACGCGGGGTTCACCCCGAAGAAGTTTGCCAAGGCCGTGAGCAGCCGTTCATCAGTCACCGTGGCTCCGGTGCCATCACGCATATAGAGCCACCGCGAGCGAGAGAGAGTCACGCCCTGCTCTTCTAGACCCCGCCGAATGTCTTCAAATTCGTAAGGTTCTCCCCCACTGGCCACCATGACGTCGAGCAGGAGATTCAGCCGCTCCGACAGGGTTTGGCGCCAGGCGTCCCGTGCTTCGTTGAGGTTGGGCGCCACCGTTATGCTCCGAGCAACGACAAGCTAAGCAGGTATGCCAGCCATGCCACCACTCCAATGGCGCTTCCCCAGAGCGACTGCGCAACGCTCTGGCGCTTCAAGGCTGCCCTTGACCAAATGAGGACAGGGAGCACAATCAAAGCGGCGAACCACAGTGGGGACAGTGACGTTCCGAGGCCCAGCACGATGCCGGCAAAAATGGCAGTGTGCACGGAAATGTTCCACCGTGACCGGCCCAGGGCTATTAGCGCGGCACCAACGAAGAATGCGATGCCGTTTGCAATGAGCAGCGCGGGGGCTCCGAGTAAGGCCGTGACTACCAGGCCAATGCCAAGCACGACCGCACAAGCCATGAAACTCCGCGTCTTCCGGCGTTCCTCAGGCCAGCCTAAGGACTTACCAATCCGCGGAAAGACTAGAACGCCAAGGAGGATTACGACTGCCAGCGCCGCCAGAGTGGCGATGAGGGCGGGAACGGATCCAGGAGCACTGATGGCCGTTGCAACCGCTGCCACCAGGAGCATGACCGCAGGGTGAAGAATCCGGCTAACGGCTTCTGCCGAACGTCCTGGGGTGGTTTGCTGGTCAAGCATGTGTGTTAACTTCCATCGTTCGAATTGTCGCCAGTTCGGCTTCAGAGAGTCTACCTTCTAGGGTTGCATCCGATTCAAAACAGTCACGTATTTCGACGCCCCTTCGATGCCTCCGCATGGCGGGGTCCCGGCTCATGATTTCCATCAGCCGGCCGCGGTACGGCCAGATGACATACTGGTCGATTTCCGGTTGCAGCTTGGCCCACAAGGGGCAGACATCCCAGAGTTCCCGCCGGGCGATGACGTCCTTCCTGGCGGAGTCCAGCCATCGGGGAAATGTGGGGATCCCAATGGCCAACGCGAACACAATGGCGGCGCTTGCCGTGAAGGTCCGCTCCAGCGTTCCGAGAATTTCGGGCGGGGAACCAACCAGGTCAGTAATGGTGATTGTGGCGTGGATCAGCGCGACGGCCAGGGCAAAGCCGGACCCGAGGGCTACGAATGCCAGCGACCGGCGCCGTCGCAGAGACTTTAGACGCGGTCTGTAGCGGACACTTAGACGCATCGCTGAAAAGGCCACCGTGGCAAGGTGCGCAAGCATCAGGAGGCTATAGGTAGCGACCAGCGGATTGCTCTCGTACTGTCGCATACCCGAACTGCTAAGCGATGGAGCTGCCTGGATAAACAGGACCACCTGACCGCCATAACTGGCCGCGGCTATGACGCAGGCGAAAATGACGGGACGCCTTAGTTGCGAAGGGGCCATTGCCCTCCAAATGCCAATATGCATTGACAGCAGGGTCGCCGTCAGGAAAGCTCTCTGGGCCAAGGCGAGGTAGTTAACACCTCCCAAGGCTGCATCCACCGCGTAAAAAATCGGCTCGACAAGGAAGATGGCGGTGAGCGAGCCGAAGAAGCTGCCGTAGATCCATGAACCGTGCATCCGGCGACCCCGGGAAACGTACATCGCCACAGACGACAGCAGAAGCACGACGGCGGCAACAATCAGAACGACACCAGCGAGCGTCAACCGATTACATCTCCGAAGCCCAAGATCTCTTCTTCCCTCTTCCCGGAACGGATCTGTGCGTAGAGGTGGTCCGCCAGTAGCTCCGCCTCCGCTTCGATCCCGGTCCGCAGCTTGGTGTGCCTCCACCCGTGCAGGACCTTACGAGGATCCAAATCCGGGAACACAACGGCCAGCTCCTCTCCCGTCAGGGGCTCAGGGTCGTGCTGGAGCAGAACATGCGAGATCTCATGCAGGATGTTCATCTCGCCGGCGAATTCCGATCGATCGCCCACATGGAACAAACGGTTCACTTCCTCGCCCTCATGCCAAAAACCTGACATGTCCACATCCAGCAGGTCATCCCTCCGGGAGAGTCGGATGGGCCGCTCCGTAACCAGCTCAACAAATCGCATGAGCTTGTCCAGGCTTAGAGGGGAAGGCAGTTCCAGTATCCGGGTGAAAGCGGATACTCGGCGGGCAGCTCGGCGCCTATCCAGCGCAGAGGAAGCGAATCTCCCGAGGGGGCCGAGGTGCCGTTCTGCAAACTGACTGGATGATGCAATAGGATTTATCTTGAGCATGCTTAAGACTTGGCGATCATGATCAACTTAATTCTGGAAAGAGGAAGTACATATGTCACATCCTAACTACGGCAAAAGCGGGCTGGATTGACGCGTATGCGTTTGCGAGCTTTGCGAGCTAGCAGTGTTGCCACCAAGCGCCCCACGCTTCACATGAAAGGCAATGAGGGCGACCTTGCTAGCATCAGCGATCGTCGGCGACCGTGGACTGGTTACCGTCACGTGCTCCCTCGCATGGACGACAGCGGCGGCACGCCCAATGCGGGTCCGCATCCCAAGCTGTCCACCATCGGGCACGCCGACGCTCTGGCGTCATGGCAGACCTCCATGCAGATGGTTCCGCCATTAGACTCTGTTTCTGTTTCAACACGCCGGAGGGTGTTTCTGTTTCAATGCCACTGCCGGAAGGCGCTCGATGGTAGTTTCAGTTTCAGAGAAGGCCGGTTGTATAGCAGCCGTCTACTTAGGGCCGGGTGACACTTGGTTCGACCAATCTATTGAAGTAGCGGCGGCTTCCGCGGCCGAGTTCAAAGGACAGGGATGATGGCTCCAGTTACACGTACAGGCAGACGCTCCAAAGGCGACCGCAAATTCGTCGGATTCCGCATCGCAACACCTAAAGCGGATGCAATGGACCAAATTGCAAAGGCAGAGGGCTACCAGTACGTAAGCGACTGGCTGTCAGATTTGGTTGAAGAACGCCTGGCCAATACCAAGCTGCACGCAGTTCCTCAGCAGGAGGAGTTCCCACTTGGGCGCTTAGCCTCATAACGAGGAAGGCCCGCACTAGGCGGGCCTTCGAAGCTAGTGACTTACATTCTGGATTGCTTCCCGGCGCTCAGACTGTAAGTCGTGAAGGTTGATCTTTTCAGATTCACCTTTGTCTTGCTATAAAACCGGTCTTGGCGGGCCGGCCCTTTGTTGTCCCTCTGACAGGACCTCCTCGAAAGGATTGCTCTCATCGTACAACAGCACGCTCGCGTGCTGCCAGCAGTTGTACCCGCTGGCGTGTCTCGCGACCATTCCCCGACCGCTGATGCTGCGCAAGCTTGGGCCTCGCTAGCGCCTCTTCTCGCAGGTCAACCCCGTGTTCGCCTGTCCCGAGACGGCGGTAAGACCTATCCCCAAAAGCACGAACGCGCTCTGACTGAGACGCTACCCACTTTTCCTGCAGCGGTCCGGATCTTCGGCAAAGACGGTAGCTGCTCGGCCATCTTCCTTGACTTCGACTCCTCTATTGCAGGTATCGACTGGGTGGAAGCGGACGTGAAGTCCCTCCAGTCGTGGCTGCACAGCTGTGGCGCTCGGTGGATTGAAGATCACTCGCCCAATGGTGGCCGGCACGTTTACATACCTCTGGAGAAAAGGGTTTCCTTTTCAGAGGCACGCGACGTTGTCGAGGCACTCGGCATTCGATACCGGACATTGGATAAATCGCCGCACCAGAACCTTCTTCACGGTTGCATGCGCACACCAGGATCACCCCACAAGCGTGGCGGCCACCAGGAACTCACCATGAGCCTCGGCATGGCGTACGACGTTGCAAGACGGCCAAACAAAGGTCGGGTTTGGGAAGCAATACGCCAGGACTTGAGCGATGAAATCGCCAGCGTACGAGCGCTAAGGCTGGAACGGCCGCTTTCCCTAGAAAGCAGTAACCCGGAAGCACCGCAGGTGATCGGGCGGATGTCCAGGCCGATGCAGCAGATGGCACTGTCGGGGCTGTATGACGCGAATCGGTACGCCTCGGATTCAGAAGCCCGTCAGGCTGTCCTGACAGCGGCGGCTGCCGCCGGAATGAAACTTGTCGAGGTACAACGACGGGTCCTCCAGGGTGTCTGGCCCGGACTTGCATCGTTCTACGCCCGCTACGCCCCCCATCACAGGCTCCCCTCCCTGAAACGGGACTGGAACAACGCGGTCGATTACCTACGAAAAAACCAAGGCGCAAGGACCGGGAATAACAATGCCCGTAAATCCCCCACAAGCCAGCCAAATACACAGCCCCCACTAGGAATACCCTCAAGCCCAGATTCGAGCAGCGAGCACCGCTACCTGCGATCCTGGAGAAACGCCCTGGCATTGAGGGAGCCTGCATACGCCAGCTCCCGAACTGGTCTAGCACGTCGGATGGTTCTACGAGCGTTGGGCGCGGCTGCCCATATGACAGCATCCCGATTTGTTGAGTTTGGTGATCGATCAATCGCCGTGGCGACGGGGCTGGATCACACAACTGTGGGCTTTCACCTGCGGGCTTTGCGTGCTGAGCATGATCCGTTGGTGACGTTGGTAGAACGTGGCCGGGGAACCAAAGGTGACCTCTACATGCTGACGATACCGGAAGGACTTCGCGCAGTAGCTGAGGATCTGACTTGGCGAAAGGGAAAGATTCACGCGCTCAGGCCGGTTTTCAGGGAGTTGGGTTTGCCGGCAGCGTTTGTTTACGAAGCTTTGGAGAGCGCGCCAGGGCTCACAACGGCGGAATTAGTCGCTCAGACGAAGCTGTCGAGAACCGCCGTGAGCGAAAGCCTCGAGGTCCTGGCAGCCTGGAACATGGTCTCAAGGAACGGCGCACGATCTTGGATGATCGTTGTTACGACGTCTCTCCAAGAGCTTGCAGAATGCTTTGGTGTACTGGAGGCTGTAGCAGCTCAGCTCCAGAGATATCGCGTCGAACGGATTGTGTGGCGGGAGTGGCTTTCAAAGAACGTGAACACAGTAGCGGAGCTCCTGTCCCCCACAGATGATTACCCATGGGAATCCTTTGAAGGACCACCTGACGAGTGGACCCTAGCTGACGTGGCCTTCACCAGAGCGATATGAGTCGGGCATCGGATTTTGGTTTTCAGGAAAACGAGACTTCCTAGGCGCTCGATGTCGTCAGTTCCATGCCATAAGTGGTGCCATAAATCCCATTGGAATGCATGCCATTAGTTAAGCTGGATACAAGCGAGGGCCGGCGGATGGGAGTGTTGCATGGTCCCTGCCCGACCGGCCCTAAAGCTAGGCGTTGAGATGGAGCCTGTAGACCGTGGAAACGAGTGCACTCCTGGACGGCGCATTGAACTCGACGACTTTCTCATCAAGCCACGCAGTCTGATGCCCGTCGAGTCGCACTTGAATCTGAATGCCGGCCTCCCCGCGTCGGCGCGGCACTCGCCGGGGCATGCCAGACAGTGACGGAGTAGATTCAGGTCTGAACTCTTTAGCGATGCTCGCCTCTGATACAGAGTCGAAGGCGTCCAAAAGAAGATCTGCGTAGGTTGTTCGCTGTGAGTGCAGAGCTTCTTTCACAGTGGCTAAGAGGTCCGGGGCCAGATAAACGCCCACATTGCGCAGGGCGCCCAGAACGGTTTCAGAGGCCTTTGTGTCTGAACTTGACGAGACCTTCTTGCGTTCCCTGGCCTGGGCTTTGTTCACCTTGTTCGCACTGGAGATCGGTTCTTGGAACTGGTTCAATCCCCCAGCCGCACCGATAGGATCTGTTGGCGTCGAATCGGAGGGAGGAGCGGTTGACTCGGACTCCTGCGCTAGTTCAGGAACGACCGATATGCGCGTCGATTCCGAAGAACGGTCAAGAATTTCTGGCGCATCTGGTGCTTTCCGCCGCTTTGGAGCGAGCATTCCTTCGAGCTTTGCGCCACGAGGTGCTGAGGGTGCGAATGCGTTTGCGAGGTTTGGCCGGTTGCTGCTCATGCGAGCTCCTCACTTTCGATCGTGTTCAATCGTGCCAGGATTTCGCCTGTCAACTGCTCGAACTCTTCAGCTAGTCCCCCAGCATTGCGGGAAAAGAAACCATCTTTGGGCTTCTCCCCCGCACGAAGTGCCTTTAAGCGCTTCTTTTGAGCATCTGTAACTGCTCCTTCAAGTTCGTGGAAGAGCAACCCTTTGCGCCGTGCGTCTGCACTTGCGCTCTCAAGACTCCGGATCCTTGTTTCGAACACCGGGGCTACTTCTCCGAGCATCTCAGTGAGGGTGTCTCTTACACTGCGCTCAAGTCTCATCGACCGTGGCCCGACCCCAAAGAGCACAATGCCGGCTAGCTGGAGCGAGGGATTCCGGTCCCGCACGGCCATAAATCTCCGCGCGATCCGCTCTACCCCGTCAATGCTGGCGTCATCAGACTTCGTTGGAATCACGACAGCACTTGAGATGGCGAATGCTCCCTCGACCAACACCCTCTCCCCCGGTGGCGTATCGATCAGGATAAGGTCGTAGTCGTCGGCCAACGGCGCCAACACTGCGTAGAGCATGTCACCGAAATCGGCTGCGTCCGAGCGGCTGGAACGGGAAACCATCAGCCCCTGGATGTCTTCCAGTTCTTGCCCACCGGGTATAACGTCGAGGTTTTCTCGCACGTTGTGAAGGATGAGCGGAGCGGTTCCTGCGATCAGCGCTTGGAACAGCTCGCGCCCGTTTTGTCTCTCATATCCAAGATCTCGGGCCAGATCCCCCTGAGGGTCTAAGTCCACCATTAGGACTCTTGAGCCTGCAAGTGCCACGTAGCCACCGACGTTGGCAGCAGTAGTTGTTTTGCCCACTCCCCCCTTTCCGTTGGCGAAAGAGATTACACGTTCGATTGCACGTGCTCGATTCTGTGTGAGGTTTGCCGGTGCTTGCAGCGACGCTCGTGGCATTTGTTCCAACTCTCCTACTGGTCTGGCACTCTACCTTCCACTCTATGTGTGCCATCCTGTTGAGCATCGCAGTGACACACGCGTGTTTCATTATTTTTCGTCATATAGACCGTCATGCCATATCTCCTGCCTGTGTTCGGACGGCAGGGTATGTGGGAGACAGGATTGTGCGGCACATGGTCCAGTTTATTGATGCACCAATGCGTCTGTGCACTGGTGTACCGACAATGAAGTCCATTAGTTTCTTTGCTGCTTATACCGTTAGTCCACTCGCGTCGCTTTCCATGTTGGGGTTAGTGGGGGCAAACGTTGATTGCATTGTTGATGGCGTCACCGGAGGTCCTCTCTGGACAACCATGGAGGTTGAGGTTTGGGACAAGGCTCGTGTTCTAATAGTAATTATGGCGTTGGTTATGGCATGAGGGGTCGTTTTCGCCCGAATGGCCAATCAAGCAATGCTTGGGGAGTGCGTCAATGGTGGCTGTCCGGGAGAGTTCTGACTGGGACTGGCGGGCAAGATCGGGTGCCATCTGGAATCAGCGGATTGACAGAACGGGCCCATGCGAAGTAAGCCATCACGTTAGGCGACAAGCATGCATTCCCATAGTTGTTATGGCACGCGTTATGGCGCCGTCAGGTCGTCGGTAGGGTTTCCTTAACTCATAGGTGTGAAACAAGCACGTCTTTGCCATGGGCGGAATCCCGTTGGGATTAGGGGTCTATCTTTCTCCATCTGGCGTGAGCGGACTGCCGCGTGATCCCCAGGGTGGAAGCAATTGTTGACCAAGGAAGTCCTAGCATGCGGCTCTTGCTCACGGCGTTGTCCAGCCTTGCTTTGGCAGCCCGAAGGGTCTTTTGGGCAGCCAGCAATTCATCGACCGCCGATGACGCTTCAGCGTGAGTCCGCCACTCGACTTTCATTGCATCTTCGGCCGAGACCGGGGGAGTGGCGAATCCCAAAAAGGGGACGTATGCACTGTGGCCATCGTGATTAGCTTCCAACTTGGTCGCAACCCTCCTCCAGAACCTGCCCTTCCACCCACAGCTACATGAAGCACGCCATCCAACGACCTCGTCGTCATTGACAACTTCATGGTCGCGCTTCTGGGTGTCTCTTGGAAACGTTCCCGTTATGCCTGGAACGAGAACGCCAAGCCCTCCCACTTCATTGGACAGTCGTCCGTCTGGAACGACCATACAGGCCTTACCCTCGTGGCGGCCGTCGCCTAAGTCCCACTGCACTGCTAGTTCCCTACTGTTGTTTGCCGTCAGGATATCCTGACAGCGACCCTAGACTTCCCGTCCAGATTCCAGTAGAAAAAGATCCCAGCAGGGATTCTTTGACGAGAAATAACGCCAGCGGCTGATGACGATCAGGGTTCGAATGCTTCCGGTCTCTTTCCCATGGTTGATGTCAGTAGATCGGCGTGGACCACTGCTTGGTGGAATCTACGTCTGGGGGATTGCCCCACTCGCGTATGTGATTCACTCGTTGGGTTCGGCGCAAACGGTCCCACACCCTGAGTCCCCATGGATAAGGTCGGTAGAAGACCGTCAAAGCAGTCCCCACGGTCGGGGCTATGCGGAGGACTTCCTTTGTGCCCCGCCGAAAGAGCGCCACTGGCGCTCCGGCATCATTGAGTACCTTTACTTCGCCCCCGTGAAAGTTGAGGAGGCATGTGATCACAACAGGTGAGCGATGCACTCGCTCCAGCACCCAAATTTCGTCCCGAACCTTGACGAGATTCCAAGGCTCTTCTCGACCGATCTGATGCCAATCCAGGATCGCTACGGTCAAGGCGGACACAGCGATCGTCAGGCTCAGGCCAGTTCCGATCAGCGCCCAGAAAGCCAGCTCCTTCGCATCCATGGGTGGATCGTCTCATGGCGTTTAGGGCAAGGAGCTCGTGGTTTCATCAACCGTCAGCGTGTGTCGTGGAAAGCTAAAGGTTTATGAGACATCAGTGGGAGCCGCGCTTGGAACGTTTGGTTCGTCCGGGCCATCGCGAATCTCGGTGTCTCGTTAAGTTGCCTCACCATGAAGTGTCTTAGCTGACGTGATAGGCGACCCTTTTCAAGGCTAGATGAGCTGATGATGTTACTCAGGTACACAAGAGTAAGTACTGCAGCCCAGGATGCGCAGTGCAGTTGGACTCGCTCCTGTCCGCTGGAGTGCAGAAGAGCGAGGTTTTTGCTGATGTAACGTCGGGGAGCAGGGCCGCAGTTGAACGACCCAGGATGAAGAAGCTGCTTGGTTGTGCCGAGAGTGGGGACACGATCGTGGTGTGGCGCGTGGACCGCTTGGGTCCGTAATTGACGTGCTGAACACCGGATATCTTGCTGGGCAGGGGAGTGGAGCTCAGTCAATCTCAGACGGCATCGAATCGGGCACCACGGCGCACGAGACAGTTGTCTGTCATCATCGTTCCGTCGGTCTGCACTACCCCTTCCTTCTGCTTTCTCAGGGCAACATTTCTCCGTCGCTCTTACGTAATACGACTATCATTGTCAATGCTTTTCCTATGTTTGTGGAGTTACGTGTTTGGAGCGGCTAGTCTGTAGTCGTCGTTACGCAGTGAATGGGGTGCCTGGTCTCGATGCTTCCCAGCGTGCGGCCTCGGACCGGTCTCAAGCAAAGGATTCGCATCATGAAAACCCCTTCCTCACGTACCAGGGCCATTGCGGCCTTCACGGCTGGGCCTATTGCAATACTTATTGCCGGAGCAATGGTCTGGCAGGGCTCGCAGGCCGCATTCACGGCGACCACTCGTAACTCGGGAAGCGCTTGGAGCACCGGCAGTGTCACGTTGACTGACGATGACCTTGGTGCCGCGGCATTCACCGTTGAAAACATTGTGCCGGGCCAAACCGGCCAGAAATGCATTGTGGTGACGTCGAATGCGAATGTGGCCGGTGAAGTTCGTGCCTATACGCAGAATCTGATCGCGGACCGCGGTCTCGAAGACCGCATTTTCTTCGATCTGGAGCAGGGAACGGGCGGCTCCTTCAATGACTGCACCGGTTTCACTCCCATAGCCAACACGGTGCCGGAGCTTCCCCTTTCCACACTGGCAGTCCAAAACCGCGACTTCGCCACGGGCGGTTCCTCCTGGGAGACAGCGGGCACGCCCGGAGAGACCCAAAGCTACCGGGGCACATGGCGTTTCGACACCACCGGAATGACCCAGGAACAGGTCAACGCGCTACAAGGAGCACGCGTGGGCATCGACCTTGTGTGGGAACTGCAGTCGGACACCGCGCCTACTCCGTAGGCTGATTGGACTCTTTGCTGCCACGTGGGATTGGACACCAAGGACAGCGCCGGATCGGCCCTGTTCTCTGCTGAGGGATGGGTTCCTTTCGTCGTGGGCATTGTCGCCAGGGTTTATCTCGGCATTTCGCTGAGCCTGGCGGTGATCGCTCTCTTTCCAGCTCTCTTCGGTTGGAGCGGGAGTGTGGTGCAAAGCGGTTCCATGGAGCCGCACATCAGCCCCGGCGATGTGGTCCTCACCTCTGAACTTTCCGACGACGAACCAGTCCCGGTGGGTGGCGTGGTGGCCTACCTCAGTCCAGCCGAAGCTGAACCCGACGGAACAGCAAAAACAAGGCTCCATCGCGTGGTCGATGCCAACGATGACGGCACCTACGTGACAGCCGGCGACGCCAACATGGACGTGGACAGCACGCCGATGAAGCGCGAGCAGATCAGCGGCAGGGCCCGCATCTTGGTGCCTATGGTCGGCTTGCCGGGACTCTGGATCTCTCATGGGACGTTCCCGCAGATCGCCATTTGGTCTGTGGGAACGCTTCTCGCCGTCATCTGCGCCATCTATGTGGGCGGCTCCGCAGGCGAAACCCGAACACGCCGCCCACAGCACAACAGTCCCCAGCGGAACAGCCGACGGCGACCTTCCGCCGTCGGGGTCGGACCCACCGCTGCCGGACCCACCGCTGCCGGACCCACCGCTGCGGTGCCCCCCGCTGCGGTGCCCCCCGCTGCCGGACCCGGCCTCTGGGCCAACCCGCGCATCAAGGGTGCCGCGGCGTTCGTCCTCGCCGCCGTCATTGCCGTCCTGGTGATCCTTGGCGCCACGGCTGGTACGTCCGCCGCCGCCTTCACTTCGGTCACGTCCACATCCGCGAACAGTTGGGCGGCCTCCCCGGATTGGAACCCGCCCACCGTAACGCTCGCGGACCCCGGCGCCTCGGTCAAAGACACCGTTGCCACCTCGGCCACCGCGCAGGACGCAGAGTCAGGCATCCGGAGCATCGACGTCGAGTACCTTCGCGACGGTACAACCACCTGGACCAGCATCTGTTCAGGGGCCAGCTCCACGGTCACCTGCCAGTGGAATACCAAATCTGTGCCCGATGGCGGTTACAGCCTCCGCGCGCGGGCTACGGATAACGCCGGGCTCACCTCTCTTACCGCCCTACGGGCCACAACTGTCGCCAACAACCTGCTGGTGGTCCTGGCTAGCCCGGCCGAAGCGGTTCGCGGCATCGTTCCTCTGTCCACCAGCCTCCTGGGTGCCGCTAACACGCTATACAGTGTGCGGGTTGAGTACTCCTTGGCAGGGGCGAACAAGTGGAGCACTCTATGCCTTTATGTCACGGCTCCGTATAACTGCACGTGGAACACAGCCTTCACAACGAATGAAACCTACGATCTCCGGGCGGTTGCTGTCGCGGGTCTCACCACCACGTATTCGGCCGTGGTCACGGACATCACCGTGGATAACCTGGCTCCCGCAGTGACCATGACGGACCCGGGAACGCCACTCAGTGGCGTGCGTACCTTGGCCGCCACGTCCACGGATGCCCACTCCGGCGTGGCCCAAGTCAGCCTTCAGTACGCCCGCACCGGGACAAGCACCTGGACCACCGTTTGCGCCCTAACGGAGAGCCCCTACTCTTGCCGCTTCGACACCACCACGGTGGCCGACGGCAGCTACTCCTTCAGGGCCATCAGTGTTGATGCCGCGGGAAACAGTGCTACCTCCGCGACCCTGAGTAGAACCGTCGACAACACAGTGGCATCGGTCTCCGTGGAGGATCCCGGCGCGTATGTCACGGGTACTGTTCCTCTGACGGCGGCGGCGAACTCGACTGCCGGGGTGGCTTCTCTTCGGATCCAAGTTGCGCCCGCCGGGACAACAAGCTGGAGCACGCTCTGCACCATTGCCGCTGCGCCCTACGGTTGCAGTTGGAACACCACCGCTTACGCCGACGGGACCTACGACCTAAGGGCGGTACTCACTGACCGCAACGGGAAGGAAACCATTTCCGCAACGGTGGCTGCCAGGAGGGTGGATAACAGTCCGCTCCGTGCGGCCGACATCCGAACCACAAATGGTGGAGCCATTCAGGGAAGGCTGGAACCCGGCGACTCCATGAGCTTCGTCTACAGCCAGCAAGTCAGTCTGGCTACTGTCACCCCGGGCTGGGCCGGCGCGTCCCTGCCTGTGACAGTTCGATTGAGGGACGGCAACCTGCTCGGCCTGGGCAATGGGCAGGATGCCCTCGACGTGCAACGGGCCGGGAGCAGCGTCAACCTCGGCTCAGTGAACCTGAAGCAGAACTACGCCAAGAACCGCAAGACCGTGGTGTTCAACGCCACCATGACCGCTGCAACCGAAACAGTGGGTGGAATTCCCCGCACGGTAGTCACCGTGGTTCTCGGTAGCGCGGCCAGTGGCAGTGCCGGTGTTAGGACGTCAGGTGCAGCAGCCAACATGGTCTGGACACCGACGTCGGCCGTCAGTTCTCCTGCGGGAGTTGCCTGCTCGCTGGCGCCGCTGACCGAAGCGGGGTCTATGGATAGGGATTTCTAACCGCGCGACACTTGGGTCCCGATAACCAAAGCAGCAGGGGAGCAGCCCTTTCCTCCACCCCAGGGGGAGGAAAGGCGTATCGGGGCGGTCATGTTTCAAGCACTAGCCTGAGGACGGAATCGGAGGGGACTATGAAACTGACGGTCATAGTTCGGAAGGCAACAGATGGCCGTATGGAGCTTCAGGTAGTGGAGATGCCACAACTAGAAGTCGCAGTTAAAAGGGTCGGCGAAATCCCTGAGGCCGTTAGCGAAGCCGCAGCGGGACTAACAGGCCGCCCCAAAAGCGACTTTGAGGTTGAGGTCGGCTACTAGCATTCAAGACCGCCACGGCCATGACGGGATTTACGGACGTGGAACGGATGGCTTCTCCCACCAAAGGTGTTCCCGTTCCAAGGAAACGGGAGGCCCGAGATTGGTGTGCCGGACAAACTCTAGGGACCCTCTGAGCTGGACCGTGGCTGAGGCTTCAACGGTGACAGCTGGCTAATTCTCTGCCGTGCCACCACCCTCAGAGGTCGCGGCGTCAGGGCCCTCGCCGGCAAGGAGTCAAGAACCTTTCTGAGGCCGCCGCTGAATCCTTCGTTGCTACGCCAGTTCTGGGTCAGTTCCCACGTAGTTCGGATGAAGTGGACAGCCAGCACGACAATGAAGAGTGAGATCATCAAGCCTGCAATTGAGGCGGCTACGATCATCACCCCTGCGATGTGCACCAGGAGTACGGCGGAGATCACAACAGTGTGGGCGTCAAGAAGTTCCATGTTCATTTCTCGTGATTTGCTGGGGTGGGTTGTGGTTTAGGCAGGTTCCGCCCGCGGAACCCTGCGGCTAGGTACGTGGTTTGCAGGAGTGTTCGGGACCGTACCGGAGCCACTCCGGCATTGCCGCGGTGAACGCGTCCCGCAATGCCGGGGTATTGTTCACGGTCCAGTCCACACGGCCTTTGACTTCAGCTTCTGTCTTGTCCCATTCGAACCAGTTGATCATCTTCAGCTGCGGGAACCGCTGATGTGTTGTGGGGTCGAAGAGCTGGTTCCACCATGCTTCCTTGATGGTCTGCTCAGCTTCCCCGCCGGCCGCCGGGGCGAACAGGGCTGCTGTTTCGGGGATAGCGAGCGGCTTGCCATGCTGGGCACCGTATATGCCGTAGAAGTCCGGAAGCAGGCTGTCATCGCCGTTGGCCCCGACATAATTCCCGGTGATCTGATCGGCGAACTTATTAGCCTCAGGGAGTTCGTTTTCGCCCCACGGGTAGGTGCTGCCCCAGTGGTATAGCGACATGCCGACCCAGTCCACCGCTTCGTCGCCGGGGTAGTAGGCGGCGTAGGCATCATCATTCATCGTGAGGACCCCGTCACCAGTGGTGTCAAGGGCCGCGAATTCCGGGGTGCCTGGTTTGGCTTCGAACTGTCCGCCGGAGAAGGGGTAACCGCCGCCGTAGTTTGGTGCCCACATCATGGCTGATCCTGGTGCGTGGTCATGCACGGCCTGCGCCAATGTCTGGAAGGCAGCGACGTACTGGTGGGGCTGCTGCGACCAGGCGTACCAGGAGCCATTCATTTCGTGGGCGAACCGGACGATGACCGGGACGCCATTGGCATTGAACGAGGCGAGGTCTTTCGCCAAGGCCGCAGCCGTTTCGTCCGTCACGGTCGAGAGCCCCTCGTGAGGTTCCAAGGTCAGGAGCATCATGTGCCCGTCGGCCCGGATTTGCTCAACGGCCCGCCGCAGGTCGTACTTGTCCTTTATGGTCAGCGGGAAGCCTGTGAACGAGACACTGACGGCAGGTTTGTGGCCCAGGTCTTTGGCGAAGGTGGCCAGCGGTTTGGCGTGCCAGTCCAGGTTCACACCTAAGAGGGCACCAGTATCGGGCACAAGCCCGGCCCGGGGGAGCACCTCGCAAACCTTTAGGGCCGAATCAGTCTGCGTTTTCTTCTCGGCGAGGCCATTGGCGAAGTTCACTCCTGCAATGCCCAGTACGGCTAAGCCAATGACTGCCGGCACGGCAAATGCCCGCCATAGTTCGGTGCGGTGTGCTTTCCGGGCGCTACTGTTACCGGATTGTTCCCCCACACCAAACCTTTCTGACCTGCACTTTTGTTTATCCTATGGGCGGTCCTCAGCGGAACGCGCAAGCGTAACTTGCTACTGCTTCTTCTGCAATCGAGGTTGAGCGTGGGCCCTGTTCCGTTGGACACCGTACCCGTCCCGCCGCCGTCGATCTTCCCCAGCATCTTCCCGACGGCGGGCCTTCCGATCATCGGACCACGTCGGACATAACCCGGAACAACGGCCCACCCTGCCAATGAAACCCAATTCGACGTTCCGCCATGTTGGTCAACCTAGGACATGTGCGTAGACCTGCACTGGTGAACTGAACGGCCGGGGAGTTCTGCAACATTTAGTGTCGTTATGGCCGTCGCATCAATGGATCCTTTGATGGGAACCACTGGCCCGGGGATGGTCGGCGACTTAGGCTCGCGGATTTCCGGCACGCCGCCTGTCCCAACAATGTGTCTCACCAGAGTATTCTCAATATCACTCATATTTGTCCTTTAATAAGATCCGGAGAAGTGATGGCACGCCTTGGATACGCTCGCGTCAGTCTGGCTGACCAGAACACTGATTTGCAGATCCGCGAACTGGAAGCTGCTGGGTGCGAGCGGATCTATAAAGACCAGGGGATAAGCGGGACCAGGGTGAGCCGTCCAGAATTGGACCGGATGTTCGACCGTCTTGGCCCAGGGGATGAAGTCGTGGTGTGGAAGCTGGACCGGTTGGGACGCAACACCCGCCACCTCCTCGAGCTCTTGGATGATTTCAAATCCCGAGGCATCAAATTCCGTTCGCTTCGGGATGGAATTGCCACTGATCCGGCCAGCGAGGTCGGGGGAGCGATGGCCCAGGCGATGGTCACCATCATTTCCGCTTTCGCCCAGCTCGAACGAGACCAACTATCCGAACGCACCAAGGCCGGCATGGCCGCCGCAGCTGCCCACGGACGCAAAGCAGGTCGGCGGGAAGTCACCACTGATCACGAGAAGGTCAAGCGCGCCCAAGAACTGAAAGCCCGCGGACTCAAGCCAGCCGATATCGGAAAGATCATCGGCGCCAGCCGCGCCACCGTATACCGCTACCTGAGCTTGGACTCCTGAGTAACGGACGTACGTGTCCCAGAGGATGTCTTTGCCGATGCTCTTCGCGGCAGGGGATTCGTGATTGCCTCTGGGGAGAGAATTTTAGGCAGAGGCTGGCGTCTGGCAGAGCTTGTATGGACGGGCATGGAGCAGTTTTGAGTAACGTCCCTGGCCTGGGTTCTATGTACGCTTGATGCTTCGGCCGCACACGGGTGGTGACCGCCGAGTTGGGCTTTCTGCAAAAGGAACGAGAAGTTTTGACTACTACGGATGAAGTCCAGGAATTCCTTGACGGACGAGGTTTGCCGTCGGCGGTAGCTGCAGTGACGCCTTCAGGGGCGCATGCTCTCATTTGGGGGCCTGAGCTGACCGGTACCCAGTTGTGGCAGGTTCAAGTAGAGCTGACGGGGAAGCTGCCGGGCTGGCATGTTATCGCCTACGGGGTAGAGCCCTCCGATCCAGAGGAGCTTGCCGAGGAGTGGGATGAGCAAGGTCCCGAGTCCGAAGAACTCCCAGACCTCTTTGACGCTGACGCCGAGAAGCAAGCACTGCACGAATACACGGTCGACGCCGACGCAAGCGAGGGCCTCGACAGCGCACCCGAGCCAGTGGTCCTGCCCTTGGACGCGCCAGTGGTCAGCATTGGCGTAGGCAACCTGATTGCCGTCGAAGTCGAGAGCCCAGGCGACGTTGTTCACGCCGTCGAATGGGAGGGAGCTGACAACCTCGGCACCCGAACGGAACTGGCGGTGCTCCTGCGCCGGTGGAACCGCCTTGCAGGTGCAGTGCCGTTGCACCTCTCGGACACGAACAACGCCACCATGGTCCTGACCGTCCCGGACCTGCCCCGCATCGCAACAGAACTGCAGCAGGCCTGCGACGAAGTCACCGTCCTCACCACCGGCCCGAACAACAGCCCCATCGTTGAGCTGTGGTGGGACTAGAGGATCGGGGAGACCCTACAGCTCACGGTCAGTTCTCGGGACGTCGCGGTCTTCAGTTCCGGCGCGTGCTTCAGCGAGCGTGTAGCCGGTTGATTCGCTGAGAGGGCCCACCATGATTCCGCGTCCATTGGGGACGTAGAAGTTTTCGTTGTAAGGGTCCAGGCCGAGATGCCGACAGTAGTCGACGAGCATCTCGTGGGTGAATCGATCCGTTGCCCTGGGGGAGTCATATGCCTTGGTGTCCTCGAAATCGAGGACTTCGCCGCCCCTTGAGAAGACCCATTTGTCCTCGTTAACCAGGAAGACACCCGTTTTGGCCTTACCCGGCCCGAGCACGATGAAGCGTCGTCCACCGTATCGGCCCCGCCACTGGGAGTACGTTTTACGGTCGAGGGTGTGAGGGACCTCCATTACGATCACGGACCTGATTCCGCGGTTCTGCGCGTACTCCACCGTCAACATGGAGCTCAAATCCGGTCCCGTGTAGGCGTTATTGTTCACCGCAAGAGTCCAGTCCGGATTTAGGGTCTCCAGGAACAGCGTCTTGGCGCCGGCTGCCAATGGCAGCAGTCTGCTGAAATGTTCTTCCACCGTGCCGGTGTGCTCGGTCTGGACGATGTTCCATTTGGGATAACTGGAGGCGTAACAGTCATGCCAGACCTGGGCAGCTTGCTCCAACGGCGCATTGATGAACGACAGCGTGTTCGTTACCGGTGCCCACCGGCTACCCAGCAACAACTCGGCCGCGAGCTTGTCACCCTTTGTCATTCGAACCGGCACGCGTTGTTTCCCTGTCTTTGGAAAGTCACTGTCAGCTGCGTCGCTTCCCTTAGCGCCTTAGATTTTGAAGGAGAACGTCTCCTTACGTGCAAACTCTCGTCAGAGCAGAATGCTGGCTCTACACACAGGGCGGGATGGAAACGCCTCATACTGACGAAGGAACGTCACGATCTTCATAGCCCGCCCGCGCTTCGCTAAGAGACAGTTTCAACAGGGGTTGCTTGACGTGTGTCTCCACAACGATGCCCCTACCGTTTGGTGCGTAGAAGTCTTCGTTGAACGGATCTAGTCCTAGGTTTTGACAGTAAGTCACTAGCATCTCATGTGTGAACCGTTCGTGCTTCCTAGGGTTTTCGTAGGCAGAAGAGTTCTCAAATGGCAGCGGGTCCCCGCCGCTCCAAAAGACCCATCTATCTTCATTTACCAGTCCTATACCTCGGACAAAGTCTCCAGGTCCCCAGACCATCATTTCCCGGAGTCCGTATCGGCCTCGATGCTGCTGGTAGCTCTTCTTGTCCAGGGTGTGCGGGACTTCCTTGACGCTCACCGTCCTAATATCACGTTGTTGGGCGTACTGGACTTTCAGTCCCGAGCTGAGGTCCGCGCCGTTAGCCGAATTGTCCAGGACGGCGGTCCAATGCGGGTCGGAGGTTTCCAAGAACAGCTTTCGGTTTCCGGTTCCAAGAGGCACCAGCGTAGATAGGAGTTCTGGCAGGGTTCCTTCGAGCCCTTCCAGGCTTACTGACGTTCTAGCATCGTGGGGTCTTGTTTCATCCCAATTCCGCCATATGCTTGCCGCTTCGTCCAGTGGTGCATTGATGAAGCCGATGGTATTTGTCAACGGCGCCCACGCGTTGCCGAACAGCAGCTGGTGGGCCAGGTTGTCACCTTGGTTCAGTCGAGGAGACATCATTCCAATCCATTCCCATTTGTGTACGTTTCAGCAAGTTTGACGTTACAGATTCTCAAGGGTTTCCTACAGTCTCAATTCGTAGTTGCGCCTTACTTAGAGAGGGATCGTTGGCTAGGATCCTCAAGAAGTGAGGTAGACCGCGAACACTTTCGGTTGAACCGGACTTCAGAGGCTTGTCGAGCTCCACGGCGAAGTGCAAGTCGTTGAGGTCGTACTGGAGATCAGGCCTGTTGTTTCCGACGAGCTTCCCCATCACGTTGACTTGCTTTTGATTTATTCGGAAGTTTGTTGCCCCAAGAGCCTGCAGCCTGGTTATCTCCTGAAGCATCCACTGTGTTTGAACAGGATCCCGGCCTATTTTAGGACGTTGGGCGGGGGTCTGAGTGAGATATTGGTTACCATTGTTCGGCCGGGCCTTGAACCGCGATTCGGCTATGACGTCCCAGACACGCCGATGGGCCCCAGGATTGGCAGTAATCGCGCTACGGAGATTGTCGAACTTCTGGCTGCGAGTGCCTGCCCCGTCGATGATCGCCTGTGCGGCCTTCTGTACGGTGCTGCAAGGTTTGGATGCCGTGGTGGTTTGCGCAGCCCTAACCATAAGGTCGGTTGCGGGTGCCCTGTAGACGGCGGTTGAAACTTGGAAGCTACCGTTTTTCAGTGGGGTGCTGGAAAGCGAGGCGAAACTGTAGCTACTTCAAGCGGGGGAACTTCCGTTCTCTTTTTCTTACGAGAAAAAAATATAACCACTCTCTGAAATCTCGTCAACTCACGTTTGGGCGCTGAGCTAGGGCACCTTATGCGGTTGGCTCGGACCTACCTTCTAGGACACCAAGCGGCAGGAGGGCTGAGGCCAAGCACAAAACTATTCAGGTGCTCCATGGTGAGGAAAGCTAATCTCGGTGCCAGGCAGGAACGAGCTCGTCGAGCCGTGCCTTACGTTCTGTAGACAGTTGCCCCTTCTTCAGGCCATGTCGCTGGACTGCTAGCCATTTACCCAACGCGTACTCCGCTGGCGAGCTGGAGGGCCCCATAACGGGGAGCCGATCGTGTGTGCGCACGTGCTCCAGCAACTGTTCCAGACGGGCGCCCCGGCGGTCGTGGCCAGCAGGGGATCTCCGGCGCCAGCCCGGCAACGCCTTTGACAGCTTGTCCATTCGTTCTGCGTGCTTACGGTCACGGGCTGCGTTCGGGCTGCCGCTTGGCGGTAGAGCCAGTTCGCGAGGCTTCGCTCGTCATCATCGTGTGACGCAGCCGATGGCCATCTTCCGCGGGATTCCGTGAATTCAATGACGTGGGCCAAAGTCTCATCCCAACTTGGGCGCAGCCGATGGGGAGAGCTCCATCGCGGCAACAACCTGCCAAGCTTGGCCACCCGCTCGGGCAGGAGCAATCCGCTCCGCAGTGAGGACTTTTGATTCTTGAGCCACGAGTCCAGGGATCGTTCGGCCGGATCCTTGGCATATTGAGAGGGAGTCCGGTTGTGCTGCTGGACGAAGTAAACGTATGCATCGAGTTGTTTATCCCAATCGTGACGAACAACTTTGGGCTGGTTGTGACTTGGAAGCTCGCCAGATCCGTTCAACGCTAGCTCCTTCCTCACCAGGTGCAGAAGATTCGCTGTCCAAGCCCGCAAGTTTCACCCCTAAGGTGATCGATGGAGCCGATTCTTATCAAGAGGGTCATTCAGGAGTTTCCTCCTGTTCCGTCCCTGGCATGACTTCAGGTTCAGCAGGATTCGGCGGTTCTGGTGCTTCATCCGGTGGCAGTTCCGGTTCCTCGGGCGGCAGGGAGGGATGCCCCGTACCCGGTTCTATCTCTTCTGAATGCTCCGTTTCTTCAGACATACTGGCTCCTTTGAACGGGTGGCCTGCTACGGCGGCAGGCAGCTACGGTGTGAAACCACGTCATTACTGGACCCCCGCTGTCGGTGCCAACGGAGGCTGCCATGCAATCCTCGAGAAGCGACTCATGCCTCCTTTTCAGCACTGCCCAAGTCCACGGATTGCACCACGGTTCATGTGTGCCGTGAGGGCGTAGAAGTGCGAAGGGCTTACCTGCCGGTTGTGGTTGCAGTTCGTCCTGCCGCTGTTCGTCGGCTCAGGGCCAGGCCCAGGGCCAGCATGCCGACACCCAGGATCAAGTGAAGCCAGTTGTCGGCGTTGTTGACGGGAACGAAGTTCGCGGTGGATTCCTGGTCGATGAACAGGCCGTAGATCCACAGAACCAAGTAAATGGCTCCGCCGCCTACCAGGTAGTTCCGGGCCTGGCCCGCAGTTCGGGCCATCAGGATTCCCGCTACTCCGAAGAGCAGGTGCACGATGTTATGCAGGATTGATACCTGGAAAATGCCCAGCAGGAGGGCATCGGAGGTGTGGCCCGCGAACGATAGGGTCTCGTAGTTCGAGGTGATCCCCGGGATGAAGCCGAAGACCCCTACAAGGAGAAAGACCGCTCCTACTATCTGCGCTGCCCGCTGAATCGTGGTGTGGGTCCGGGCGGGGTTATGGGTGGGGGTCATTTGTTCTCCTCAGTCGCATTACACGAGTCTGGATGGAGCCTCGGGGACGGTCCCCATACATAGATAATAAGGTTGCTTATCAGTGTTGACCAGCACCTTTCATCAGCCTTGATCCCTCATCTGGCCCGAGCTTCGGGGGCTAGGTTTGACGCCGGCGCCCCTTTGCCTGGGGGGTGGATGCTCCTCTTGCTTGGCAATCATAAGGATGCTTATCATTAAGTACCGGCCCGGTTTCCTCTGCAGTCTCCCTGTGGGAACCAGGGCTGGTCCAACGGCACCCAGGAACCGAGACATCATGGATACGAACAAACCGGAGCGTCTGGGAGCAGGAGGGGAACAAGGCCAAAGTAGTTCCCGTCCGATGGCTTCCTTGGCGCACCATAATCCGGTGACGGAGCAGCTGCTGATCGTGGGTAAACGCCGTGAGGCTGCGGAAGCGCAGCTTGAACGACGGCTTCGCCCACCCCGTGAAAGCAGCACGAAGACCACCCCTTAGGGGCGGACCGAACTGGCGGAAGGGAAATCTTGGTGAAGCCAGGGATTGAGACCTACAACCAAGACGGGCAGTGGAGAAGCCGACGTCAGGGTTCGGACCGACCCTTCGCTGTCGGTGGGACCAAAGCTGAGCAGCAACAGCGTGGGCGGGACGCGGCCCGGCGGGACGGTGTTGAACACATCATCAAGAATCTGGACGGCACGATTGATCAGACGAGCTTTTACGGCAACGACCCGAACCCGTTCAGCGACTACTAGCGCCGAGCGGAACTCAGCAACTGTGCGGTGCGGTACCCTCTGGCGGTGACCGGTGAGATCCTATACTGCGGATATGCCTGATGCAGAGGTTTGGCTGACCTGCCGTCTGCTGTTCACGGCGGCCAGGTTAGTGGAGAACATGTGGAGTCAGAAGCTCGGAGCACTCGGATTGACCCCGGCGTCCGTTATCGCGCTTGATGCCTTGCAGGCCTCCGGCCCCACTACGGTGGCGTGGCTCGCGCGCAGCGTCCGAGTAAGCGTCCAAACACTCGGCCCGGTCATACTTCGGCTTGAGTCCAGGGGATATGTCCTGCGTCGTTGGGGCGTGTTCGACCGTCGGCGCTTTCTTGTCTCCATCACTGACGAGGGCGAGGCTTTGCTGGATCAGGCCCATGCCTCGGAACGTACCGTCTTTGATGGTCTAGACGTGGACGCGGACAGGCTGCGCGAGGAGCTGCAGAGCATTGTGCGGCAGATGCACCCGGGGCTGACACGCCCCAGTCAGATCCCTGGGACAGGGGCGTGTTAGGCCCGAAGCCGAGTCACCGTGCCCGGTGTGTTGTCTTGTGCGGTGAGGTCACCCCGGGCCAATGGGAGGGACGTCATTTCCTTTGTAAAATCTGACAAAGCTTGTCGCAGTAGGTTTACAGCTTTGGTCGTCCGTCTGGCTTGTCCGACGCGGGTACACATAAAGGAATAGTCGATGGCTCAAGAAGAGGGCTCTCTTTCACCCCGTAGCGTTGCCGAGTCCGCAGACCAGAACGGCGCATCGTCGTTGGCGGATGCGGGCACTATGCGTGAGCAGGTGAAGGAGATCATCGCGTCCATCCTGGCTGACTCTGAACCCCGCAGCGCAGCGGCCAGGGCCAAGCTCCGTACTTTGATTGAGGCACACCCCGACGATCCCGAAGGGGCTCTTCTGGCGCACCTGATCGAAACCCGCAAAGCAGCCGGCGCGGCACACTCCGCCGCGGTTCAGCTCGAATCCTCCCACCTGCACCTTGAATCCGTTGAAGCAGCGCGTACCGTCTCGGTTCCAGTCAGCCACCACGCGAAGCAAGGAATCCAGTCATACCTGGGAGACAAGTTTCTCTTGACGGCCTTCCAACCTGTCCACGCACTGCCAACCGGTGATGTTGTAGGCGTTGAAGCACTGACCAGGTTCGTCGGGGAAGACGGCGCAAGCGCCGACGTCTGGTTCAACGAGGCCGCAGCAGCAGGGCTAGGCACAGAGCTGGAGATCGCAGCCCTCCACTGCGCCCTGACCGCAGCGCACGACGTTCCCGAGAACATGTCTGTTGCCCTGAACCTCACACCGGCAACCTCCAGTGATACCCGTGTCCGTAACCTGCTCGCAGCAGCGCCCCTGGCCCCGGACAGGATCATTGTTGAACTCACCGGGACCCTCGCAGCCCTTGGCCCCCACACCGGTCAGGAGGGCTTGGGGCCCTTGCGCACGCTGGGGCTCCGCATGGCCATTAGTGCATCCGGGGCGGCCATGGTCTCCATGGAGCGGATCGAACAACTGCGCCCGGACATTATCAAACTGGACCGGCACCTGATTGAAGGCATCGAATCCAGCCAAGGACAACTGACTCGCGCCAAAGCCATCGTTGCCGTGGCCCGGGAGATCGGCGCCGACGTCATCGCAGTCGGCGTGGAAAACGCCGAAGAACTCGCAGAAATCAGCGAACTGAACATTGCCGCCGCGCAGGGATACCTGTTGGGCCGGCCCTCCGTTCACCCACTGGACTGGTCAGCCTGGAGCATCCGCGCCCAGACAGAAACCCACCCTGCCCCCTAGATTTTGGGAGTGTCAGAGAACAACTTCCAGATGCAGCTATCGCCATTCGGATTTCACGGAAGCGGGATGCCTTGGACCATCTGGAATATCTCGTACCCCTGAGGGTAGCGGGGATTCAGGAGGTTACAGGCCGTGCAAGCCGGACTTCTCGCGGGCAAAGTTGATCTACCAGATTGCGGAGTTGGGTAGGCCGAAACGGTTTAGGAAGATAGGCAGTCGCGCCGGCAGAAAAGCCGTCCAGCTCGTCCCCAACTCCCGCAAATGCGGTGATCATCAAAATCGGGGCTTTAGAGACATCGCGCAGTAAGCCAGCCACTTCGCGGCCGTCCATGTCAGGGAGCCCTAGATCCAGGGTGATCAGCGTCAGTTCAGCACTGGCGGCGGCCAGGAGACCTTCAGTCCCTGTTGTCTCTACCCGCACGTCAAAATCAGCAGCGGTAAGGATTGCCTCGATCAGTCCGGCGATATCCTCGTCATCCTCGATAACCAGGCATTTTCCGCGTGAAGTCATGACCTCCCCCTGTCACGTCCCCGCCAGTCTACGACGGTAAGCGCGGACAACCCATGGGTGACGATTAGCAATAGAAACCTGATCGCAAGGGATCTTGAGTAAATCTTGAGCTTTCCCTGCCCGATTCTTGAGGGATCGCCCCCACGGTTTAAACGTCTGGGCGGAAGCATAGGCGCACTGGGTGGCCGGTCTTGCAGCGGGCCGCCACCCAGATCCCACCAGCTATTGTTTATGCTTTCCCGATGACAGAAATAGGTGGAAAACCATGACTGGTCAGGACCAGCTGCTCGATTTTGCCGTCCGGCTGGAGGGCGGGGCCATCCTGCACCTGATGTGGAATCCCGGAACCCGCATCGAAGCCGAACACGCGCGAGCCGCCATGGACGCGGTAAACCGTGCCGCCGGCAGCGAAAGGTACCCGCTGTTGGTTGAGATAGCCGAAGCGAGCTTCCTCAGCCATGAAGCACGCGCTGTCTTCGCTCAGCCGTGTGCCGCTTCTAGGATCGCCTTGCTAGGAGCAGGGCCAGTGGACCGCGTGCTGGTTGATTATCAGCTCAACACCGGCGCGCCCCCATGCTCCACCAGCTTCTTCAGCTCAAAGGCGGACGCTCTTGCATGGCTCAGGGAGCCTCAGTAGCGCAACCGTAATAGCTGCGGAGTCGGAGCTTGGCTGCGCGTTCGATCAGCACGGGCACATAGTCGCGGATCGGGCGGTCGCTAAAGGGCCGTGTATTCCTCGCTAACGATCTCTTCAACTTGGGTTCTGGGAGTGCCCGGAAATTTCCTGGCCAGTCTGTCGATAACTGCTGCTACAGCCTGTGCTTCGTCCTCTTTAGCCATTGGCCCAGTGTCAGCGCGTAAAGGCTGTCCCGTCAATGCTGTTCCGGTTCCAAGGAAGTGGGACGAGTGGATTTGGCCTTTCGCGGGGCTGGCCACGAAACCCCAGAAACATTTGGTTCTTGCTGGCCTCGATCGTCCGTGCGTTCAACGTCGTCATTCGACAGGCACGACGCCGATTCTGGAAGGCCTGTCCGTGCGCTTTTGGCGTCCGCCTATGATGGGGGCATGCCTGAGGTTGAGCGGTGGCCCGCTTCGCATCTGCTGTCCACGGCAGCAAGGATGTTTGAACGCGCAGTAACGCGAAACCTGGATCCCATCGGTATCACCCATCCGGAGGCCATCGCCTTGCAGATCCTCGCCGGCATGGGACCTTGTACCCAGTCTGAGCTGGCAGAGGCGTCGGGTGTCCGGGCCCAGTCTTTGGGATCAACCCTAAGCAAACTCCAAGCCCGGAGCTGCGTGGACTTGCAGCGCGTGGGTCGGGTCCAGCTCGTCACCATGACGAGGCACGGGGTGGAGGTGCTGGAACGGGTCAATGAAGCTGAGCGTGAGGGCCTGGCCCATGTCCTCTTGGACGGCAGGTTTTGTGAGGAACTTCAGGTACTTGTCCGAACCCTTGCTAAGGATGAAGCTGCGACAGTGAATCGCCTTTCGGCTGGCTAAGCCAAGCGGCCCGCCCCTTGGAGAGGACAAGGGTGCCGGCGCCGCTGGAATTGTTGTTTCGGGGGTCTGTGGGTGAGTGTTCACTTCCAGGAGGCCGGGGCACCTCGGACCGCCGGTCCCCGGAGCGGATGGGTCCGGATCCCGCGAGCCATTGTCCGGGTCAAGGACCTCTCGTTAAGCGCAACACGGTGCCGAGCAGCTGTCTCTAGTGGGCCTTCCTTAAACCGATAAAGCCGCGTTCGGACAATCTCCACGCCACGGTGCGCACCCGCCCGCTGTGCTTTGGGGTTTGGCGCGACTCGCCGAGAATTTGAAGGCAGGATTGCCAGGCTGACCACTCCTAGCAACCGGTTCCTTCAAGCAACGGCTATTCATCGAATTTTGATGACACGTGGATGTCTCCCGCGACATGAGATACGACCTGCCGGGCCACGACTGAGAGTTTCGTGTTGCGGTGGTTGGAAGCGCTCATCAGAATTTTGAGGGCCGCCTCCTGGCTGCAACGGTTCTCTGCCATGATGATGCCCACTGCTGTGTCTATCGTCGTACGCGACTCCAAGGCGGCCGTGAGATGGTCGCGGATATCGAGCAGGTGCGCCAACTTCAAAACCAGGCTCAGGGACTTGCTTACCTTGTCCGCCACCAGTTCTGCGGCAAGGATGCGTTCTTGGCTGAACCCGTGGCTACGGGGTGAGTAAAGCGTAAGGACGCCAGCCGCGGCGGCGCCTTTGAGCTCCAAGGGGATAGCAAGGATAGAGCCCACGTCTGCTTCTTCTGCCGCGTCCATATACTCAGGCCACCGCCTGTCAGACTCAACATCAGGAACGTGCGTCACGGCACCGGAGCGCATCGCGGTCAGAGCAGGGCCACCGTTGAAGCCATTGCTCAGTTCGTTCAGATCGTGGCCGCGGCCGTCACTGTTGGCCATCGCGACGGACTTCTTCCGTCGGTCAACAGTGATTCCGCACGAGACAGCGTCAGAGGGATGTGACAACTCGGACGCGACAAGCGTGACCAGTTCACTGAAAAAGTCGCACACGTCCGTGTGCTCATCAAGTAAATCCTGCAAGCGGATCACGAAAGCAGGTACATCGAAGCCATCCAGCCTGCCCTTGACCGGTAGCTGGTTGCCAGCGATCCCAGATGTCCCCAACTCCTGCACCTCAGACCCCCTGAATCTGCTAAGGGTTCCAATACATCAGCGGACCGCGCCGCGGCCGCCTCCGCACGGCGGGCGTGGGAAACGGCGCGCGGTGAGTCCCGGTAGACGCGATTACTCCTTGCGCAGCTTGTCCTGAACCCTCCCGGCAACCTTTTCCATGGTGTTCGGCAGCTCCGTGGTTCCGTAGAACCTGGAATCAGGGTGCGTTGGCGGGGGCATGGGAACTCCCGCAGGTGGTTCTGCGACGTAACTGAACTCGCCGAGGCCGTCGGGTGTGGGGCCCTGGGCCCAGGAGCCTTCCGCAGCCGCCGCGCCGTCGGAGAAGTTCCTGTACTCATAGGCGACGTCCCGCATTTCCTTTTTGAGGGGGAAGTTGCTGGGGACAGGAAGTCCTTCTGCGCCGGATTCCCGCAGTTCAGCAGCCGCTGCCATCCACTGGTTCTGGTGCATGGTGTCCCTGGCGAGGAGGAAGGAGAGCATATCCCTCACGCCGTGGTCATCGGTCATGTGGTAAAGCCGGGCAACCTGGATCCGGCCTTGCATTTCTGCGTTGGCGTTAGCCGTGAAATCGGCCAGCAGATTCCCGCTGGCAGTCACGTAACTGGATTGCCACGGGTTGCCGTTGCTGTCCACGGGACGAACGCCGGCGCCAGCCACGATTGCGGACTGGACGTCAGTTCCACCCACGACGGCGGCCACGGTGGGGTCTGCTTGTACCGCGTCATCGGTGATGCCCAAGGGTGCTTTTTCAAGCAGTTGCGCGATCATGACGGCGAGCATCTCAACATGGCCGAATTCCTCGGCTCCGATGCCGAACAGCATGTCACGGTATTTGCCGGGTATGTGGGCATTCCATGCCTGGAAGGAGTACTGCATTGCCACGGTGATTTCGCCGTATTGGCCGCCAAGCACTTCTTGGAGCTTTCGCGCGTAAACAGCGTCTGGCTTGTCGGGGGTGGATTTGTATTGAAGTTCCTGCCTGTGAAAAAAGACCATTTCTACGCCCTTCGAAAAGTCGCTCCTGCCCGCAGCGGTTCCTCGTCGTGCGGAGGGGAGCCCCGGTGTGTAGGTACCAACCATCCCGCCGGGAGGAATGATCAGCATGCTTACTATCTTGGCGCATGCTCCGTCGGATGACCAGCGTTATCGTGGGAAGAATCGGATTCACTGCCGATCGGGGGAAAGTTGTCAGGGCGGCAGTGCAGGGGTTAGGCATGCGGCAACGAAAACAAAAGCGCCGCCACGAGGTTATCGAGCTCGCAGCCAAATCAGGATTAGGGGACGTAACCGGCACTGAAGCCGTAAGCAGCAAAGTTTGTCCCGTTCGGGATGCGCAGCTATGCGGGGCGTCGACGGCTTCACTGGACACAACGGACCAGCGCGACGGCCATCGTTTGTCTAGGCGTCTTCCCGGTCCGGGTTTTCCAGCCGGAAGAAGTTCGATTGGCTGCCATCGGAGCGTTGTTCCTGATAGATGAAGTTCAGGCGGCGGGCATCGAAAGTGTTAAACCATTCTTCCCAGCTCACGCGCCGGAGGTTGCTGTCTTTGTCTTGAAAATCAATACGGAGTACGCCCAAGTGATCCCCGTGTTCAGTGCCTTCAACGGTAGCAGGCACCCCGCCGCGTTCCTCTGCCCACTGCTTGATGACTACATGATGGGTTGTTACCAGGCTCCTTCCTTCCCGTTCGGGCTCGTCCTCAGGGGAAGTGACCTCCTGTGAATACTTCAATGAGCTGGAGGACGCCTCGCCGGTCCGGATCTTTCCGCCGTCCGGCCCGGCGTCGAGCGAGTCACCCTCGGGGGTAGGGCCGTCCTGGTTCCGTTGTTCTCCGGAGGAGCGTGCTTCGGCCACTTCGCCAACCAACTCCTCCTTACGCATATCCGCAACGCCGCTGATGTTCTCCTCCCGGGCTTCCTGGCGCAGCTCATCGACCTTCATTGCACGCAATTCGGTTTCGCTAACCCCGGGCGTGTTAGGCGTCTGATTGCCTGGTTTCTCGCTCATGGTCACTCCTTCAGTCGGGATCAGGTATTTGTAAGGTTACTTATGATTAGTTCACTTATGAAGGGGACGTCAAGATCGCCGCCCGGCGGTCCGGCGCAACTGACCGCGCTCCCCAAGCGCTGAAAGGCAGCTGCCAGGGAGCTGGTGCTAATGGCTGGTGATTCCGTTTCTGGACTCGAGACGTCCTGGGATCCAGCGGTCCGCGGCCACGCCTGTGACCAGTGAATAGATGGTTTTGTGGAGTACGTCCACGAGCTGCTCCTGCCGGCTCCAAGTCATGGGTGGAGATCCCATGCCAGTGGCATTCTCCAAGGTCTGGTCGAAAGCCAGTCTCACGGCGGTGTGGTGAATGTTGGCGACTCCACCCCGGATCCCGGTTGCAGCCCAGATGCCGCGGAGGGAGCCCAGCAGGAGCCCGGTGCCCCAGTGCATTACGTGGTTCCAAGGCGCTGGTTTGTCCGCCTGCGTCGGGGTTCTTCCAAGGAGGGCCAACAGAGTTCGGGCCGGTATGTATGAATCCTTGCGCTGAGTGAGGGCCTGTTCGGTCTTTTCTCCGGCGGTCATGATCGCCACCCCGGCCAAGCCGCATATTGCGCCTTTTGAGGCTGCCATCAGAAGGGTGCTGCCGCGTTTTCGGTCTATCACGAGGTGCTCCTCTAATCGTTCCGTCGCTTGCCGTTGGCGGGGTCGGTGGTTTCGCGTGTCCGCAGCCATGCAATGATGAGGAAAAGCTCAAAGACGGCGTCCAACAGGTATATTTTCCTGATCCGTCCCGTGGTTGCGTAGATCAGGTCGATGGCAGCAAGGGTGGCGGCTGTCCCGATGCCGAGACGTTTCGCTGAGGCGGCCCCTTCGGTGCCTGAGGCGTGACGGAGTTGTTCCAGCCCAATCGTCAGGAGTAGTCCGGAGACTGTCCGGACGAGCCAGTCATCGGTTTTGTGCCCACTCACGGCTTCAAAGCTGCGCATATGAACCAGTGGCCAAAGGCCCATAGCAGTGTTGAAGCTACCTTGGGCCGTGGAGAGGCCGGTGCTCATGATTCTGCCCTCGTCCCTTTGACGGACTTTGCTGATGGTTAGGAACCTGCAGGTTGCTTGGGTTTATCCCCGTTGTAGTAGGAGTGCCCACTTTCGCGGTTGCGAAACGGTTCAGGTCGCTGCAATACACCGGCGCCTTGCTCACTGAAGGCCGGGAGGTTGACGGCTCGGTGCTTCGGCGGCCTTGCGATTTCGCCGTTATGCCTTTGTGTAAAGGATGTCTGGCGGCAAGTGCAATTCTTCGCCGGAAGTCGCTCTTCCCATAAATTGATAAGTCTGCTTATTATGTTGTTCTTCCGACGGCATGCAGGGCCCGTCAGCAACCTCCCGATGTGACTCCGTCCACGGGTATCAGCTGAAAGGGGCTTCCATGGCTCCGTTCCAGTCCGAGTACGCAATGCCTAGCCATGTGCTGGTGCACCTGAGCGATCCGCATTTTGTGGCACAGGGTCTTCTTTACGGGGAACTGGACCCGTTCGAAGGACTCGTGGAAGTCCTCGCATCGATTGAAACCAGCGGGCTGAAACCGGAAGCCCTGATCTTTTCAGGAGACCTGACGGACAAGGGCGCTCCTGAAGCGTACCGGCGTCTGCGGACCATCTGTCAGAGGTACGCGGAGAGCTTGAGCGCGCAGCTCATTTGGGCCATGGGCAACCATGATGAACGCACGAGCTTTCAAAGGATTCTCTTGGACGAAGAGCCGCAGGCCCGCCCGGTGGACCGACGCTACTACCTCGGAGATCTGCGGGTGCTGGTGTTGGACTCGTCTGCCCCCGGATACCATCACGGGGAAATCGGGGAGGAGCAGTTGGACTGGCTGGCCGGGGAACTGGAGACGATATCCAAGGACGGTACCCTCCTGGTGATCCACCATCCGCCGGTCCCACCGGTACAGGAACTCGCGGTGCTGTCGGAATTGCGGGAGCAGGAACGCCTGGCACGAGTTCTGGAAGGAAGCGACGTGATCGGAATTCTCTCTGGCCATACACATTGCACCGCCTTTTCCAGTTTCGCCGGTATCCCTGTGTCCGTGGCGTCGTCGACCAGCTACACGCAGGACCTGGCTCTGCCATCGGGCCATATGCAGGGATTAAACGGTGCCCGTTCTTTCAACCTGATTCGGATTCACAAACGAACTTTCGTTGCGGCGGTGGTCCCGGTGGGTGAGTACCCCCGCCTGAACTCCTACGTCACGGCGGAAGACACCCGCCAGCGGCTCGAAGCCGCCTCCGTCACCATCTCCACAGCCACCGGGACCACCGGAGTCAACCCAGCCAGTCGCCGCTAACGGCTCTTCAGTCGTCCGCCAGGCCGTCAGATCAATCAAAGGGACACGCTATGGAACAGAAATTTCCCGCTCCGTCCGGCCTCCGCCACCGCAACGTCGCGGTTATCCTGGCGGGCGGTGTCGGCGCCCGTATGGGACTGGACATACCCAAACAGTTTGTCCCCATCGCCGGACGCACGAGCCTCGAATACACCGTCGAGTTGTTCGAGCACTGTGAACTGGTGGACGAGATCCTCGTCATGATGGCCGCGGACTACATCCCGCGCGCCGAAAGTCTGCTCCTGGGTAGCCATTGTGAAGGCGCGTCTACCAACAAAACCGCCAAACTCACAGCAATACTTCCAGGCGGCGTCGACCGGAGCGAAACATCCCGGCTCGCCTTGGCGGCCATTGCGGATAAAGACGCCAACGTGATTTTCCACGACGCCGTCCGCCCCTTGCTCGATGGCGACATCATCGTCGCCTGCATCCGGGCACTGGACATTTACGCCGCCGTCGACACCGCCATCCCATCGGCCGATACCATCATCGAAGTCGATGACCAAAGCTTCATCCGGGCAGTACCTCCACGGGCCAAGCTGCGAAGGGGCCAGACGCCCCAGGCATTCCGTCTGCCCGTGATCGCGCGAGCCTACGAACGGGCAACCCAGGACCCGGACTTTTCGGCAACGGATGACTGCTCAGTCGTCCTCAAGTATTGCCCTGACATCCCCATCTACGTGGTTGAGGGCGACGAGGCGAATATCAAGATCACTCAGCCGATCGACATTCACCTTGCAGATAAGCTGTTCCAGCTCAAGCACAAGAGCATGATCTGCGACGGGAGCCGCAAAGATCTCCGCGGGTCCGCGGTACTGGTATTCGGCGCGAGTTCAGGCATAGGACTGGAGCTGGTCCAACAGCTCGAAGCTGAAGGGGCCCGGGTGGTGGGACAGAGTCGCACCGGCAGCGGAACCTATGTGGAGGACCGACAATGTGTTGCCCAAGCAATTGCTGCAGCAGCCGCAACCCATGGACGTTTGGATCATGTCATTCTCACAGCCGGTGTTCTCAGCGTTGGGCCGCTCGCCCAACTGTCTGATGAACAGCTGCATCACGACGTTGAGGTGAACCTTACAGCGGCCTTCATCGTGGCTCAGGAGTCGCAAAAGTACCTGGCCGAGAGCAAGGGGTCGCTGACGTTTTTTGCTTCCAGTTCCTACACTCGCGGGCGTGCCAATTACACGGTCTACTCGGCCACCAAGGCGGCCATCGTGAATCTCACCCAGGCGCTGGCGGACGAGTGGAGTTCGGACGGAATCCGTGTGAATTGCATCAGCCCGAGCCGCACTGCCACGCCCATGAGGACCCGGGCGTTCGGGGTGGAGGACGCTGGGTCCCTGCTGCCCGCGGCAGTCGTCGCCGGAGCCAGTATCCAGGTACTCTCCTCGTCCATGACGGGACAGGTGGTGGACGTCCGGCTGCCCTATGTGGACCCATCCAAGGATCCGGAACTGGTGACGCAGCCATGAGCGGGGACATTGAAGCAAGGCGGGTGGGGCTCTTGGCTGATGACCCGGTCGCTGCTGATGCATTGGCCGGCGGTGTGCCAACAGCTGGAAAACAGGCGCCGGGCAGCTTCAGCCACAGGCTCAAGGTGGACAAGTTGTCGTTGGCCCTGGAAGGGCCTTCCATCCCCAATGGTGCCAGACTCTCCATCCTGCTGGGGGACAGGACCATCTGGAATATTCACCCCGGCGAAGGTACCAAACTTGGCCCGGGTGCCGTCGTCATTGACTGGCCACCCGCCCTCACAAGCCGCTTGTCGGGTTGGGCCAGGGTGAGCGTGCTGCAGGACGGCGTCCCGATATGCCCGACCGTAACAGCAACTTTCGACGAAACACCCCATGAGTTCCTGCTGGTGGAACCGGGCACCGGAGTTCCCCAGATCATCAACAAGTGGGGACGAATCGCGCGGAACTTTGACGGCCAGCGCGCCTTCCTGATAGACGAAGCCCTTGATGAGGCCTGCAAGCTCGTGGAGTGGCTGCGACGCCGGGGCCAACAGCTGTTCGTAACCGGCGGCACGCTCCTGGGGCCGGTTCGGGACGGGCAGATCATGCCCGGTGACGACGATGTCGACCTGGCCTACCTCAGCGCGCACCAAAACCCCTCTGACATCGCGCTGGAGAGCTTCGATCTGGAACGGGCACTTCACGCACAAGGCTACGAAACGGCTCGACATTCTGCCGGGCACCTGCAACTGCTCTTCCCCGGAGCGGACGGGACAGACAGGTTCTACCTGGACATCTTCACCTACTTCATCATTGAGGGCTGGTTCTATGGAACATTTCACGCCCGGGAACGCAGCGACCACGTGACCATCTTTCCGCTGCGGACCCTGACCATCAACGGACGCGTTTTTCCCACACCGGCCGAACCCGAGCAGATGCTGACCGCGATTTATGGCCCTGGTTGGCGCACCCCCGACCCAGCGTTCCGTTTCATCACACCACCACCGGCACGGCGCCGCTACGACACCTGGCTGGGCGGGATGGACTGGGACAGGGAAAACTGGGAAGACCATCACCGGGCACAGCTTCGTGCAGCAGGCGCTGCGGAGGCGCCCTCAGTCTGGGCTCAGGAGCTCGCCGGCGGTCTTCCTCCTGGGTCCCGGATACTCGAGCTCGGCTGCGGCCTCGGCACCGACGCGAAACACTTTGCCGCCCAAGGGCATCATGTGGTGGCCGTTGATTACAGCCGCCCGGCCGTCGAGCATTTGCGGACGCAGCAGGCTGGGCGCGGATCCCTCGAGTGCCGCCGGGTCAACCTCAACTCTCTAAGAGAAACGGCACCCCTGGTCAGACTTGCCAGCGACGGCAATGGACCACTGCTCCCGTACGCGCGGCTTCTGCTGAACTCACTCGACTGGCAAGGCAAGGAAAACACGCTGCTGCTGATCCAGCAACTGCTGCGGGCGCAGTTCAGCAACGCCGCAGCCTTCCTGGAAGTACAAGTGGAGAGCTCCGAACCCGTATTCCCTGACTGCCACTTCTACCACTGCATTGATCCTGACGAGCTGAAAGGCAGCCTGGCGAACCTGGGACTCGCTGCGGAAGATGTCCCCCTGCAACCAAGGCACCAGAGCCGTGGCGCCGGCACCACACGACGACTCAAAGTGAGGATCCTGCCATGAACGAACCTCTGAATGACCCTATGGAAGAAGTCAAACTTCGTCTGGCCCGCACCGAGACGGAAATCGCGGAGCTACGCGCCGAACTGGTCCGCTTGGACCGAGACCTTGATGAGTCCCGGCGGCTGAACCGGCGAGCAGCGGAAATACTGGACCTCGTCTACGAGCACCTGGCCCTGAACCCAAGACCCCTGGTCTCCACCCACCACCGGGAAGGCTCGGACAGATGAGCGGAATCGAAATCATCGGCGCTTTCGAGAGCACATACCTTCCCCGTCATGACCGGGACATCTTCGAAACCACCGCCCACGATGTCCAGTGGAAACAGGATTTGCAACTGCTGACAGACTGTGGGGTGAGCCGGCTCCGGTATCCCGTCCGATGGCATCGAGTGGAGGCCGAGGAAGGGGAGTTCAATTGGCGGGACACGGACAAGTCGCTGCACTACCTCCGTGACAATGGTTTCCGGCCGATCGTGGATTTGGTGCACCACACCAGCTACCCCCAATGGCTGGATGGCGGCTTCGCCGATACCCGCTTCCGCGACGCCTACCTCCGGTACACTGAAAAGTTCGCCACGCGTTACCCGTGGGTGCAGGAATACACCCTCTTCAACGAGCCCTTCTCAACCCTTTTCCTGACCGGGCACGAGGGCATCTGGCCGCCCTATCAAAAGGGCTTGGGCAATTTCGTCGGGCAGCTCCTCAATGTATTACCGGCCGTCGCGGAGGCTAGCCGGTCCTACTCTGATCTCCTGCCTGACGCCAGGCACGTGTGGGTGGACACCTGCGAGCACCACACAGGATCCGGCACAGGTGGAAGCGCGTACGCCACCATGGCCAACGAGCGCCGGTTTCTGGTGCTGGACAGCTTTCTCGGCTGGTATGACGGCAAGGGATACGACCCCGACGGGCCGATGGCGCAGCTGCTGCACGTAGCAGGAGGAGACGAACTTCACAACCTGGAACCGGGGCGGATAGACGTGCTGGGGATGGACTACTACGCCCACTGCCAGTGGCACTTCGAGGACCAAGGCGGCTCGACGCCCACGCCTTACCCCCTGCCGTTGGCCCAGCAGATCTACCTCTACTGGAACCGTTACAAGCTGCCTTGCCTGCTGACCGAGACCAATATCCGTGGCCGCACCTCGGACAGGGCCACCTGGTTCAAGTACGTGCTGGAACAGTGCGAAAGAGCCCGGCACATGGGCGTCCCCCTCGAAGGCCTCTGCTGGTTTCCGGTGATCGACTCTACGGACTGGGATACGCTCCTGTACCGCAGCGATGGGCACATCGACCCCGTCGGGGTCTACTGGTTGGACGATGAGCTGACCCGAAGGCGGTCCGTGATGTCTGAGTCCTACATGAAAGCCGCGGCCGGCACGCCGTCGAGCGAGCTTCCCGCCTTCACCCTGGGGGAGCCCGTGAGCACGTGGCTGCGCGGATACGAACCGCAAATGTCCCACTGGGATTGGACAGAAGCTCCTATTTCGGATCAGGGGAACAGCCTGCCCAATACGGAGACCCGAATGGAATTGAGGATAGTCAATGCCGAATGAACTGATCGTTTTGTCGCATCTCCGCTGGGACTGGGTATGGCAACGCCCCCAACACCTCGTTTCCCGCATCGGTTCCCGCTGTTCGACCTGGTATGTGGAGGAGCCACTTACTCCCTCGCCCGGATTCACGGGCAAGAACCAGATGAACCACACTCAAGTAAGTGGGCTGAACCGCGCGTGGCTGGAGATCCCGGAACAGGGTCACCACGTTGGATTCAGCGACGACGTCCTCCCGGACTACATCGCGCAGCTTCCCGATCTGTTAGGCACGCCAGCAGGCGAACGTGTCGTGTGGCTTTACACGCCACTGGCCCTCGAGCTTGCCCTCACGTTGCAACCCACCACCCTCGTCTATGACGTGATGGACGATCTCGCGGCGTTCAAGGACGCACCCCCGGAGCTCGTGGTGCGGCAACGCCAGGCACTCCGGCAGGCCGACGTCGTCTTCGCCGGCGGGAAGTCATTGCACCGGTCAATGGTGCGGCAGGGCCGAACGGACACGCTGCTCTTCCCCAGCGGAGTGGAGCCGGAGCATTACAGGACCACGACGGCGCCGGGCCGGGTTCCAGGTCAACGCCCCGTTGCCGGTTACGTCGGCGTTTTGGACGAGCGGCTGGACCTGCGGCTTATCGCCGACCTGGCCAACGCCCTCCCGGAGTGGGACCTCAAAATGTATGGTCCAGTAGCCAAGATCGATCCTGCCAGCCTGCCACAAGCGCCCAACATCAGCTACGAAGGGTACACCTGCTACGCAGACCTGCCAGCGGCAATGGCCGCACTGGACGTTGCACTCATGCCCTTCGCCCTCAACGAAGCGACCCGTTCCATCAGCCCTACCAAAACTCTCGAATACCTTGCTGCCGGACTTCCGGTGGTCTCCACACGGGTCCCGGACGTCGTCGCTGACTTCACCGGGCTCGTGCACCTGCACGACGACGGAAAGAGCTTTGCCTCACGGTGCCGGAACCTCGGCGTGAGAGACCCTTCGCGCGCTCCTCAACCGAAAATCCGGGAACTGCTTCAGCAGCACCACTGGGACACCATCGCAGCCCGAATGGCGGACGCCGTTTTCGCTTCGGGACTGCAGGCGCCTGAAACCTCTGGTGCCGAGGCCACTGCATAGCTCAGCGATTGAAACCGGTGACGAGGAGGCCTATCCCTGACTTGAGGCCCGTGGCGAGGGCCGAAACCTCTAGCAGGTGACTCGCCTCCTTTAGGCCTACTCCATGCACGGCGCGGTAGTTCGAAGGCGGGCGCGCGAGGATGCGTTCTTTGGTCTGAGCTTGTAATACGCCGCCTTCCCGATTCGTGTGCCCGAGACTTTCAGGGTCGTACTCGACAGCGTTCTGGTCAAAAGACATCAAGATCGGATCCAGGCTTTTCTCTGCAGTACCTGGTTCCACAGTTGCTGGGCAGCGCGTCCCAGTTCCTTGGCTGTTCCACTTCCAAGGAACTGGGACGCCCGAGAATAGTGGATTGAACAAACTTTAAGGACCCCGAGTTTGTCCATAGCTGGGTTTAGAGGTGGCAGTTGCTGATTCTTCCAGTGAGGCCATTGCTGTGCAGCGGTGCCTGTTACAGCAGACGGGACAGGGTTGAAATGCTCTCCGCCGGAAGGAAAAAAGGGGGGGGCGGTTCGGCGGGGTTAGCCATAGACTGAAAGTCCGTTAAGCAGCCGGCGGCCCTGATCTGTTTGTGAGTGAGGCCGCCATGTCCTTCGAATACCCGATGCCGCAGATTGAGAGTGTTGCTGATCATCTTCAGGACCTTGTTCTGGAGTGCGGGGATGTTGAGGAATTCCTCAAGGAACTTGCTGCGTTTTCCGCGTCGAATCTGCCAGGTGATCTGTTGTGCAGCGTGACGTTGGTGCGGCGCAAGAAGCCTGTCACTGTCGGCCCCAGTGACCCGCGGGTCAGGCCGCTTGATGAGCTGCAGTACGGCATCGGGGGAGGGCCCTGCCTGTCCGCGGTCAAGGAACAGACCACAGTGCACGTCCCGGATGTCCGGCAGGAGCGCCGCTGGCCAAAGTACATGTCCGTGGTCTGGGCTGCCGGCGTTGGTTCGATGCTCGCGGTGCCGCTTCCCCTGGAGGGTGAGGCGAACGCAGCCCTGAACCTCTACGCGCCAGGCACTGATGCGTTCACCGGCCCTGACATTGAGGCCGCCCAGTCCTACGCTGCCCGGGCATCGAAGGTGCTGCGGATGGCGACCCGAGTCTCGCAACTGGTCGAGGACCGGAAAAACCTGCTGGCTGCGATGGAATCCCGCACGGTCATTGATATCGCTGTCGGGGCGATCATGGCCCAAAACCGGTGCAGCCAGACAGAGGCTTTGCGGATCCTCCGGATTGCCTCCAGCACCCGTAACGTGAAGCTCCGCGCCGTCGCAGCGAAAGTGGTCGCGTCCATCGCCCATGACCCGAACGTCCTGACCCACTTCGACGGATCAGTCTAGACCGCAAAGGCTGCCTTCTTTAGAGAGGGCCGAGGGTTTTAGAAAGGGCCGAGGTGCGGAGGTACAGCGCCCGGTGTCACGCCCGATCGGCGCCCCGGGTCAAGGTCGTCAAGGGCCGCGGCCAGGACTTCGAGGTCAAAGGCGTCAGACCATGCATGGGCGTTGAGGTAGATGCCGAAGTCGTTTGGTCCGGCCCATCCTCCGTTGGCCCACCACTGGGTCCAGAGCTCGTCCACGGTGATGGTGTTATCCGCGATCAAGGCTTTTGCTGTGCGGTGCGGGTGTTGCATGGAGGCCTCGTTAGCGGCGGAGAAGTAGTCCGCCAGGTGGTTGGCGCCTTGGTATGGACACAGTTCAGCATGACAGAAACATGAAGCAAGGGATACAGGTAGGGGAAATGGCGGGAAGGGGGATTCAGTTACTGGCCGGCATAAGGAACTGGGGGACTGCGCCCTTGTCCGAAAATACTAAGGATGCTTAGCTTAGTTAACTGTCCGGTTTCATCGCAGCGGGGGGCGGGCAGGTCAAATTTGAAGGATCCCGTTCCATCGATTGAGGAAGTGTGCCATGACAACCGCGCGGGAGATCATGACCGGCGGCGCTGAGTGCGTCGGTGAGAAGGAAACTCTGGACAAAGCAGCAAAGAAGATGAAGGACCTCGACGTTGGATCTCTTCCGATTTGCGGTGAGGATAACCGTCTGAAAGGCATGTTGACGGACCGGGACATCGTCATCAAGTGCCTGGCCGAGGGAGGGGACCCTCGCACGGCAACGGCCGGGGAGCTGGGGCAGGGTAAGCCGGTCACTATCGGGGCTGATGACTCCATTGAGGAAGCCATCAGAACCATGCAGGATCACCAGGTCCGCCGCCTGCCGGTCATTGATGGTCATGACCTGATCGGTATGCTCAGTCAGGCAGACATCGCCAGGAACTACCCCGAGGACCGCGTCGGGGAGCTCGTCGAATTCATCTCATACTGATCACAATGAGTCAGCAGAAGGAATCCGCTGCAGGGGTAGCGGCTGAACGGCACCACCGGGTGAAGGTCGAAGCTCATGTGCCGATTGTCCGGCATAACCCTGTCACGGAGCAGTTGGTCGTTGTCGGTAGAAGGCGTGAACAGGCAGAAGCCAAGCTTGACGAACGACTGCGGGCATCGAAAGCGGCCCATCCCTAGCGTCACTTGGAGTTTCGTTTGGCAGGTCCGGGCTGTGGACGGTATGGACTGCGCGCCCGGTGGCGCCGTCGTGCCCACGCATTTGATATTTCAATTGGATGATGAGCCGCAGGGGTTGTTTACCGGAGTAGTGTCAAGAGTAGGTAATCCCGTGGTTCATCACTTTTTCGGGATTCAGACCACGGGCTATGCGCTTCACCAAGCGCCGGCCGCTAGCTGGGGAGCAAGCTCTGGCGCTTACAGAAGCGAGGCCCTGGTGGCCATGGACGACTCAGCACCGGCTCGAGAGCAGCTCCAGGATTTATTGATGGGCAGTCACCGCTTCAGGGACTTCCTCGTGGAGGTGGCTACGATTTCAGCCTCCGCTCTCGGCGGTGAGGAGCCATTGCTGTGTGCCATCACCGTTGAGCGCGGCCGCCATCCTGCCACCGCGGCCAGCAGTGCTGAACAGGCCCGCCGCCTCGATGAAACGCAGTACAACCTCAATCAAGGCCCGTGCCTGACAGCCCTCCGCGAGCACCACACAGTCCTGATACCGGACCTGCACACGACCACCCGCTGGCATGGCTACGCTGCAGCAATCTCCGGGGAAGGCATCCGTTCCATCCTTGCTGTACCTGTTCCTTTGGACGAGACCGCGAACGCGGCCTTGAACTGCTACGCGAGGTCTCCGAACGTTTTCAATCCGGAACTCATCGAGCTGGCTGAAGCCCAGGCGAGGAAACTGTCGCCGGTTCTTCGTTCGGCCCTGGGAACCCGCCCGATTGAAGGAAACAAAGAGGATCTCCACCATCTCCTGCAGTCCCGCGCTGCGGTTGATGCCGCCATCGCTCTGATCATGGTCCAGAACCGGTGCAGCCGGACCATGGCTTTGACGCTCATTCACAGGGCAGGCCGGCACAACGACAGCCGTGTCCACGAGGTGGCCAGCCGGATTCTGGCCCAAGGGTTATAGCGGGCGAGGAAAGCTCCGGGTAGTAGGCGACATGATGAGGTTGTAGAAGCTACTCTGATGGTAGCCAGCCGTCCAGGTTTGGTCCTTTGGGTTTCGCAGCAGGCCTATCTTGTAGGGCAGGTACCTGTCCTGAGCAGAAGGCCGCGCCCATGCCCCAGCAACTGCCGTTGGATGAACTCACACTCACTCTTGCCCGTATCAAGGGTCTGCTCCTGACAGAGGACAAGGTTGACCGGGCCGTGCAACTCCTGGCGGAAGGGATCCGTGACGCGTTCCCCGGAAGCACCGGTGCGGGAGTTTCCCTTCTCGATGAGCAGGGCCGTAGGACCAGCACCGGGACCACCAATGAGGTGGCCGCTTTGGCTGATCAAGCCCAGTACGAGCTCGGCGAGGGACCTTGCCTCACTGCGTGGGCCTCAGAACACTCCGTTGTCATTTACGACCTCAGCACCGAAGACCGCTGGCCGGCATGGACCCAGTCAGTGGCTGAGCTGCCGATTCGATCGGTGATCAGTTCCCCGTTGCTGGTCGGAACCCGCAGCCTGGGAGCGCTGAAGATTTACTCCGACGTCCCGGAAGCGTACGACACCGCGACGACCCGGCCTTTGGAGAAGTTTGCTTCCACGGCCGCGATCCTGCTCGATAACATCCAGACCGCTGAGGCGCCCTTGCGGTTCAACGAAGCACTCAGCGAAGCCCTGGCCAGCAGGGACACCATCAGCCGGGCCCAAGGAGCGCTGATGCAACTCCACGGCTTGGGAGAAGAAGAAGCTTTCCGGGAGTTGCTCAAACGGTCCCGCAGCAGCGGGCAGTCCTTGGTCGATGTCAGTGAAGGGATTCTGGACCGCAGCAGGAACGACCGGCATGGCTGAAGCGGGGAACAATCAGCCCGAATCACGCCCCGTCTCTGAACAGGAACAGATCAGGGGGTTGAAGGTTGCTCTGAAGGAATCAGATATCTCTGTGGAGGAGTTGTGGCTGAAGTACTTCAGCATTGGTGGGAACATTGGCGAGTACGAGGTCGATGCCTACGTCGAGACCTCGTTTCCGCTGCCGCCCATGGAACGGGACCTCCTCGCCCACGCCGCGAATGAACTGATCGACGAACTCCGTTCCCGCCCCAAAGCCCCCTACACCGACGGGAATCTTGGGGTACCGGACAGCACGAACAACATCGAAAATCGAGGACACCGTGCCGACTGAGCATGAAACCACCGACGGCACCAAAGGCGCCGGAACTACCGAGCACCTCCAAGACCTAGCCCTGGCCTCCGACGATCTTGGACAGTTCCTCCAGGAACTGGCCTTGATGTCCGCCAAAGTCCTATCGGAGAAGAATGATCTGCTGAGCTCAGTGACTCTGAGACGACAGAAGAAACCCGTCACGGTTGCCTTCAGCACACCACAAGCGAAGGATCTTGACGAGCTGCAGTACGGGGCCGGTACCGGCCCCTGCCTGACAGCCCTTGATGAGCACACCACCATCCACGTCCCGGACGTCCGCGAAGAAAGCCGATGGCCCGAGTACACACCCCCAGCATGGGCCAAGGGCATCGGTTCCATCCTGGCTGTACCGCTTTCCCTCGAAGGTGAGGCCGGTGCAGCCCTGAATCTCTACGCCACCAGGACACACGCCTTCAGCGGTCCGAAAATTCAGGAGGCCGAGTCTCTCGCCGGCCAAGTGTCAAAAACTCTGCGCGTCGCGGTACGGATCTCTCAACTCACCGAGGACAGACGGAACCTGCTGGCGGCAATGGAATCGCGCACGGCCATCGATATGGCTGTTGGGGCGATCATGGCGCAAAACCGGTGCAGTCAGGAAGCAGCCATGAAAATCCTCCGGATCGCCTCCAGCGGCCGTAACGTCAAGCTCCGCGATGTCGCAGCCGTGATCGTCACCTCCATCGCCAGAGACCCGACCGTATTGACCCACTTCGACGACTAATCAAAAACCCCATCGCGGAGATCAATCGCTGGGCAGCGTCCCACTCTTGGCTGTTCCACTTCTAAGGAAGTGGGACATGGCCCATGGCAGCCCTAGTCGCTGTGGGGAGGACATGCTTCTGGACAGGCGCCAGGGTATCGACCCTAGGTCGCAAGGGAGACTGCTTTGCGGATCCCCTTGGCATAGGCTTCTGGTTGTTCCCACGCGGCGAAGTGACCTCCTGCCGGGCATTCCTGCCAGTGCTGAATATTGAAGAATCGCGAAGCGAATTCGCGCGGGGCGTTGACGAGGTCGCGCGGGAAGATAGTGACGGCCGTGGGCGTCTGAATCTTTTTCCATGGTTTTGGTCCACTCTCGGCATAGGGCGTGAACGATGTGCCAATAGCTCCGCTCACCCAGTAGGCCATGATCCAGGTCAAAATCTCATCCTTTGTGAAAACAGATTCGACGTCACCTGCAGAGTCGGTCCAGTTCCGCAACTTCTCCAGGAGCCATGCCGCCAGCCCGGCAGGGCTATCGCCGAGCGCCACGGCGAGGGTCTGGGGTTTGGTGGATTGTTCGTGCATGTAGCCGCCCTCCATTGCCTGCCAGTGGTGGCCTTGGCGCACATACTCTTTCTCCTCGGCCGATAGGTCTGTGGGGAGGTCGGCCAGGAAATGGTATTGGGAGATGTCGGTCAGGTGCAGAGCTGAAACATTCTGCGGGTGTGATGCTGCAAGGGCTTCGGCAACGTCGCACCCGACGTCGCCGGCCGAAAGGACGTAACGGTCGTAACCCAGTGCAGATAACCCCTGGGCGACTGCTTCGGCCATCTGCACCGAGGACAGGCCGCCGTCAGGTACCGGCAGCGCAAACGGAAACCCGGGCAGGCTCGGGACCACAACGTTGACATCGTTAAGCATCGGCAGGAGACGTTCGAACCTCAGCACGGAGTCGGGCCACCCATGTAACAGCACGACGGTGGTAGCACCGCGACCGGCTGTTTGATGGATGGCTCGGATGGGCGTCTCAGTATTTTGCACGGCGGTCCAGGGCATGGATCGGATGCGGTGCTCGTGCTTCCGCCAGTCGTATCCGTTCCCCCAGTAGTCGATGAGTTCGGCGAGGTAGTCGGGGTCCACCCCGCGACGCCACCCGTGTTCTCCGGCGGTCGCGACTGGTCGGAACCGCTTCAACCGGTCGTGAAGGTCATCCAGTACGTCCTGGGCCACCTCGGGAGGAGCAGATGCTGACATAGGGTCGGTCCTTTCTCACAGGTTTCTGGGATCCATGCCAAGACAATTGCAAGCCATGCGGGGCGATGACTCAACACCAGGTTCGGCGATTTAGGGTAAGCGCCGCGGGTCCATCAACTGCTGCCGCCCAATCGTTAGACCGCCGAAGAAATGAGGTGACGGCTGATGCACAGCAACGGTGTTGAGGGCCGGCGCCCAAGTTATGGGCGCCGGCCAGATGGGGAACGGGTGTTTAAGTTTCTCGTTCGGTGAAGCGGAAGTCAGGCTCTGCCGACGGATGCTAGCTCCGTGGGTGAGGTTGGCGACAGCATTTCTTGATCAATTGCGTCCCGTACAAGTTTCGGGTCGTTGAGAGCGGCTTGGAACATCTCTTCATTGCGTTCCCCCGCCAGCTTGGCAATGATCATTGTTCCGGCAGCTACACCGATCACGCTTGTCAGGGCTTTGCCCTCGCTCATGACGCGATCTATGCCGATGACCATTGCGATCCCAACGGCGAGCGTTGATGGCGGGAAGAATTCCGGCCCGAAGGCCTGCAGTGACGCGGCCAGTGTTACGACGCTGGCACCGCTAACTCCGGCTGCGCCTTTGCTTGTTATGAGCATAAGACCCAGCAAACCCAACTGGGCACCGAACGGGAGCTGAATGCCGCCTGCCTGCGCGATGAACAGGGCAGCCATCGCCATATAGATCGCCGTGCCATCCAAATTGAACGAGTAGCCAGTAGGAACAGTCAGCGAGACCACGCGCCGGGAAGCCCCTGCAGCTTCAAGCTTGGCCAGGAATCTGGGCATAACAGTTTCCGATGAGGACGTGCCGAGCACAATGAGCAACTCGTCTTTGATCATTCGGACGAACTTGAAAATATTGAATCCGTTCCACGCCGCGATCGATCCCAGGATGACAAAGACAAAGACGATGCAGGTGAGCCAGAAGGCGAGCATAAGAAGCCCCAGGCTTCCTAGGGTTTGTCCGCCAAATTGCCCGACGGTGAAGGCAATACCACCGAATGCGCCAAGGGGTGCGGTGAACATGACGATGCGAATGACCCCGAAAATGACTTTGTTGGTGGTTTCAACGGTCCTCACGATTGATTCGCGAACGGGTGGTGCGAGCACGGAGATGGCACAGGCAACCACGATCGCGAGCACCACCACTTGGAGGATGGTGTTCTCGACGAAGGGCTGAACGAAGCTGCTCGGGAGGATATCGTTCCTAATAAATCCTATGATGCCTTCGCTGTTGCTTCCTTTCGCTAGGTTCTCCTGCGCCTTTTCCATGCTGGCAGCACCGGCGGTTCCGTCGAACCCTGATCCCGGCTTGACCAGGTTCGCAACAATCATTCCAAGAGCGAGGCAGAGGGTGGTCATTGCAAAGAAGTAGCCCAATGCAATACTGCCCAGCTTCCCAACTTTCCGCAGGTCACCGAGTGATGCGATGCCGACGACAATGGAACAGAAGATGATCGGCGGGGCGACCATTCGTATCAGTTGGATGAAGGTGTCAGCCAACCACTTCATCTGGACGGCTACCGATGGCGCCGTAAGGCCTAGGACAATTCCAGCCGTGATGGCAATGAGTATCCAAAACCAGAGTTTGGTGATGACGCTGCCGCGGCCGTTCTTGTTCGTCGGTTTCGACGAGGAAGGTCTCGTATTGATCCTCATGGTGCACTCCTTCGTGCCTTTGTAGTTCTCATGGTGATACGGATGGGTCGGTCACTTTTTGATGCGATGAGCTCGATTTCGACCAGACCCCGCTAAAAGGCAGTTGGGCGACGGCTACGCATGACAGGGTCGGACGCGGTTCCGGGACAGCGTCCATGTGGATTTGGTTGACTGGCTGTAGGTCCTCTATCTTTGCCAAGAAAATCGTTGCCTTCACCAGGTGCGTGAAGTCGAGGCCGTGTTGGCCAGGTCGAGGGCGGCGTTCTGGAGGGCTTGCTTTGCCTCGGCGGCCGCTCCTCCTTTAACCAACTGGCCGTTGCTCATGCACAAGTGTCCCGTTACAAAAACGAGGTCGCCCGCTGCTACAGCCGGCGTGTAGGGGTGCGGTGCTGCCGAGTAAGCAAGGTCTTTAGTCGTCATCCCTGCCTCCTCCAATCGGGTTGGCGCGATTATGAGGCGGGTACGGGCGTGTCGAGCGCTTCATCGGTGAGCGGCCCGAGGTTGTCGTGTTCGGCCAGGGGTGCCGGCAGTTCACCCCGATCCATGTGGATCCGGTTGTGCCACCACACCGGCATGCCCACGCCGCCTGCGCCTGGAATGTCGTATTTGGATCCGGCGACGAAAAGGATCCGTTCAGCAGGTATCCCAAGTCGCTCGATGGCAAGCGTGTAGGGTTCGGGGCGTGGCTTATAGGCACCCGCCGCCTCTGAAGTAACCACCACGTCGAAGGGCACTTGCAGCTGGTTTGCAGCGATGTGGCCCAATTCTTCTGAACAGTTGGTGACCACGCCGATTTTTAAACCCGCGGAGGATAGGGCATGCAAGACTCCTGGCGCCTCTTCCCAGGGTTCGATGGTGTTCCAGCGAGCGGCCAGGCGTTCAGCGAAAGATCTATCCAGTCCCTGTGCTTCAGCTGCTTCTGCCACGAGAGTTTCGTAGGGGCGGTATGCACCTTCGCCGTAGGTTATTTTGAGGTACTCGTCGCGCCAACGTCGCCCAACTTCAGCGTCGCCCGCGACTTCGGCCCAGACAGTCCACGAGTCCAATAATGCAGTGAGGAGATCAAAGAGGACTGCGTCGTACTTTCTAGTGGATTGCGCGTCCAATGGAGTGGGTGTCATTCGTTTACCTTTTCGTTGGGAGTGAGGCTGAAGCGCGTTGACCTCAGTGTCCTCGGTTCTAAATAGCAGTTGGATGTTTTCTTGCTGGACGTGTGCCGTCCCTAGTGACAGCTCCGAGATGTTGATTCAGCGGGCACTAGCGTGCTGATGGGCAGCCAGGTCTTCGCCAGAGGATTGCGCATGTGAGTTCGCTTTAGGGCTAGTCTCGGGGCGCTTTGACGGGGATTTATCCTCACCATCCCTGCACCCTCTCCCAGGTCTTGGTGATGGAAAGCGACTCGCCTTCGACCACGCTGTACCTTGCATGCTGGATGCCCATTGCACATGCATGGTTGGGCAGAATGCGGACTCTAGTTCCCACGGGTAGGTCCGGGAGGGTGGAGTCAGTGCCGGGACGAACTGATAAGACGCCGTGCTCTTGGCTGGCGCCGGTCATCAGTAGGTCCTCGATTAGTTCGCCACCAATGTCTGCCACTAGCCCGTAGCCCTGGTCGATTGCCTGAGCTGCAGTTCCGCGGTCACGGGAGGTTGCGGTCCAGCCTCCATCGGTCAATATCCAGCCCTTTTCGGGCCGATGTCCTATGACGGTGACAACGGCTGACAGCGCGATGTCCTCGATTGCGCAGACCCCGATGCCGGCCATGACCAGGTCAAAGAAGACGAAATTGCCGGCCCTGACTTCAGTGACGCCCGACAAGTCACGAATGGCATGCGCCGTGGGCGTCGAACCTATGCTGACGACGGGAGCGTTATGGCCGGCAGTGCGCAATTTCATGGCCATACCGACAGCTATCCTTCGCTCGTTCTCGGCAGCTTCGGCGAGCTCATCAGCGGTATAGCAGAAGTAGGATTCCCCTGCGTGAGCAAGAACGCCTCGGAGTTCCGCACCACCACGCTCCAGGATCTTACCGATAACAAGGGCGGCGGGATCATCGAGAAGTACACCGCCCCGGTGCCCGTCACAATCAACTTCAAGCAGCGCCGGAATGCTGATTCCGGTCTCGGACGAAGCCTGAGCCACAGCATTGGCCTGCTCAACACTGTCCAGTAAGACGACCAGGTCGACGCCTTGACGACGAAGAGCGAGCACTCGCTCCAGTTTGTCGGGTGAAATCCCTACTGCGTAGACGATGTCCATAAACCCGTCCGCCGCGAAGCCTTCCGCCTCTGCAAGGGTGGAAACAGTGATGGGGCCAGGCTCGCCCGCCCAAATCTTACGCGTCACGTCCGTTGACTTCGACGTCTTCACATGCGGTCTTAGGCCGACCTGGAATTGGTCCAGGTGCTGCCTAAGGCGGCCGATGTTCCTGTCGACCTTGAACTCATCCAAAGCCAGGAACGGGGTGCTTGGATCAAGTAAGGTCGCGGGGCCCGGAGTGGAAATATCCACGGTTCACTCCTTCTGTCTCGGGACGATGTTGCCCCGCTTACATTTTGTCGACTACAAGACAGTTTGTAAATAGTCTGAATAGACAATACGTAAAAGTTTCGACAGAATGCAATAGGCGCTGATGAGAGAACCAAGTCGACAAGACCAGGTGCAGCTCCTTGGAGAGGCTTTGCCATCATGGCTGCTGCTTCGAACCATGACTGCAGCAACACCTGACTGAGTGGGAGAAATGATGACACATTCGGAGACCGAGCACCTTTTGGCCGAGCTCGACAAGATCACCACTGCCCTTGGGCGGACGTTTCCCGGGCTGTGTGAAGTAGTACTCCACGACCTGCGAGATCCTCTGCACACCGTCAGGACTATCGAAAACAACATTTCCGGACGCCACCCGGGGGATTCCGCAACCGAACTGGGCCTAGTCCGGATACAAGATCCCAACTTCCCGGCTGTGCTGCAGAACTATGCGAACAACTTCCCCGACGGCCGCGCCTCCAAGAGCACCTCTATCGGGATCAAGGACCGGGATGGCAACTACATTGCAGCCCTGTGCCTCAACGTCGATGTCTCTCTACTCAATACCCTCACCTACCAGCTTTCCGCACTCACCAGAATCGACCAAGCCCCTTCAGTCAAAGAGAACCTGCGGCCCAAAGGCCTGCAGGAAATCCGCGATTTTATCTCCAGCTACGCCGCAGAGCGCGGTAAAACACCTCAAAGTCTGGATCCAGAATCCACCAGAGCCCTCACGCGGCAGCTTCGCGATGAAGGCTACATGGATGTCAAGAAGTCCGTCCCTACTGTCAGCGAAGCCATAGGCGTCTCGCGGGCAACCATATACAACTACTTGAAGTGAGCCTGATGAAACACATAGACCAAGTTCCCCTGCCGCGGCAGATCAACGCGGACGGCCTCATAGCCCCACTGGGCAAGTACAGCCACGTCACCATAGCCAACGGTATGGCCTTCGTTTCCGGCCAACTTCCCATCAATACCGAGGGTGAGCCCGTCACTAACGCACCATTCTCTCGGCAGGTACAGCAGACTCTCGCAAATGTTGACGCCTGTCTCCTGTCAGCTGGTCTTTCGCGGGAAGACCTTGTGCAGGTCCGCGTCTACGTCACGGAAATTGCCGACTGGAAAGCCTTCGATGACATATACGGAGATTGGATCGGCAGCCATCGCCCCGCCAGGGCTGTTGCCGGTGTCAAAGAACTGCACTATGGCGCTGCCGTAGAAGTTGAAGCCGTAGCATGCATACCGGATTCCCCACGAACTGGCGAGTTCGAAAATGACTCCTAGGCCGGAATCACCAATACTCCTCGATTGATGATCCGTTTACGGGCACCTGTGCGGGATCGATTGACAGCCGGAAAAGGCGCCAGCCAACAATCAAGTCCATGATGGGGGAGTGCGTTCGGCTACGGCGGGTTCCAGTTTCAAGGAAAGCGGGACGTGGTTCTTGGCCGTCCAATCGCTGTGAGGAGGAGCGGTGTTGTCATGGCGGGCTTTGTGCATCGTCCATCTGAACAGGCGGTCGGGGATCGACCGGATGTATCTGCGGGCTGCCATGGACAGTCCGACGACACTTGCTACCAAGAGTGGGCCGACGATGTTGGCTCCCAGTCGAGTTTGGCTCCAGTTGGCGAATCCGGCCAATAGGTTTAGGTCGGTTCATGTAGCACACCCTGGAGGTGCGGCACCTTGCAGCTAATGAAGTGATCCCTCCCGCTGAGCTTTCCGTGCCGTCCAGGACATATGTGCTTTTACCTTTCCAGTGCGATGCCGAAGAGCTGTGATGAGCAAAACCGCCGGGCGATGCCTGTAGAGGCACCGCCCGGCGGTTTTGCTCATAGACGGGTCGTTACTTCATTGCGGACTTCGTGGATGTTGCGGTGCCTTTGAAGCTCATGTCCGGGAAGCCTTTGAAGTAGGTGTCTTTGAGCAGTAGGAGGCTGAGCAGGGAGATCCCGACAAAGGCGATGACGTACACACCGATGGAGATGATGCTTCCGGTGGATTCGAGCAACCATTCGGCGATGACAGGAGCGAATCCTCCGCCGACTATTCCTCCGATGGCGTAGGGGAGTGAGGCTGCGGTGTAGCGCAGGTGGGCGGGGAAAAGTTCCGCGAACATCGCGCTTTGCGGGCCGTAGGAGAGTCCCAAGGAAATGGCAAGAATGAACACGCCAATGGCCAGGTTGATGGTTGAGCGTGTGTTGATGAGCAGGAACATGGGGATGATCCATACGCCCATGAGTGCGTAGCCGATGGCCATGACGCGTTTGCGTCCTGCCCGGTCGGACCAGATGCCTCCCAGAACGGTGGAGCCGATCCATACAAGCGAGGCCAGCATCAGGACAAACAGAGTGGTTCCGGGATCCATTTGCAGCTGGTTCGCGGTGTAGGAGAGAAGGTAGCCGATGAGGATGTAGCCGGAGAGGATATTTGCCACGAAAGATCCGCCGGCGAGGAACATCTGCCAGCCGTGGTGTTGGACGGCCTCTTTGAGCGGTACCCGTACTTCGGCGTTCGATTCCTTCATTTGGGCGAAGGCGGGGCTCTCCGAAATGGAGGTCCGGATTTTCAGTCCTATGAGGACCAGGACAACGGAGATGAAGAAGGGTACGCGCCATCCCCACGCCATGAATTGTTCGGGTGTGGTCAGGGCCTGCATCAGGAAGAACACACCGGTGGACAGCACCAGACCGGAGGGGGTGCCGATCTGAGAGAAGATTCCGTAGAAGCCACGTCGGTGGGCGGGAGCGTACTCGATGGACATCAATGCCGCCCCGCCCCATTCACCACCGGTGCTCAGCCCTTGCATGAAGCGGAAGATGACCAGCAGGATTGGGGCTGCAAGACCAATTTGGTCGTAGGTCGGGAGCAGACCCATACCGAGGCTGGCGATTCCCATAACGGCCAAGGTCGCAACGAGTGTGGCTTTGCGTCCGTATCGGTCTCCGAAGTGCCCGGCGATGATGCCGCCCAGGGGGCTGGCGATAAAGCTGGCGGCAACCGAGCCGAGGGACACGATGAGGGCGTTGGGGCCCAGCGCTCCGAAGTACTGGGTGCTGAAAATCAGTCCGGCAGCTGAGATGTAGGCGAAAGAGAGGTACCACTCGATGGTGGAGCCGATCCCGCTGGCGAAACGAACACGGAATAGTTCCGCCTTCGTTGGGCCAGTGAAGACTGGCAGGGCATTTGTTGTCATGGTGTTTTCCTATGCGACAGGAGAATGCTTGTGAACGGGTACGAGTTGTGTGGGGGAGGCGACATCAAGGATCAGCGGCGCGAGTTGCGTTGCAAGGTCCAGTAGCTGGTCGTCGGCTTCAGGGGGGTAGGTGAGTTCGATCCCGACGGGCAATCCCGTTTCGGGTCCTCGCCCCACGGGGAGGGAAATTCCGGGGAGTCCTATGGTCCCGCCGAAATCACAATGGCGGATGAGAGTAGTGAAGGTTGGAACGAGGCGGCCGTTGAGGGCCAGTGTTTCGCCGTCTTCCAGTTTTGGGGCTACCACCGGTGTGGTGGGGTAAATCAGGCCGGAAGCTCCGGCATGATGCAGACGGGCAGCCAGTTCGCGACGGAGCGCGTCTCGTTCAATCAGGGCGGCACGGTATTTCTTCGGAGAGACCGAACCCATGCCGTTCCTCATGGCCAGGGCCACGTCGGGTTCACTGATTTGTTCGAGTAGTTCCGCCAGTGAAATCCGGCCTTGTTCCTGGAGGTACGTTTCGATGGCCGAACCAGCTTCACCCCAGACGAGTGTCAAGGCGATGTCCTGGGCGCGGTCGAGAAGGTCCTGGCCCGATAGCGCGACGATCCGCACTCCGCTTTGGATGAGTTTCTGTTGTGTGGATTCGAACACCGCTGACACGTCGGGTTCGAGGTCTTGAAGGTGAGAGGGAATGAGTCCGAGCGTCACTGTGGTGTCGGCTCTTCTTTCCTTCTTACGGGGCTGCCCGGAAAGAACGGCGTCGACTGTGACGATGTCCTCCATGCTGCGGGCGATCGGGCCGGCGGCGTCCCGGGTGGGGGAGAGGGGGACAGCACCTCCTTGGGGGTACCGGCCCACGGATGGTCGGAAGCCGATTACCCCGCACAGGGCAGCAGGTACCCGGATGGAACCGCCGGTGTCAGCGCCGATGCTCACGGGTGCAATTCCCAAAGCCACGGCTGAGGCTGCTCCGCCGCTGCTGCCGCCGCAGATGCGTTCCGGATTCCACGGGTTTTTCGGTGTTCCGTGGACGCCGTTCCGCGAGGTCCCGCCGAGGGAGAGTTCATGCATGACGGTTTTCGCCAGAATGTTTGCGCCCGCGTCCAGCAACCGCTGAATAAGTGGGGCGGTGGAGCCGGCAATATTTGCCGACAGGGCAGGGGTTCCCGCCGTGGTCGGCATGCCTTCGACGTCGAAGCTGTCTTTGACGAGCACGGGAACACCGTTGAGCGGGCCTTGCTGCGGTGTCGCCGCGCCTGGGTGCATTGCTGCCACCGCGTTGTAGGTACTGACTTGCCCGGCCCGGGCCTGAAGCGCCTGGCGATAGAGCTGTGGAGAGAGCCGGTGTGAGTTGATAAGACTGAGTGCTTGAGTGGCCGTCAGATCCACCAGGGCGGAGCGATCTACGCCGCCTGTTTCGGGCTGCAAAGCCACATCGTTCATGGCTTGCTCCCTGAGGACGTTACGGCGCGCAAGAGTTCACAGAGTGTCTGCAGTACGGGGGTTGCTGCTCCGTTTTCCTGGCCGATGCGCACTACGCCGCCTCCGATCGAGTCAATCTCCGTCGGCCTGCCGGCTTCCCGGTCAAGAAGCATGGAGGTTTTGTGGTGGGTATGGTGCATGAAGGCGTTCTCCATCGCGGCGTCTATTCGGTCCGTTGAAATGGAGATCTGCAGGGAGCTGGCGACGGCGACAGTTTCCGCGATCACGGATGCAACGATCCCGCGGGCATGGGGATCGTCGCCGATCTGACCCACGGTCATTCCTGTCACTGCGCTAAGGGTATTCAAAGCAGAATTGAACGCTACTTTCTCCCACACGGGTACACGGATGTCCGGTTCCGCTGCGGCGTTCAGCCCGGCTGAGTCCAACAGGGCGGCCACTGCAGGCAGGCTCGGGGATGGATCCAACGAACCCAGCCGCACCTTTCCGCTGCTGTGACTGACCACCACTCCGGGGCCCTTCAAGTCGGCCGGAAAGTCCGTAATTCCCAACAGCGCCCGGGCCTGCCCAAACCAATTCTGCAGAACCTCCGCGTTCCCCAAGCCGTTCTGAAGGGTCAGCCCACAGCTTTCCGAAGCTATGAGGTGGCTGACGGAGGCCACAGCAGCATTGGTGTGGAAGCTTTTGGTGAAGACGATGAAAAGATCCATCGGTTCTGTCAGGTCAGCAGCCCGGGCAGCTCTGGCCGGTACGTGCTCGGTCCCCATATCCGTTGTCAGGGTGACGCCGTTGTCATTGAGGGTGTCAATGGTCTGTTGGTTGGTATCCAAAAAGACAACATCGTTTCCTGCGAGCAGCAGCCGGGCGCCGAAGAGCTGGCCCATGGCACCGGACCCCACAATTGCGGTTTTCATAAGGACTCTCCCAAGGTGGCCTGGAAGGTGGAAGGAATGAACATTCTTCGAGAGTAAGGTTGCCGACCCAATCAAGCCACTAAATATTTTTTCTAAAGCACATAGGTTCTATCTATTAGGGTGTTCAATGGAAGATCCTTCTCAGTGCTTGTACGCCCGGCTGGCCGGATCAATGCTTTCTATGGGAATCAGCAAAAATATTTAGTGGTCCGATGGTCCCTTTCGGGCTTACGGTCGGGAAGAGGGAAAGGAAACCACATGACAGCTATTACCCAGTCCGCTGATAAAGCGGCACCCCATGGAGACGAAGCGGTCCGTACCGTTGCCGAGGCCAGCTTCGAACTTTTACGGCAAAACGGCTTGACGACCATCTTCGGCAACCCCGGATCGAACGAGCTGCCCTTTCTGGGGGCGATGCCTGAGGACTTCCGCTACATACTGGGCCTGCATGAGGGCGTGGTAATGGGCATGGCAGATGGTTATGCCCAGGCATCGGGCACGGCCGCGTTCGTGAATCTGCATGCCGCGTCGGGCACGGGCAATGCCATGGGCGCCCTAACGAATGCATGGTACTCCCACACTCCTTTGGTCATCACCGCCGGGCAGCAGGTCCGCACTACCATCGGTATGGAATCAATGCTTTCCAACGTTGATGCGACCACGTTGCCGCGCCCCTTGGTCAAGTACAGCGCAGAGCCCGCCTCGCCGGTGGACGTCCCCCGCACACTGGCCCAGGCTGTCCACACCGCAGCCCAGGACCCGAAAGGACCGGTTTATGTTTCGATTCCCTACGATGATTGGGACACCGAAGCAGGCCACGCAAGCGAACACCTCTCGGGACGGCATGTCCACACCGCCGGTGCCCTCACCCCGGACCAGGTAGACCATCTCGTTTCTGCCCTGTCCGAGGCCGCCAACCCGGTGCTGGTACTGGGCCCGGACGTTGACGCGGCCAAAGCCAACCACAACGCGGTGATCCTGGCCGAAAAATTGGGGATGCCGGTGTGGGTTGCCCCTTCGGCTCCACGCTGTCCCTTCCCGACTCGTCACCCCCACTTCCAAGGGGTGCTTCCGGCCTCGGTCCAAGGCATCTCCGCCCTCCTCGACGGCCACGACCTCATCGTCGTCGTAGGAGCACCGGTCTTCAGATACCACCAGCACCAACCCGGCCGATTCCTCCCCGAGGGGTCAAGGTTGCTGCATATCACCTGCGACCCATCGGAAGCGGCGCGCGCCCCCATGGGCGACGCCTTCGTGGCAGACATCGCAGAGGCCATGAAAGCTCTGGCCGCCGACGTCCCCACCATTCAGCGACAAGCGCCGGACCCTCGCACCATCCGGCCAGCCGCAACCGGCTTCGACCAAGCACTCACGCCGGAAGAAGTCTTCGATGCCATCAATCTGCTGGCACCCGAAGACGCCGTCTTCGTCAATGAGGCCACCTCGACGGTCGGTGAACTGTGGGACCGGATTGAAATGAGACACCCCGGGAGCTACTTCTTTCCAGCTTCGGGCGGCTTGGGTTTTGGGATGCCGGCCGCAGTTGGCGTGCAGCTGGCCTGCCCTGACCGGCGCGTCATCGGAATCATTGGTGATGGGTCGGCGAACTATGGCATCACCGCGCTTTGGACCGCTGCGCAGGAACGTATTCCCACGGTGTTCATCATCCTGAACAACGGTACTTACGGTGCCCTCAGGGCGTTCGCGAAGCTGCTGAACGCCGGAGAAGTATCCGGTCTGGATGTTCCCGGAATCGACTTCCGCGCCCTGGCGCACGGCTACGGCGTCAGCGCCGTCCGCACTCCCACTCTGGAGTCCTTCAAGGCAGAACTTCAAGCCGCCCTTCAAGCAGATTCTCCGACTCTCATTGAAGTCCCCACCACTACCATCAGCCCCTTCTGATACTGCACAAGCCTCGGTTCCAAAACCTCAACGCCCGCAGTATCGAACCCCGTTACAGTCTGGAAAGGGAAAACCATGACAACCCAAATAGAGATAGAGACAGCACCGCTGACCGCCTGGGTGCCTCAACAGCAGTTCATAGCCGGCAAGTGGAGGAAAGGGACGTCCGGGAAGGAGCTGACGCTCACCAACCCATATACCCAAGACAGCTTGGGCACCATCCGGCAAGCCTCCATCGCTGACGTCGACGACGCCTACAGGTCCGCGTCCGCGGCGCAACCCCAATGGGCTGCCACGCCGCCTGCAGTCCGCCAAGAGGTAATGCTGCGCGCAGCGCAGATCCTGCAGGAACGCCACGAACAGATCGTCAACTGGCTGGTTGCCGAATCAGGCAGCACGGTTCTCAAAGCCACCGTAGAGGTCGCAGCGGCCCGGGCGATCACCCTCGAAGCAGCTTCCTACCCCTACCGCGTCCAGGGCCGAATCATGGAATCGAATATCCCGGGGAAGGAGAACCGGGTATACCGGGGACCGCTGGGCGTTGTCGGAGTCATCAGCCCTTGGAACTTCCCTCTTCACCTCTCACAGCGTTCAGTAGCACCGGCTCTGGCCCTGGGCAACGCCGTTGTGCTCAAACCTGCCAGTGATACCGCCGTCACAGGCGGGTTGATCGTAGCCAAAATATTCGAAGAAGCCGGCCTGCCGGCCGGTGTCCTGAACGTCGTCGTAGGATCCGGCAGCGAAATCGGCGATGCCTTCGTCGAACACGAAGTACCGGCGCTGATTTCCTTTACCGGTTCAACCCCCGTGGGGCAGAACGTCGCCAGGATCGCCAGCAGCGGCCGGCACCTCAAGCATGTGGCCCTGGAACTGGGAGGCAACAGCCCCTTTGTGGTGCTTGAAGACGCTGACCTGGACCAAGCCGTACGCGCTGCCGCCATGGGAAAGTTCCTGCACCAAGGACAGATCTGCATGGCCGTGAACCGGATCATCGTCGTCGATGCCGTCTACGATGAGTTCGTTCGCCGTTTCACGGAGCACGTGCGAACCATCAAAGTTGGAGACCCTGCTGATCCCGCCACTGTAGTGGGACCTGTCATCAACAACTCGCAGCGTAACGGCTTGCTGGAGAAGATACGCACAGCAAAGGCAGAGGGCGCAAGAGTCGTCCTGGACGGTGAAATAGCTGGATTCCTGGTTCCCCCACACGTATTCGCTGACGTCACTCCACAGATGGAAATCGCCCGCGAGGAAATCTTCGGGCCACTGGTGGGTATTCAACGCGTGAGGGATGAAGCTGAAGCTCTGGAATCGGCCAACGACACCGAGTACGGCCTGGCCAGCGCAGTCTTCACCGCTGACATCGAAAGAGGCGTAGCGTTTGCCCGCCGCATCAAGGCCGGCATGACCCATATCAACGACATCCCCGTCAACGACGAAGCCCACGTGTCCTTCGGAGGCGAAGGCAACTCCGGCCTGGGCAGGTTCAACGGCGAATGGGCCATTGATGAGTTCACCACCGATCACTGGATCAGCGTCCAGCACAGCTCACGCCATTACCCCTTCTAGAAAGAGCCACACTCAAACGTGAGGGACGGAAGCGTGGCTTCCGCCCCTCACGTTTGCCTAACCACGGAACAAGTTCCGCCCAGCAAATGTTTCGGTTTCATCAGGGCATCGATACAACCTCGGCCTCACTCAAAGACCGGGTAAGAACATCCAGGAACCACGCAATGGCCGGGGAACGCGTTTGGGTTCCTTGCCAATAGAGGTTCACGTTGAAGCTTTGAAGATCGAACGGCAGTTCCTTCACCACCACCGGCCATAACCTGCCAAAGGACCTCGCCACCCGCAAGGGAACGATTACCGCCAGATCGCTGTTGGCAAGTACACCGGGCAAGACGGAAAAATGATGAACACGGAGGCTGACTTCACGTTCGACCCCGATGGAACTCAACGCCGCGTCGACCTGGGCATGCCCGCTAGATCGGTCAATGACGACATGCCGCAGGCCCTTGAACTCTTCCAAGGTCATGGTCGTCCCGGGCCCGGCCAAACGGGCCGGAAGGACACAAACGTAACGCTCTTGCGAAATCACCTGCCGATGAGCCTGACCAGGGAAATCAATGCTTGCGATGGCTGCATCAACTTCCCCCCGCTCCAGCCAATCCGGCACACGGTCAATCTGCATCGGTACGACATCAAGGGATACCCCGGGAGCTTCGCTCATGAGATGGTTCACGATTGAGGGAAGAAAAGTCAGTTCACCGAGATCTGAAAGGCAAAGGCGGAACGTCCGGTTCGAAGCCATCGGATCAAACAACGTCAGGCTCTCCACCGCCAGATCGATTTCGTTCACGGAGCGTTTGAAAACCTCGAACAGCTCAACAGCACGCGCCGTGGGATGCATACCTTCCGGTCCACGGATGAATAGGGGATCAGCCAATTGCTTGCGCAGCTGAGACAGCGCATAGCTAACCGACGGCTGTGTCACCGACAAGACAGAAGCGGTCCTGGTCAAGCTTCCCGTCTCGAATATGAGATTGAAAATCCTGACGAGACGTAAATCGAGGCTAGCCACCGCTCAATCGTAGCTGCCGCACTCTGAACCCACGGACCCCTATCAATGCTGCACTTCATATGCGCAAGTGCCTAGTCTTATCAGCTAACTGGGCAGCGCCCCACTCTTGGAGGTTCCACTTCTAAGGCACTGGGGCACCGGGAGACCCCCTGGTTGTCGCGTTCGCGGGCTACGGCGGAAGAAGGGCGGAGTGGCAGCCAGGCGTCGTTGCGGCACTGAATGTCTGTTCCGATGGTCAGCTCAGAAGAGGCAGAGGTGGGCCCATGCGCTCAGTCGTCTTTGGGTGCGTTGAGCACAATGTTTTCCAGCTCGTCCCGCAGGCCGTCGGGATCGACGTCAAAGTCTGCCAGGACTTCAAGTTCCAAGGCGTGGGCCTCGTGAAGCAGTTGTTTGCCTGTGTCCGTGATGGAAACGTAGTGACTGTTGCGGTTCCCTGGCCGGCGATTTATGTACCCTCGGGACTCGAGTTTCAGCAGTGTCGGGCCCAGAGTCTGGGCCCGCACGTGAATAACGTGGGCAAGGCCCGCCTGTGTGATGGGTCCCGTGGCCGCCACCGCATCCAAGGCGATCACTGCCGCGTACGTTAGCCCGAGGTTGCGTAATTTTCTGTTCAATCCTTGCTCGACAAGCCGGGCTGCAGTGTAGAGCAATCTGCTGGTGGGCCAGCGCTTTACATCAGGCATCGGCGGGTCCGAAAACTGGTCGAGAGGGCGTCAGAATACTGGAAGCGTCAGGACTACTGGAAGGTAAGCGCCGCCCCCGTCGGGTCCGGAGTCCGTGCACAGTATGTCGGGTCTCACCGGCCGGTCGTGGTTGCGGGTCGTCCTGTGGTTGTCCGTCGGCTGAGGGCCAAGCCCAGGGCAAGCATGCCCACGCCCAGGAGCAGATGAAGCCAGTTGTCGGCGTTGTTGACAGGGACGAAGTTTGCGGTGGATTCCTGGTCGATGAATAGGCCATAGAGCCATAGCACCAGGTAAACAGCGCCACCACCGATTAGGTAATTGCGGGCCTGGCCCGCGGTTCGGGCCATAAGGATACCCGCTACCCCGAAGAGCAGGTGGACGATGTTATGCAGGATCGAGACCTGGAAAATCCCCAGCAGCACGGCATCGGAGGTGTGGCCGGCGAAGGATAGAGTTTCGTAGTTTGAGGTGACCCCAGGGATGAAGCCAAGGACCCCTACAAGGAGAAAGACGGCACCTACGATCTGTGCTGCTCGCTGAATCGGGGTGCGGGTCCGGGCGGGGTTATGGGTAGGTGTCATTTGTTCTCCTCCATCACAAGAGCTTGTAACCGAATGAAGCCTCAGGCAAATCCCGATATACGGCAATAATAAGGCTCCTTAGTACTCTTCGCCAGCACTTCTCGGGCCTTGGACCACCATGGCTCACAGTTGGCCGCAAACCTTTTGGGATGACGAGGAAATGCACCCTTGCCTCAAGGGTAGTAAGGGTGCTTAGCTTAATTACCGCCCGGTGCTCCACCTTCGGCAAGAGCCGGGCGGTCCAACCCCACAGAACGGCCGGATCTTCGAGAGCAGGCATGGCAACACAGCATGACTCGGTCGGCCCCGAGCCTCCAAGCACCAATCCCCTGAACCTGTCTTCGAGTTCGATGGGCTTGCCTCCCGCCGAAGCGATAGATGCGCGGACGTCAACGCCGGTCCCTGTGGATGCTGGCCGCGATTCGTTCGCGTCTTTGTCCGGGCATCAGGGGCCTCTGCTGAGGCACAACCCGGTTACGGAGCAGCTGGTGATGGTTGGTAAACGGAGGGAACGGGCCGAGGCCCGGCTTGAGGACCAGTTACGTGCAACCTAGACAGCTCATCCCTAGCCAGGCCAGTGGCACCCAAGTTATTTTTTTTTGGGTCAACGTCGTGTTCGGACCTCAGGAGAGGCACGAGCCCATGGCTCGGTAGCACAGCGCCTAACCGGAAACCAGGGGTGCTTTTGCGCGCTTCGTCGTAGACTGAAGGTCCGTTGAGCAGTCGGCGGCCCTTATCTGTTTGTGAGTGAGGCCGCCATGTCTTTCGAGTACCCGATGCCGCGGGTTGAGAGTGTTGCTGATCATCTTCAGGACCTTGTTTTGGAGTGCGGGGATGTTGAGGATTTCCTCAAGGAACTTGCCGCGTTTTCGGCATCGAATCTTTCTGGTGATCTGTTGTGCAGCGTGACGTTGGTGCGGCGCAAGAAGCCTGTGACGGTCGGCCCCAGTCACCCGCTGGTCACGCAGCTTGATGAGCTGCAGTACGGCATCGGGGGAGGACCCTGCCTGTCCGCGGTCAAGGCCCAGACCACGGTACACGTCCCCGATGTCCGGCAGGAGCGCCGCTGGCCAAAGTACATGTCCGTGGTCTGGGCTGCCGGCGTTGGCTCGATGCTCGCCGTGCCACTTCCCCTGGAAGGAGAGGCGAACGCAGCCCTGAACCTCTACGCGCCGCGGACCGAAGCGTTCACCGCCTCTGATATTGAGGCTGCGGAGTCCTACGCGGCCCGGGCTTCGAAGGTGCTGAGGATGGCGACCCGGGTTTCGCAACTGGTCGAGGACCGAAAAACCTGCTGGCTGCGATGGAATCCCGCACTGTCATTGACCTGGCTGTCGGCGCGATCATGGCCCAGAACCGATGCAGCCAGGCAGAGGCTTTACGGATCCTCCGGATTGCCTCCAGCACCCGTAACGTGAAGCTCCGCGCCGTCGCAGCGAAAGTGGTTGCCTCCATCACCCACGACCCGAACGTCCTGACCCACTTCGACGCCTGAGCCTGAACCGCAGACGTCGCCCTTTTCAGAAGGAGCCGAGGCGCGGGGGTACAGCAGCCGATGGCGTTCTTGACGGCTCACCAAGATCAAGGGTCTTCCTGGGCCGAGGCGAGGACTTCGAGGTCAAAGGCGTCAGATCCTCGAGAACAACCCACGCTTCCTTCCGGCACTCATCCAACTCGGCGGAGTTGCAACGCGGTTCAGCTTGCCTGCGGGCGTTGGAAGTGCGAAGGGCTTACCATCCGGGTGCGTTTGGGTTCGTCCTGCCGTCGTCCGTCGGCTAAGACCCAGCATGCCGACGCCCGGGATTGGCCAGCATTTTCCGTCGGCTTCAAATCCCTTTATCCGGCCCGCCCGGGGCGGCAACGCTTGAGATCGAAGCCCCCTACAGTGGGGTAGTTGGCTTGATCGTCGCCCGATGCTCTACGCCTCGGCAGGAGCCGGAGGGCGATCCACGAGAGGGCCGTGAACAGGCGGAGACTTTAAGGGACCGCGGTGAGTACAGGCTGCTCCAAGGGTTCCGTTCTCAGGCTCTACGCGAAGCCCCAGCGGCAGTGTCCGGAGAGACCGGAACCGCCACCGTCCCACTTTCAAGGAGGGGCGCCTACCCAGGGGTATCTATGGCTTCGCGCGTGTGTCATGCTGAACTGTGTCTATACCGAGGCGCTAACCACACGGCGGACTAAGTTTCCGTCTCTAAAGAGGCCTCCATGCAAGACGCTCACCGCATCGCGAAAGCGCTGATATCGGACAAGACCATCACCTTGGATGAACTCTGGACCCAATGGTGGGCCAACGGAGGATGGGCGGGACCAAACGACTTCGGCATCTACTTGGGAGCCCCTGCCTGGTCTGACTCCTTTGATCTGCATGTCCTCGCTTGGGCCTTGATAGACCTTGGATGCGATAGCCCCTTGGATCAGACCGCACGGGGATAACGCTGCGCCGGGGTGCCTGCTATCAGCGTGAAAACCTCTGGTGCCTACAGAAACGAGGCCCCTTTATGGCCAAGGACCACCCGGCACCCATGCCGGATCATCTCCATTTGTTGCTGCAATCGCGTGCTGTTGTTGATGCCGCTGTGGCACGGATCATGGCGCAGAACCGGTGCAGCCGCGGCATGGCGTTAGCATTCATGCAAACGACTGCAAGACGTCGTCACAGTCGTGTCCAGGACGTAGCCAAACAGATTCTGGCCAAAGGGGAGCACCTCTAATAAAAGCCCCGGTTATCGACGACAGTGAGAGGCTGTAGAAGCTATCCTGAGGGTAAGCCAACCTTCCAGGGTTTGGTCCCTTGGGTTTGGCAGTAGGCCTTTTAGCCGGGCAGTCATATGTCCTCTGTAGAAGGCACGCCCAATGACCCAGCAATTACCGTTGGATGAACTGACACTCACTCTTGCCCGTATCAAGGGTCTGCTCCTGACAGAGGACAAGGTTGACCGGGCAGTCCAGCTCCTGGCCGAGGGAATCCGTGACGCTTTCCCCGGAAGCGTCGGGGCGGGGGTGTCGCTCCTGGACGAGCAGGGCCGCAGGACCAGCACCGGGACCACCAATGAAGTGGCCGCTTTGGCTGATCAAGCCCAGTACGAACTCGGCGAGGGACCTTGCCTCACTGCCTGGGCCTCAGAACACTCCGTTGTCATTTACGACCTCAGCACCGAAGACCGCTGGCCGGCCTGGACCCAGGCAGTGGCCGAGCTGCCGATTCGATCGGTGATCAGTTCCCCGTTGCTGGTCGGAACCCGCAGCCTGGGAGCGCTGAAGATTTACTCCGACGTCCCGGAAGCGTACGACACCGCGACGACCCGGCCTTTGGAGAAGTTCGCCTCTACCGCGGCGATCCTGCTCGATAACATCCAAACCGCTGAGGCGCCCTTACGGTTCAACGAAGCACTCAGCGAAGCCCTGGCAAGCAGGGACAACATCAACCGGGCCCAAGGAGCGCTGATGCAACTCCACGGCTTGGGAGAAGAAGAAGCTTTCCGGGAGTTGCTCAAACGTTCCCGTACCAACCGGCAGTCCCTCGTTGATGTCAGTGAAGGGATTCTGGACCGCAGCAGGAACGACCGGCATGGCTGAAGCGGGGAACAATCAGCCCGAATCACGCCCCGTCTCTGAACAGGAACAGATCAGGGGGTTGAAGGTTGCTCTGAAGGAATCAGATATCTCTGTGGAGGAGTTGTGGCTGAAGTACTTCAGCATTGGTGGGAACATTGGCGAGTACGAGGTCGATGCCTACGTCGAGACCTCGTTTCCGCTGCCGCCACTGGAACGGGACCTCTTGGCCCACGCCGCGAATGAACTGATCGACGAACTCCGTTCCCGCCCCAAAGCCCCCTACGCGGACGGGAATCCGACCTCCGGGGTACCGGACAGCACGAACAACATCGAAAATCGAGATCACCATGCCGACTGAGCATGAAACCACCGAGGGTACTGAAGGCGCCAGGGCGACTGAGCACCTCCAGGACCTCGCCCTGGCCTCCGAAGATGTTGGAGAATTCCTCCAGGAACTAGCCTTGCTCTCCGCCAACGTCCTATCGGAGAAGAATGATCTGCTGAGCTCAGTGACGCTGAAACGACGGAAGAAACCCGTCACGGTTGCCTTCAGCACACCACAAGCGAAGGATCTTGACGAGCTGCAGTATGGGGCCGGTACCGGCCCGTGCCTGACGGCCCTTGATGGGCAAGCCACCATCCACGTCCCTGACGTCCGCGAAGAAACCCGATGGCCCGATTACACACCTACAGCATCGGCCAAGGGCGTCGGGTCCATCCTGGCTGTACCAGTTCCCCTAGAAGGTGAGGCCGCTGCCGCGCTGAATCTCTACGCCACCAGAACACACGCCTTCAGCGGTCCGAAAATCCAGGAGGCAGAGTCTCTCGCCGGCCAAGTATCAAGAACTCTGCGCATCGCGGTACGAATCTCTCAACTTACCGAGGACAGAAGGAACCTGCTGGCCGCGATGCAATCCCGCACGGCCATCGATATGGCCGTTGGGGCGATCATGGCTCAAAACCGCTGCAGTCAGGAAGCAGCCATGAAAATCCTCCGGATCGCCTCCAGCGGCCGTAACATCAAGCTGCGCGACGTCGCGGCCGTAATCGTCACCTCCATCGCCAGAGACCCGACGGTACTGACCCACTTCGACGACTAATCGAGAGCCCCATTGCGGCGCACAGTGTTCCAGAATCTGCTCGACCATCGCCTTGTTATTTCCATCAGTTGCTGGGCAGCGTCCCATTCTTTGGCTGTTCCACTTCTAAGGAAGTGGAACACCATTGCCGTCGACCTGCGGAACTGCGCGGTAAGCGCAGCGGCTCTTGTTCGAATGCGAAGCCGTAGGTGTTTCGGTGGGGGACCTGGGAGAGACGGCTTCGAGATCATCGAGCTGCCCGCCGTTGAAAATGCCGTTTGCGGCGTCCATCTCGGCTCGACGGAGCACATTGCAGAAAGCTGGCAAGCGCTTCACGCTGAGATCCTCGCTCGAGGGCTTGTCCACTCAGGGCCATGCCGAGACCTATACGTCCGAGCCATCTCAGAGGATCAGTCCGACTGGGTGACCGAGCTGCAGCAGCCTGTTCGTCGCGGCTGACTTAGGCAAGGAAAAGTCTTTTCGCCAATTCTAAGGATGCTTATCATTAAGTACCGGTCCGGTTCCTTCATTCTTCCTGTGTGAATCGGGGCTGGTCCAACGGCACCCAGGAACTGAGGCGATCATGGAAACGAGCACACTGGAGCCTGTGGGAGAAGGCGGGGAACAACGGCAAAGCAGCCCTCGTCCTATGGCTCCCTTGGCGCACCATAACCCGGTGACGGAACAGCTGCGCGTGGTGGGTAAACGCCGTGAGGCGGCGGAAGCCCAGCTTGAACGACGACTCCGTTCACCCCATGAGAGCACTACGAAGACCAACCCTTAGGGACGGACCGATCCGCAGAAGGGAAACATTGGTGAAGCCAGGGGTTGAGACCTACAACCAGGACGGGCAGTGGAGAAGCCGACGTCAGGGCTCGGATGGACCCTTCGCCGTCGGCGGGACCAAGGCTGAGCAGCAGCAGCGTGGGCAGGACGCGGCCCGGCGGGACGGTGTTGAGCACATCATCAGAAACCTGGACGGCACGATTGATCGTACGAACTTTTACGGCAGCGACCTTAACCCGCCCAACGACCACTAGCGCCGAGCGGAGCTCATCACCTACGCGGCCCGGTGCCCAATCCATTGCTAGAACAGGTTCCAGACATCTCTCATGAGCCAAACGAGTCCATAAGTCACGAGAAATGGGGGAATGAGAGAGAATCCATGTGCCATGCATTTTTCGTTTCGCCATGTCAATCCTCTCGGTAGCCCGTAGATGGCTCTATGTTCCCTTGACGAGACTAACCCTGGAAGTATCCCGTCAGAGGTGTTCCGGTGCTAAGGAAAAGGGACGCGGCAACTCGATTCGCTGTTAGCCGACGAGGCTTCTGTGCGGAAAGCGCCTGCCTGAGAGATTGGTTCTTCCCCTTGTCGGGAGACAGTAAGGATGCTTAGCTTTAAGTGCCGGCCCGGGTCCTTCCTCATGTCTCCGGCAGGAGCCGCGGCCGGTCCAATGCTGCCCAGTCTTGGTCGACGATTGGGACCTTTCGGCCAAGGTTCCGCGGGCGTACAGAGGGTTCGCACCTATCGTCAATGGTCATGGACTGATCCTGATTCACTTGGTCTCCATTTGGGCCACGAATACCTCTGTGATCCCGCCCTTTGCCGGTCCGGAGGCTTTAGGACAGGTGCGGCTCTTCATTACTGGCCCACTCGTCGACGCAGCGATTGCGGGTTTCACGTACGCAATGTTCTTCCCCAACACCCAAGACGTCGTCCTGGAGCGCTAGGGAACCAAGGGTGGGCGGGCCCGCGCCGCCGCACGCTAGACCTACCGTGCCGCCAAGATATCCCTTCCGCGGACTCCCTTCGGCCTTAGCATGGTCCAGAGATGCGCCGACCGGGGGAGTGTGTGATGGGGCCGTTGGAATCGATCCAAGCCAGCACGAAGAAAAGTGAGCCAACCCGGAAGGGTTCATCATCGAAGGCCCCGCGGAAGCGATGGTCGCGGCTGAAGAAACTTGAGCTGGCGATTCTGCTGGTGCTGATCGTCGCGCTGGCACTTTCGGCCACGCCCTGGCCCTCGGCAATGCTGATTCGAAGTGTTTTTGAGCGCGGAGCCCAGGCAACCATCGACGAAATGACGCCGTACGTGCCGGATACACCGCTGCAGACCCAGGACGGCGTCGTGTACAAGCCGGGTTCCACCTTTGACGTGTTCAGCCCTGCAGGCACCACCGCCCCTCTCCCTACTGTGGTGTGGATTCACGGGGGTGCCTGGATCTCCGGTGCCCAGCGGGATGTAAATCCGTATCTTCAAATCATTGCTGCTGAGGGCTACACCACCATCGGCCTGAGCTACCCGATTGCCCCCGAGGCCACCTACCCCACCGCGGTGCGGGACATCAACGAAGCTCTTGCCTATATCAAGGCCCATGCCGCCGAGCTGAACGTCGACACCAGCCGAATCGTCCTGGCCGGCGACTCCGCCGGCGCCCAACTCGCGAGCCAGATGACCACGCTCACTGTGAACCCCGAGTACGCCAACCTGATGGGAATCCAACCTGCGTTACAGAAGTCCGATCTGGCAGCCACCATCCTGCACTGCGGCGTCTACGACCTCCGGGCCATGGCGGATCTCAGCGGGATCGTGGCCTGGGGCTTCAAGACCTCCCTCTGGGCCTACACGGGCACCAAGGACTGGTCCGCCACCTACGCTGGTGCCACCATGTCCACCATCGACTTCGTGACCGACGACTTCCCTCCCACCTTCATCAGCGGCGGCAACGGTGACGGGCTCACGTGGCTCCAGTCCGTTCCCTACAGCAACCGGCTGAAGGATGCCGGCGTTCCAGTGACCGAGCTCTTTTGGCCCGCTACGCACGAGCCTGAACTTCCGCATGAGTACCAGTTCCACCTGAATTTTGACGAGGCGAGGCAGGCGCGGGACAAGACCTTCGACTTCCTCTCCACACACGCGGCACGGAAGATCTCCTAGCACCATGCACGCACTGATCCTGATCGGATTAGGCAGCCGTGGTGTGGACCTTCAGGATCCTCCTGGCTCTGAAACGGCTGGCCCGCGTCCAGGACAAAGTCCAGATACCCAACCGCCCCGACCCGGAGCCTCAAGAAGAGACCACGACGCACATACTTGCAGGGACGGACCATGGGCCCAAAAACGATGAATAGTGTGCGTACAAGCCCATATAAGGGACGACGCTCCACGGGGGCGGCCAGCAACTGCGCAGCCAAGATGGGACGCTGTCTTCAAAGAGGATACGACTTTGGAAGTATCCCGCTGGCGTCGCTGGGCGTTGAAGCGTCAGCTCTGATTTGGTCGTGCGATTCTAGGCTGGCTTTGGAACCAGCTCCCATCGATGAGCCGTTGCCGGAGCGCAAGGTTGGATGAGAGGTTGCCTTTACGGACCGAGGGTTTTGAAGCCGACGAGGCTGGGGGAGAGCTTCCGGGGAAGCTCGTCGCCGTCGACTTCTAGATCCGTAAACTCTGCGCTGGGATCGAATCACCCGTACCGTGAACCCGGTGGTGCGGCGGCTGTTGGGATACAGCCTCCATCCCGTAGGCCCGGGGATCCACTGCCGAGCAGACATCACAGCAAAGCTGGTGGAAGGTCATGTGCCTGCCAGCCGTCGATGACTTCTCGACGCCGTGGCAGTCTTTTTGCTTTGCACGCACCAGGGCATTCCCCCAGACTGGTGGCATGGAACCAACCGATGCCTTCGGCCCCAGAGACCGGAAGTTCGCGCCGACACGTCGCGGAACCTTCTTGCTTGGCGCGGGAGTGCTCGCAACCTCATTGGTCGCCACGGGCAGCCCGGCATCCGCCCAAGAGAAGCTGTCCGGGAAAGGGCGCGCCCGTCCGCATCTGGACCGGTCGATCGCCGCCCTTGAATCGGCTCAGGGCGTCACGATAGGGATCGCCGCGGGCCGATGGGGACAGTCTGCTTATACATATCGTGGCAGTGAAGCGTTCCCGATGTGCTCTCTTTTCAAGACCCTCGCTGTTGCCCGACTGCTGCAAGACCACGCGTACGATGATGAGTTGTGGAAGCGCCGAATTCTGTTCCGTGAGGATCAGATCGTGGAAAACTCCGTGATTTGCGCCGCCGACGGGGACCGGGACATGAGCGTGGAAGAGCTCGCCGACGCTGCCCTGCGTTTCAGCGACAACACGGCCGGAAATCTCCTGCTCGAACTGATCGGCGGTCCAGCCCAGATAGGCCCATATGCGCGAGCTCTTGGCGCCTACTCCACACGTCTGGACCGCTGGGAACCGGAGCTCAACGAGGCGATCCCCGATGACCCCCGGGATACGAGCACACCCTCTGATATCCATAAACTCTACGAGGCCCTCCTGCTCGGCGACGCCTTGAGTACCCTCGGTCAGGCCCGTCTTCGCGCCTGGATGCTCCGTAATACCACCGCCGGCAAGCGGCTAGGAGCTGCCGAGCCACCTGGGGCTGAACTCGCGGACAAGACAGGTGCCGGCGATTACGGAGTCGTTAACGACGCGGGCGTTGTATGGCAGGAAGGCCGTCCACCGCTAACACTTGCTGTGATGACCAAGACGGAAGATCCGGATGCGGTCAACAACAATGACATCCTCGCCCGCGTTGGCCAGCTACTTTTCGCGGAGCTTCTCTAACGAAGGCTCCGCACTGCTCCGAGGACGAGGATCAGCCTAATTACGCTCTCCGGCAGATCCCCGGTACGTGCAAGTAATTGGGTTGTTTCTCCGCCACCGCTTTGGCCTATTCAATGAGTTTGAGCTCGGCTGGTTCCGGCCGCAGGGCACTGCACGCAGGCATCGATCTTGGACATCGGCGCTACCGCGCTGCACCCAGATTTGAAGCATAGAAGGTCAGGGCAGATGGCTCACGAGCGTTTGGGAGGTAGGGGCGCCTTGATGTCGTTCTGCGCATCTCAGCGTGTTAGTCCGCAACGAGCTGAAAATTCTCTGGGTGGTGCGTCACGTTTTCGGTTTTCGGAGGTTTTATTAGTGACGGTGTTCACCGGCGCGGTGGTGTAGATGCCCTTCGCCCCTCGTGCCGGGGAAATCGTCACTTAGGAATGGGAACCCGTGATTCCTGCGGATTTACGGGTTTCCATTCCGGAACCGTCGTCGCACCGGAAATACGTCCCAGGAGGCGTGTTCTACCGGGTTTCGGGCAATCATGCAGTGATGCGAGTATCTGGTTTGTCCGTTCGATGGCCAATCACCGGCCCCCCGGTTATCCTTGGTCTCACCGGATGCTGTGGGGAGCAGAAATGGAAACAGTTGCTGTTGGTGGGAAGGGCGCGATCGGGCTCGGGGCTGAAGGAATAATTCATCTCGCCTGGAAGCCGGGAATTGTTCTGGAAGCAGAGGACGTGCATGTGGCCATGGCGATGGTCAATGAGATCGCCGGGCACCGTGAACTGCCGATGCTGGTCGATATGGGCAGTACCCATGCTGTTACCCGTCAGGCTAAGTCGGTTTTTGTCATTCCGTGTGCCGCTTCGCGCATTGCCTTGCTGGGCTCGAGTGCGGTGGATCGGGTCATCGCCAATTACACCATTGGACGGCAACATGGATTGCCGTGTCCTACCCGGTTCTTCACTTCCCGGAGCGAGGCTATCAGTTGGCTACTCAAAACCACGGATTCCTGACCAATGCACCCCTTGGTCCTGATCGTACTGGTGTTATTTGTAGCCGTGGCCTGGGTATCGGGCATCTTGATGGCTCTCATCCGATTGGCCGACTCTCAGGCCGAACATCGCGACACCAGTGACGGCGCTGTGGCCGGGAATGCTGACAAGAAAGTTCTGAACGAACCGATTGATCCTGTTTTGTCGGGCCTTCGCAATTACTAGACATCCTTGCTAAATTGTTGGCGGGCAACGTAGGGCAAAGCGGGTAAGCAATCCGTGCCAGCGTCCTCGGCGCGAGATGCGTTCCGGTAACGGAATCGGCCCCCTGATTGACCATTGCGTGCACGAGGGCGGTGTTTTCTTGGAGATTGTGGCGGGGAAGGGTTGGTCCCAGGCTGTTGATCAGCTGGCGGAGTTGGCTGGTGCCTCTGAGGATCTTGAGGCTTTCCTCGATGGGATGGCCGGTCTTGGTGCGACAGTGACGTCCCGCTCGACCGGTACACGCATCGAATGCGCTGTGACCCTGGGAAGACGGAAGCGGCCCACCACCATTGGCGGCAGCAGCGACCAGGCGATGCTGCTCGCCGGAATCGAGCAGGGTTTAAAACAGGGCCCCGGCGTCGACGCGTGGGAAAGTGGGCGCTCCATCCTCCTTGACGACGCCAGGGCATCACCTCAATGGGGTGACCATTGTGGAGCGATGAACGCGGCCGGACTGTGCAGCGCACTGGCTGTGCCCCTGGAGCTGGATCAGGACTGCAAGGCTGTCTTGAATTTCTTCGCATCGGCCCCTGGGACGTTCACCCGCCAAGCTGTCGCCGACGCGCTGACCTTTGCAGCGGTCGCTGGCAAGGCTTTACAAGTGGCGATCAGGATCACGGCGCTGGGGGAGAGCGTAGGAGACCTCGAGGCGGCTCTGAGGAGCAGGTCGATGATTGATACCGCCTGCGGGGTGATCATTTTCCAGAACCGGTGCACGCATGATGAGGCCTTTGCCATCTTGCGGAAGGCATCCAATGACCGGAACCAGAAGCTGCGCGACCTGGCCAGGAACCTCCTGGACGGCATGGGCACAAAGGACCACAGGCAGGCGAGAAAATAGTTGGCTCCCCTGCCACGCCGGGGAGGTCTTCAAGTGCTCAGCGCACCGGACCGCTGTCCAGGTCCTCCATCGCCCAGGCAATGAGGTCGAGCTCGGAAGGATGCGGCCTCAACGCTTCGTGCACGTACGCATCCAATTCCAGGGCGGTCGCGTTTCCGCCTTCTCCCCAGTATTTGATCCACAACCACTCAAGGGTGATCGTGTTTTGATCCAGTAGGAATCGTGCGCTCTTTCGAGGGTCATGCATCTTTACTATCCCGGTGCTATCGACTAGGCCTCCTGCATGCGGGCCGAATAATCAGCCTGCTTAGCAATTAACGCTACACGTTCACCCCGGGAGAGCTAAAGGCCAAGTCCCGTTGGCATCGGCTCCCGGGGTGCCAACCGGCGATCTGTTGCCGGAACAGGCAAGAGCGGGCATACGCGGCTTCAGGGGATGTTCCTTTCAGTTGCGCCGTACCTTCGAAGGTCCGCATGTCTTTGCTCTGGCGGGGATAGATTTGCCTCGTAATGCCCACTGAACAGAGAGATGACATGCATAAATCACTCGCGTCCCGGCTTGGGGCCGAAGCTTTGGGGACATTCGTCCTCGTCTTCGGAGGATGCGGCAGCGCAATTTTGGCCGCCAAGGTCCTCACGGACGATCGCGTCAACATGGGAATCGGATTTTTGGGGGTGGCGTTGGCGTTTGGTCTGGCCGTCCTGGCCATGGCGTACGCCGTGGGCCATATTTCGGGAGGACACTTCAATCCGGCAGTCACGATCGGTGCTGCTTTGGCCGGCCGCGTTGAATGGAAGGCGGTCGGACCGTACATCATCACTCAGGTCATTGCCGCTTCGCTGGCAGGTGCTGCCTTGCTCGGTATCGCTTCAGGAAAAGAGGGCTTTGATCCGGTAGCGTCCGGGTTCGCCTCCAACGGCTACGGTGACCGGTCACCCGAAGGGTACTCGCTTGTCGCTGCCCTGCTCACTGAGGTCATTCTGACCGCGATCTTCCTCTACATCATCCTGGGTAGCACTGACTCACGCGCTCCCAAGGGCTTCGCCCCCGTCGCGATCGGTCTCGGCCTGACCCTGATCCACTTGGTATCCATCCCGGTGACCAACACCTCCGTGAACCCTGCCCGATCCCTGGGTGTGGCGTGGTTCGCAGGCCCGGAGGCCTTGGGGCAGGTATGGCTGTTCATTGTTGCCCCGATCATCGGCGCCGCCATCGCCGGCATCACCTACAAAATGTTCTTCCCCAATACCGAAGACGTTGTCCTCGAACGTTAGAAACAAACGCTGCGACCCGGAGCCAATTATGGCCCATGCGGTCTTGTACGTGGCTCGCGGAGAAGGACCAGCCGAAGGCCGGCACCCGAGAGGGTGCTGGCCTTCCCCATGAGCAGTGACTGGGTCCGTCGTCATGCTTCCACCAATCCTGGCAAAGCCAACGCTCCCGTGGGAGCCGCTGGAATTGCTTTGATGCTTCAGGCGTCCTTCCGGCGGATGGCCCACAGCGACCGGACGGCGTGGACGGCCAGGACGACGACAAAGAGTGAGATCACCAGGAGTGCTGCGGATGCCGCGACGATGAGTACCCCAAGGAAGTGCACGATCAACACGGCCGGCATGATCAGGGTGTGGGCGTCCAATAGTTCCATCTGTCGTTCCTCGTTAAGGCTTCCTGGGTGGGCGGGCCGTGCCTGCCCGTACGTGCCGGTGGTGCCGGTACGTCAGGTGGTTCCCGCCAGCGCGTCGAGTACTCCGGTCGGTGTCGTGGTCAGGGACTCGTACCTGATGTCCGCCCGGCCCCAGGGAACATGCTTGTTGTTGATCAGGGTTGCCTGGCAGTAGGCCAGTCGTGCATAGTTCTCGCCGGTGCGTTGCATCAGCACAGTGATTGTATTGCCCTGATAGGCCAACGACGCGCTGGTGCCATCGAAGGCTTCCTGGCAGCGAAGACCCAACTCGACCAGGTCCGTCCATCCCGGAGTGAGCCCGTGCGGGAGAGCCGGTAGCGTGATTCTTCCGATCACGAAGCCATCGGGGTCGAAGCCTGGAGCGGCGTAAAGCTCGTTGAGTACCCGGGTGAAATGTTCATAGGTGGGCAGGTCCGTGAGGGGATCAATGCACGATTCCGCCTGAATGGTGTTGCTTGCGGTGACCCATCCCTCGGTGAGCCGCTGCTGGATGGCGGCGTCGGCGTGGGTGCCGCTGGCGGTGAAGAATGCTGCCAGGTCTTCGATGGTTTCGGTGATGCCGATTCCCTGCATGGCGCGGGCATATCCCAGGCAGTGCGCGGGCTGTCCCAATGGCAGCCCTTGGGTGTGGGCTTTGGTGAGGCGTGTTGTTTCCGGGACTTCCCAGTCGTCGTCAAAACGCCAGCTGTTACCAAGGCTGATTGCTTTCCAGCTGTGCTGGAGCATGTCGGCGTCGAGGGGGCGGTTGCACCGCAGCATTCTTGTTCGGGCTTTCTCAATAGGGGAACGGTGCATCCGGCGTTTCGTGGCGGTATTACCTTTGGCTTTTTCCGGGACGGTTAAAAGGACACAGCTGAGTAAATGACGTAGCTGAGTAAATGACGCAGCTGAGTGACGCGGTATTAGCCCCTTTTCAGGGGTCGAGGGATACGTACCCGCAGAACGGGCGCGTAGACCAAAATTTCCCAACGGGTTCAGTGCAAAGCAGTCCTGGGCTGATTGGTGGCTTCAGGCGGCCATGGCGTGTACCGGTGCCGGGTGGGTGAGTTCTTCGACAGCGTGCAGCATCTCGGTGATCCAGCGTTCCGTGGAGTCCGTGGCGGGGCGGCTGAGGTAGATCCCGGATCCGGGCAGGTCCAGTACCGCGATGGGTTCGCTGCCGGTGTAGTTGGGGCCTGCGTAGAGGGTGAGCTTTCCAGCGGTTGTTCCTGCTATGGAGAAGCAGAGTTCGGTTCTGGAGGCCAGAGATGATTCCCACGCCGCGATCGAGGCGGGGGTGTATGTAGTGATGGCCATTCTGTCCTTTTTTCATCGGGCTTCTCTTATGTACTCAACGCCCGAAAGCGGTAATCGTGACGCAGTTCCTGGAAACTTTTTTGTCGAACCTGGTTCCGGGATGCAAAAGCGGTGCCGGGTTGGTCGAGTGGAAGCATCCCACCCCGCTTTTGTGTTCCGGGGTGTGCCGGGGAAGGGGGTTTGGTGGAGCTGTTGTCAGAACGCAGGAGAGCCCGGGACGCTTGTGGCGTCCCGGGCTCTCCCTCTTTATCTGCCTTCTATGTCAGAGCCGATGGGCTTTGACTGTTAGGCGCGGCGCCGGCGGGTTACCAGGGCCAGTGCGAGCCCTCCAAGCAGCAGCGCTCCGCCGATGCCTGCCACGAGCAGTGACACGCCACCGGTGACGGCCAAAGGAGTTCCTTCGTCCCTGGCCGCTGCCTTGGTTTCGGTGTCATCCTCGGGCGAGAACACAGCCCCGTCGGGGCCGGAGCCCTTGGCGGCGGCGACGTTCCGGATCGGGTTGCCGGAGGCCACATCAGCGGCCTGAACGGTGTACGAGGCCGTGCAGGTCACCGACTGTCCGGGAGCCAGGACGGTTTCCGGGCAGGTGATGCCGATGCCGGCTTTTTCGAGCATGGCGTCATCGATGCGGATGCCTTCAACGGTCACGGTTCCGGTGTTGGTCACCGTGAACGTGTAGTTGATGGTTTCCCCGGCGTCCGCTGCGTTGTCGCCGTCCTTGTCGGCCAGGACGTTGTCCTTGTCAAGGTGCAGGCCCTGGACGACGTTGGTCGGGGTGGAGACGCTGTCCGGATCGGACGTGACCTTCTCGAGACCGGTCGGCGGTGTTCCGGTGGCGGTGGCGGTGTTATCGACCGAACCGGCGTTCACCTCGGCCTGGGTGACGATGTAGAGGTTCTCAGCGGTGCAGGTCACCGATTCCCCGGGTGCGAGCACGGTTTCCGGGCAGATGACCGCCCCTACCTTGGGATCGTTGACCACCACGTCGGTGATGGTCACGTTTCCGGTGTTGGTGACCTTGAACGTGTACTTGATGCCTTCGTTGAGGTCGGCAAGCTTGTCGCCGTCACCGTCGAGCAGTTCCGCGAACTTCTCGATGCTCAGCTCAGCGGCACGGGCAATGTCCGTGGTCGTTGAGTCCTCGTTCGAGGTCGTCGTTTCGTTGTCGGGGTCGGTTCCGGTTGCCGTGGCAACGTTGTGAACCTTCCCGGCGTCAACGTCTGCCTGGGTGATCACGTACGGTTCGGTAGCAGCGCAGTTCGTGGAGGCACCGACGGCGAGGTCGGCCGCTTCACAAGTGACGGACCCAAGGAGCGGGTCGTTGATCTTGATCTGGCGGACCGGGACGTTGCCGTCGTTGGTGACCGTGAACGTGTAGGCGATCGTGTCACCTGCGTCCGGGACACCGTTGCGGTTGGCGTCCTGGATCGCGCCGGCTGTCTTCTCCAGCGTCAGGACAGGGGCCTGCTCCGTGACCGGAGTGTTGGTCGTATCCGGGTCGGAGAGAACCTCATCGGAATCCGGGTCAACACCGGTCGCGTGGGCGGTGTTGCGCACCAGCTGTGCCTTCTCGTCCGCTGCAGTGATCGTGTACACGGCTGCTGCAGCACAGGTGGCCTTCGCGCCCGGAGCCAGTTCGGTGACATCGCAAGTCACTGTTCCGACAAGGGGATCCACCACGGCAATGTTCTTGACCGGGACGTTGCCGTCATTGGTGACCGTGAAGGTGTAGGCGATGGTGTCGCCGGCGTCGGTGATGCCGGAGTTGTTCACATCCACGGGAGTGGCCGCGAACTTCTCAATCTCCAGGGATGGCACCGGGACAGTGACCGGAGTGTTGGTCGTATCCGGTTTCGACGTCACCGGGTCACCATCAGGATCAGTGCCCTCCGAGGTAGCGGAGTTATCCACCGAACCCTGCACTTCGTCGGTTTCGCTGACGATGTAGGGGGCGTCTGCTGCGCAGTTGATGGACTGGCCGGGGGCCAGGGTCGTTGCTTCGCAGGTGACTGCGCCGGCCTTGGGGTCGTTGACTTTGACGTCGTGCAGGGGCACGTTGCCGGTGTTGGTGACCACGAAGGTGTAGGCGATGGTGTCGCCGGCGTCGGTGATGCCGGAGTTGTTCTTATCGACCGGGGTGCCGGCCGTTTTTTCGATGGACAGTGCCGGTGCCGGTGCGGTGACCGGGGTTTCGGTGCTGTCTTCGTTGGAGGTCACGCCGCCGTTGTCCGGGTCGGTTCCGGTGGAGGTGGCGGTGTTGATGACCTTGCCCGCGGTTTCGTCGGTTTCGCTGACGATGTAGGGGGCGTCTGCTGCGCAGTTGATGGACTGGCCGGGGGCCAGGGTCGTTGCGTCGCAGGTTACTGCGCCGGCCTTGGGGTCGTTGACTTTGACGTCGTGCAGGGGCACGTTGCCGGTGTTGGTGACCACGAAGGTGTAGGCGATGGTGTCGCCGGCGTCGGTGATGCCGGAGTTGTTCTTATCGACCGGGGTGCCGGCCGTTTTTTCGATGGACAGTGCCGGTGCCGGTGCGGTGACCGGGGTTTCGGTGCTGTCTTCGTTGGAGGTCACGCCGCCGTTGTCCGGGTCGGTTCCGGTGGAGGTGGCGGTGTTGATGACCTTGCCCGCGGTTTCGTCGGTTTCGCTGACGATGTAGGGGGCGTCTGCTGCGCAGTTGATGGACTGGCCGGGGGCCAGGGTCGTTGCGTCGCAGGTTACTGCGCCGGCCTTGGGGTCGTTGACTTTGACGTCGTGCAGGGGCACGTTGCCGGTGTTGGTGACCACGAAGGCGTAGGCGATGGTGTCGCCGGCGTCGGTGATGCCGGAGTTGTTCTTATCGACCGGGGTGCCGGCCGTTTTTTCGATGGACAGTGCCGGTGCCGGTGCGGTGACCGGGGTTTCGGTGCTGTCTTCGTTGGAGGTCACGCCGCCGTTGTCCGGGTCGGTTCCGGTGGAGGTGGCGGTGTTGATGACCTTGCCCGCGGTTTCGTCGGTTTCGCTGACGATGTAGGGGGCGTCTGCTGCGCAGTTGATGGACTGGCCGGGGGCCAGGGTCGTTGCGTCGCAGGTTACTGCGCCGGCCTTGGGGTCGTTGACTTTGACGTCGTGCAGGGGCACGTTGCCGGTGTTGGTGACCACGAAGGTGTAGGCGATGGTGTCGCCGGCGTCGGTGATGCCGGAGTTGTTCTTATCGACCGGGGTGCCGGCCGTTTTTTCGATGGACAGTGCCGGTGCCGGTGCGGTGACCGGGGTTTCGGTGCTGTCTTCGTTGGAGGTCACGCCGCCGTTGTCCGGGTCGGTTCCGGTGGAGGTGGCGGTGTTGACGACCTTGCCCGCAGCCTCATCAGCAGCGGTGATCGTGTACGGCCTATCTGCCGTGCAGTTCGTGGAAGCACCAGGTGCCAGTGAGGAGGCCTCACAGGTGATGGTGATACCGGGGTCCTGGCTGCTCAACAGATCATCGGTGATGCCGATGTTGTTCACCGGCAGGTTGCCGCTGTTGGTCACAACAAAGCTGTACGCGATGGTGTCACCGGCATCGGTCAGACCCGAGTTGTTGACATCCACCGGGGTACCGGCGGTCTTCTCCAGGGTCAGGGCCGGGGCGGCCGCGACCGGGGTGGTGGTGGAGTCATCGTCCGTGGCGTTCGGCAGGCCCGTGGCCGTGCCGGTCGCGGTAGCCGTGTTCAGGACTTCACCGGCGTTGACGTCCTCCTGGGAGAGCGTGTACGCATCGGCGGTGCAGGTGACGGTCGCGCCGACAGCCAAAGGACCGGCCGGGCAGGTAACAGCGCCGACCTTCGGGTCGTTGACCGTGACGGTTTCCAACGGCACGGTGCCGGTGTTGGTCACGTCGAAGGTGTAGGGGATGGTTGACCCGGCGGTGTTACCGCTGAGGTCTCCTGCCTTCTTATCCAACGTCAACGCAGTAACCATGGCTGAGTTGGTGAACGTACACAGCACCGCGACACCGTCGGATCCGGCTGCGGGCATGGTGAAGCTGCCCGTCGCGCCGGTACCGGAAGCGATCGGGGCGCCGGTGTTGTCGTTGATGCAGGCCCAGCTGGAGGCATAGCTGCCACCGGTGCCGGTCCCGGACTCGGAGATGGTGTAGGTGGTTCCAACACGGCCGAAGACCGGGCCGACAACCTCACCGGGCTGGACTTGAAGTCCTGCTTCGTTGCCCGTGGTGGTTGCCTGGATCCCTGCCCCGGGCAGAGTCCCGCCGGTCAGTGCCAGTGTGGCCTGTTCCGAGGGTGCTACACGGCCGTTGGGGAAGTCTTTCTGGACGGTGATGGTGTTCGGTGTCGCGCAGGAAGCAAGGTCAACGGACCCGGCCTGGGAGAACGGCTTGGTGCTCGTGACGGCACCGCTGACCGGGTCAACCTGACGGAGGGTATCGGAGCTGCCCAGATACAGGAGCCCGTCTCCGCCGAAGGCGATGCCGTTGACCGGCTGCGGGGTGGCGATGCCAACCATTTCGGAGGCACTGACCGCGGTGGGAGCGCCGGCGGTGGTGGGCAGCTGCTGCTGGATCACCGAGAGAATGCTCTGGGAGGTGCCACCGCCGACGACGTACAGGCGGCCTTGCCGGTCGAAGGCCCAGTCGCCGTTGGCTCCGGCGTTGGGGATGTCGCCGCTGGCGACCAGACCGATGGAAGTGTTGGTGGCGGTGTTGAAACCGTAGATGCGGACGTTGTTGCCGCTGAAACCACCGTAGTAGTAGAACCCGGTGTCCGGATTGATCGCACCGTGCGTGACCGGGGTGCCGGCTTCACCGGCACCGAGAGCGGTGGTGGTGTTGGAGGCGCGGTCATGACGGTAGATGGTCCGGCCCGTGTCACCGGTGTTGGGCAGGACACCGAACGCGGCGCTGCCGTCAGCGGCAATGCCAAGACCATTGAGGTTCTGGTTGGACCCGTTGATGGTGAAGTTGCCAACACTGCTCTGCACACCGGTGTTGGTATCGACCTGCCACAGGTTGCGCTCTCCGGCGCCCTGGATGGAATAGACCGAGGCGCAGCTGAGCGCATCTGCAGCCGTCGCCGGGGCCGCCGTCAGCACCAGTCCACCACCGGTGAACATGCCAGCTACCAGGGCGCCGCTGGCCACAAGCCCCAGCGCCTTCTTCGTCGTGGCCATGCCGTTGCCGGACTTGGCCCTTCGGCGGACCGGCGTCAATGCCCGCCTGCCTGTTGGTCTCTTTGAATGTGGACTGGACGCAGGACCTGATGTCCTGCCGCCGAGCCCGTTAGTGCCGTCAGCCAATTGCTGCACCCCTTACAGGTGTCGGTGGGAGCAGAAGTACTCTTCCCCCAGAGATTCGGGACGCATCTTCGCCAGTTCGAGACTGCGCATAAGAGCCACCCCCCATTTGTTCAGCTCCGTTCGGCGCTGAACGTGTTCATTGCTTCATCGGCACGCACCAGGCGTGCTGAACCACTCTCGGTCTGGTTGCCTCCCAAAGCTCGTGATGCCCTTCCGGGCACAGCTGAAGCACCCGCCCATGGCTGGACGTGCGCGCAGGAAAGTCCGGTCCCGACAGGGACTGAACATGGTGGATCACGCGGAGGCAACAGGCCTCCATGGTGTAAACGTCAGTCAGATGGAATCGTGACGCGAAAAATCAATAAAGTTTTTTCAGACGTTCAAACAGGTCAGACGACGAGGCTCGGACCTAGGCGCGGCAGAACCACCACCACCACGGGCAGGGCTCTTCCGGGGTATCCGTGATCGTCGGTGTGGGAGTTGGTGTGGGATCCGGCGAAGTCGGCGGAACCGTTGCACTCGGTGTCGGAGTAGGAACCAGTGTCGAGGTTTGAGTTGGGGCAGGTGTTGGGGTTGCCGTTGGCTCTGCCGTGGCAGACGGGCTGGTCGTTGGTGTTGCGGTGCTGGATACCGGAGGCGATGTGGGGCTGGGGGTGACGGTCCCCGTCGTTGCGGGTGCTGGAAGCGTGCCCGTTCCGGTCGCCGCCGGGGAGGGCATTTCAAGCATTGTTGTTGAGGGCAGAGGGTCCTGGCCGGTTGCCGATGGGAGGGTAGTCGGAGATGTCAGATCCCGGACAGTGACCGGCATGGGAGCCTGCAGGGCCTTGCTCCCGGGTGCATCTGCAGCCTGTGGCAAGTCGCTGGCACCGCTACTGCTGGTGCCGATGCCGTTCGGTTGGCCTGATCCGGGGGCGCTGTCTGCCTGGCCTCCTGCGGAACCGGGACCGACTTGGGCCGGTGCGCTGCCGGCCTGGTTTGCGGAACTCGTCGTGCCCAGACCCATACCCACCGCAACCGCGCCGGTGGCAAGACACGCCACAATGGCAACAGCAGCTGCCCAGGCACCGATGCCCATTCCTGCCGAGTGCGCAGCACCCTGCCCAGCGGCTGGGACCGGGTTGGCTGCGCCCGCTCCTGCTGATCCGGCCACGCCGGCGGGCAGAAGGGCAGATCCCGGGGCCAAACCCAGGATCCAGGGACCAACGGCCCGCCGCATGGTCGAACGCACGTCTGTCAGGGCAGCGATGGCAGCCGAACAGGGCAGGCATTTATCCAGGTGCTTGCGCAGCCGCAGATCCTCGGCCGGGCTCAGCCCATCGGCGACGGACTTGGCGAGCAGGGGCAGATACGGTTTGCAGGACTCCTCCAACGATGAGCCGACATACGCTTCAAGGTAGGCCTGGCGCAGTCCTTTGCGGGCGCGGGCGGCCACGGCAGAGACGGCATTTGGTTCGAGACCGAGCAAAGGCCCGACCCTGCGGGGAGGTTCCCCTTCAACGTCCACGTGCCAGAGCACGGTTTGCCAGCGGGAAGGCAGGGACGTGAACGCCGCTGCCGCCAGCTGGAGATCTTTTTCCTGCAGGATACGGTCGTAGCCGCGCTCATCATCAGGAGTTTCGGCCGCGTCCTCGACCAGCTCTTCACGGCTCGCACCAGACCAGTGATCAGCGGCGCTGGTCTTGACTGCTGTGAGCAGATACGGGCGGAACGGGCCCTGCGGGCCTTTGCCGCGCCTGATCGCGCCGATGACTTTCAGGAACGCTTCGGAGCAAATGTCGTCAGCGTCAAAATCATTGCCGACCACCCGCCGGGCGAACAGCAGCGCTGCAGGCATGTGCCGGCGGTACAGTTCTTCAACCGCCGCTTCGTTGTTCTGTTCAACCAGCGCGATGAGATCCTCATCGGCGGCGTTACCGGGAGTGAAGATCCCCTGGTCCCCGGTGCCGGTCATCGGAGTTCCCGGTCTGTCGGAAAGCCGAAAACGGCAGCGGTCAGCAGTGAGTGCCTGGTAGTCATTGTTCTGTTGTTCCCCATCGCGAGCCCCATCGGCGTACCGCCGGAAAAGGATCGCACCCCCTCCGGTACCTCTCAAACACGCCTTCAGGGACCGTGCCGGCGCTCACGCAAGGGGATGAGACGACATCCCCGCGGAGCGGCGGGCAGTGGTAAACAAGTCCTGTGGGGCGAGCATCGAATGCCGTCCACGAGCATCCTATACGAAAAAATAAGAACCCTTATTAGCGGGAGTTCACTCTCGGTTCATGTGTGCGGATCAGTGTTTCCCCAGTTCGGGGCCGGTTGAGGGGAGACCCGCCCTGTCGGCCGCGAGTGCGGAAGGTGTTGGTGTGACGGCTGCACCCGTCGGCCCGGAAGCGAATCGTGACGCCGAACCGCCAAAATTCCCCGACGCTGATAACGACACGGAAGCCCGGTTCCCAGGGTTACAAGCGGATCTCCAGACACAGCAGCCAGCAATCCCGCCCGGGCGCCGGCAGGGGAGTCGGTGCCGGGGTTGCTGCCGGCGGCGGAGGAGGGGAAGGTGCCGGCGGCGTGGTGGGGGTGGGCTTCACCGTCGGAGGTGCCGGTGTTGAGGGTGCGGGGGCAGGGGCCGGCGCCGGTGGGTTGGTTGGCGGGGTTTTGACCGTAGCCGCTGTGGGGGGTGGCGGCGGGATGGCGGCAGGATCGGTCGAAGGAGCGGCGGTGAGCTGAACCGACGCGGAAAGCAGCACTTCCTTCGCAGCATTGGTCTTGGGAGGAATGACCGGAACGCCGGACGGGGCCGGTGCCTGTGTCCGGTCAAAGACCGGTGCAGAAGCCAGTGGCGTGGAGGGGTTGACCGGGGTTTCAGGTCCCATCGGAGCGACGCGGGCCGGGGCAGCGGCTACTCCCGGATCTATCAGATCGACCGTACTTGTATTGAGCCCGACGGCCGCGCCGGTCACGACGCATGCCGCTGCGGCCACTGACGCTGCCCAAGGACCCAGTGCGAAGCCCGAGGAGTGCGTGGCTAGCTGCTGGGCGACCACGACGGCAGGAACGGCAGGGTGAAGGTGAGCGGGGCTGCCGCCAACCCCAGGAACCAGGGCCCGACGGCTCGCCTCATCGTGGATTTGGCGTCGGCCATCGCAAGGATCGCTGCCCTGCAGTCAGGGCATTCTTCCAAGTGTTTTTGCAGCCGCAGATCCTCGGCAGGGGACAGGCCGTCAGTGACGGACTTGGCCAGCAGCGGCAGGAACGGTTTGCAGGATTCCTCAACAGAGGAGGCAACGTACGCTTCCAAATAAGCCTGACGCAGGCCTTTCCGAGCCCGGGCCGCTACCGCCGAGACAGCATTGGGTTCAAGACCCAACAAGGGGGCGACCCTGCGGGGAGGTTCGCGTTCGACGTCAAGGTGCCACAGCACCGTCTGCCATCGTGCCGGCAAGGAGGCGAACGCCACGCTCGCCAGGTCACGATCGGTCTCGTTCAGAACGTGGTCGAAACCCGGATCATCCGCTGGGGTGTCCATCGGGTCCTCGAACAGCACCACACGGGACTGGGCCGTCCAGTGATCAGCGACACAGGTCCGTACAGCCCGGAGCAGGTACGGACGGAAAGGCCCGTCAGGGCCGTTGCCGCGTTGGATGGCCCCGATAACTTTGAGGAAAGCCTCCGAAGCGGCGTCATCGGCGTCGAAATCATTACCCACAAGCCGGCGGGCAAAGGACAGCCCCGCGGGAAGATGGCGGCGGTAAAGCTCCTCGACAGCGGCGTCGTCACCCTTTTCCACACCCCTGATGAGATCCTCATCCGATGAAGCCGCGGACTCCCGTGACGTCGAATTACCCGGTTGGGTCATCGCGCTACCCGGAGCGCTTTCCGCGGCGTCTCCGAGGCAGGCGGCACCAAGTGCTCGGCTTCATTCTTCATGCTGTAGTTCCCCCAAAATATTCACTTACTTGCTCTGCCACCGATGCGGACCCTAGCGCTTAGCGTGTCGTTTTCCGTCGTTCGCCTGGCAGATCGACGTCAGCCTATACAAATAATTGGGATCGCTCTCAACTAAGAGATGACTCCCTCTTTCCCCGGTGTTCTGGTGGTACTTGTGCGGAATCCAACACGAAAGCGACGGCCGGCAATGGTCAGGGGGGACACGTATCCGGTCGCCGCTTCGTGTTCCTGGCACAGCGCCAGGAGAGTTGGATAGCAGCACTAGCTGGTCTCGACAGCAGGCCCGGCCCAAGGACCGGGAATGCCTCCACGATGTATACCGGCCCCGGCTCGAAACGTGACGCTCGAAAACACAAAAAGTTTCAAAAACTGACATCAGCCCAGGAAACCGACGCAGAGAGTCCGGATGTTAGAGGTGTTCCAAGTTCACGTTTGAGAGCCGGGCGCCAGGCATCTCCGTCCCTGCCCGGCTAAGCATCACTGTTGCCACCAGCGAGGCGAGGGCCTTGGGCGAATCAAGAACGAAGGCGATGGCTTCGGCCGGCGTTGCGGTGGAGGTGTGAATTTCTTCACCGTCCAAGGTGGCAGCATCGACGCGCCGAATCATGAATTGCCGGTCGATCCGGCGAGCCGCCGTTCATCCAAGATCTCAAGGTCAAACCCTGTGCGGATGCGGAAAGTCACCATGGACTCGAGTCCGACACGCCGCTGACATTCTCACCGCCTGCTGCAACTCTCCGCGAATCCGCCGGGCAACGCGAGGAGCTTCGTTGGAGCGTCTTGTGTTTGCCCCTGTCAGGACACCCTTGCCTTGCGGGGTACGGTTTTATGGTGGCTACACGAACAATCATCACTCTGCACGACGACCTGGACGGCACGGACGCGGAAGAGACCATCGTTTTCTCCCTCGACGGCAGCGACTACGAAATCGACCTCAACAGCACCCATGTCAAAGAACTACGGGATTCCCTAAGCCCCTTTGTAGCTGCTGCCCGCACGTTGAAACAATCCGCGACTTCCCGCAGCCGCGGAACCAGGAACTCCAAAATCCGTGCCTGGGCAAAGGAAAACGGCATCAACGTCGCAGCACGGGGAACGATCAGCGCCCACGTCCTCGAACGTTACAACGCTGCACACTAACAACCCGGGAATCCTGACAGTAGGCGTTCTGGAAGCGCAACCCCATCCCTCGCTGGACGGCTGACATCAAGACCGACTGCTGACCATCAGAAGGGCAGGCCCCGATACAACGCGATCCGAAGCCTCGCACGGCCTCCGCTTTGACGGTTTTATGGGCAGAATGGGCTCATGTGCGGCCGATACGTGATGTCCAAAGCAACGAGCGATCTTCTGAGCCACTTCGAGGCCAAGGAAGTTGAAGGCAGCCCGCCAGGGCCGAGCTGGAACGTCGCCCCGACCCAGAACGTACCGATCGTGGCCGAGAACGCCTGGACGAGGGCACGATCGATCGGCGCCTGCTGATTGCAAAGTGGGGTCTGGTGCCATCCTGGGCAAAGGACACCAAGATCGGATCCAAGCTGATAAATGCCCGCAGCGAGAGCATCTTGGAGAAGCCATCTTTCCGGTCAGCTGCGGTCAAGCGCAGGGCTATCGTTCCCGCCGAGGGCTACTACGAATGGCAGAAGACCGAGGACGGCAAGAAGATCCCGAACTATCTGTTCTCCGAGAAACAACCGCTGCTGGGCTTCGCCAGCCTGTACGAGTTCTGGCCCGATCCTGCCCTGCCCGAAGACGATCCCGAACGGTGGCTGCTGACCTGCACCGTCCTGACCACAACGACACAGGACGCGCTGGGACACGTCCACGATCGCTCTCCGGTCATCATCCCGCAGGAGCGCTTCGCGGAATGGCTCGACCCGGACCTGACCGACAAAGCCGACGTCCAACACCTGCTGGATTCCCTGCCGGAACCAACCCTGACCCCGCGCATAGTCAGCACCCGCGTCAACAGTGTCCGGAACAACGGACCCGAGCTGATTGAACCCGCGGAATGATGAACATCGACTGCCAGAAAATCTTTCACTTTTCCCGTCACGATTGCCGATAAGCGGGCACATATAAAGGGGCAGTCCATCCACTGGCCCTTTGGCTGGGCCCAAAATCAGTTCACGCGGTAAGGAGCGGATCAAAATGGCAAAAGGCAACGACAACGACCGGTACGTAGTCCCCAATAGTGACCGCGGAGGTTGGGACGTCAAAAAAGAAGACGCCAAACGGGTCTCGTCCCATGAACCCACGAAGAAGGCCGCTGAGAAACGGGCCAAGGAAATCGTGGAGAACACGGGCCGCGGACACGGCGAAGTGCGGATCCAGAATAAGAATGGCAAGTTCAGCGACAGCGACTCGGGATCCAAGAACGAGTCACCAGCCAAGGACACCAGACACTAAGCCCCGGCAGTCCCCGATCTCTCCGACCCGTAGCCCCGCTTGGACGGCTCTGGTTATTGTCAGAGGTCCCTGAAAGACTTCCTGTCAGGAAACCCTGACAGGAAGGCACGACGCCATGGGCTGGACATCCAACGACTACAAACACGAGGGCTGGGTTGCTGAAGTCGCACCCGACGGTAGGCTCTCAGGGAGCTCAACCGGGGAGGGAGTGTTTGTCCACGGGATCAACGGAGACTACAAACCAGCCGGAGAATTCCACCCTGATGAGGAGATCGTCCCTCACGACCTGATCATGAGCTGGCGCGGTGCCTGCACCTGTGGGTGGCAGGGAGAGCTGTGGCAAAGAGTGCTCACGCCCGCAGAGGCTGATTTCGCCTCCCGCAAAGAGTACTGCCCTCTAGGGGAGGGCGCTTTTGTTTCCGAACGCGTGGAAGATGCCGTTCAGGACGAGTGGATGATCCACATTGCCCCGTCTGAAGCGATCCTTGGTGTGGAGGCAGCTGCCAGGGAACACCGTCAGGCCGGGCACCGCCTGGACAAGACCGTCGCAGCCGCGAAAGCAGCCGGCGCCTCCTGGACCGACATCGGACGGGCGGCTGGGATCAGCCGCCAAGCCGCGCACGAACGCTGGGCCGATAAATAGCCCTACCCCGGACCGGTTTGGGATCAGGGTGCGCGGTGCCATCCGGGCATGCGCGCGTTCAGTTCCTTGATCCGGGCAGGGTATTCGCCCTTGTTCGCATGTACTTTTGTCGTGCGAGCCAACCGGCCAGGGCCCGTTCTTTGGCATCCCCGCCGCCGCGGTGCGGGTGTTTACCGTTCTCTTTCATCCATATCGATGAATACAGTGGCCCGTTGTTGCCTGTGCCGCTCGAAGTTGAGCGCGATCCCGTCCAGCCAGCCGGGGAAGGCCGTATCGAGCGCCTGGACGGCTTCCTGGGCGAGAAGGCCACGCCTTTTCTGGTTCCGAAGAACCCACAGAACCTGTGAAAGGCGTTCGGCTTCTTGTAAAACGCGGCTATCCGCCGGCCGAACCCACCGCTGTTCGTACTTTCGGGCTCATACGGGCTTGCTACTTGCCGGGGAGGACAATGGCTTTGGAGCCTTCCGGGATCAGCGCTTCGGCGGCGGCTTTGGCGTCTTCGTATGTCTCGCCTTCGGCGTCGATGTAACTTAGTTTGCCGTCGGCGGCCTCTACGGTCAGGGTCACTTTCACTCCCGTATGCTAGGCCGCCTCGTCTCTGAAGGTCCGTTCCAGCCCCGCGAGCAGGGCCGAGGCTTCGCCGCTGCGGCGGAGATCCACGGGCCGCTTTCCCTGCAGGGCGGGGGAAGGCACCATCATCCACAGTGCGAAGTAGTTGTGTGGGATCCGCAGCTCCATTGCCCGTTCGAACAGCGCCACCACCACCGGCTCCAAAGTCTGATCTGGCCGGAACTGGTAACCAGGGCAATACGTCCCTCCGTCCAGGAAAACCCGAACCAGCTGCCGCATGACCGGCTCGGGATCCTCATGCACGGAGGCGAACCGTTCGCGGACCTGCTCCAGGCTGGGCAGGTGAAATTCGTTGCGGATCCGTTTCCAGAGCTGTTCAGGGACAGGGGAGCGGTACAGGTCAGCCGGCACTAGCTGATGGATTCGAGCTGCCACACGGTAGCCAGCGGCTCCCGCCGCAGCGTGAACGTGCGCAGTTCGGCATTAGCTTGGGGGAGTTTGGCTTGGACTTGCCAATGTTCGACGCTGACCAGATCGCCGGTGCCGATCGCTGCCCTGGTCTGGGTTTCCCACCATGCGTCCCTGGTGAACCAGTGAGCGGTGTGGACATCGGGATCGACCATCCAAATGCGTCCGTTGTGACGGATCGCCAACGGGGTACTGTCGGGGCTGAACCGGACAGCGACATCAGCACTGGTCGTGGGTGATTCGGGTGCAATGGTCATGTGTGGTTTCCTTTCTTACCTTGGCGCCGGTCAGGCGGCCTTGACGAGGGGGAGTTCGTCCCAGTGGGTGGTGTACCTGGGGGAGAGCATGTCGCGTTTCATGGACCAGTCCGGGCCGCCTTTGATTCCGGCATGGCCGAGTCCGATGGATCCGCGGCCGTAGCGTTTCGCTACGTCTTCGAGCAGGATCCCGATTCCGCGTTCTTCGTGGGGGTTCTCGAAGAGTTCCAGGGGTTTCTGGTTCCCTGATGGGCGCAGGTCGGTGACCATGATCCCGGCCCGGACATACTTCACGCCCTCATGGACCTGGGGGAGCAGCGCGTGGGCGGCTTTGGTCAACAGCACCGGGTCAGCGGTCGGCATCGGCAGGGCCAGGCACACCGAGGGGAAGGATTTTTCGTTCGGGTTGGAGTGCGATGTCGCCGCGAAGGCGGTCAGCACTTTGGCTTGCAGGTCGTGTTTGACCAGACGTGCGGAGGCCATTTGCGCGTACACGCTCATGACCTGCCGCAGCCCTGCAGTTGTGGTGATCGGTGTGGAGAAGGACCGGGAGAAGATCAGCTGGTCCCGGCCGATTCGTTCCTCTTCCATCGGAATGCACGGTGTGCCTTGCAGTTCCAGGACGGTGCGCATCATGACGATGGAGAACTTGTCCCGGATAGCTACCGGGTTAGCGCGGGTCAGGTCCAAGATCGAGAAGATCCCCATCGCGTTCAGGCGCCTGGTTAATCTGGTGGCCACGCCCCAGATTTCGATCACGGACAGCTTGGCCATCAGCGCTTCGCGCTGGTCTGCTGGCACAGATTCCCACCGGCAGACACCATCGAAAGCGGGATTGTTCTTTGCCCACTTGTTGCACAGCTTGGCAAGGGTCTTCAACCGTGGACTGTTGCATCTAATGCAATATAACGTGCGGGGACTGATGATTTATGGCCGTCTTCCTCGTCTTGCGACGTCTTCGTTATCAGCCTAGGCGCGCGGGAGAACGTGCCAAACTTGATTAAAGTTGCATCTATCCATACAGTCCTGTGTTTGATGCAACATTTTCTTGGTGTTACCCAGCTCCGACGAGCCGCTGGTTCCGACAGCGGTTTGGAACTCCTTCATCCCGAAGAAGCAGTCTTCGAATCGATGCTCGGATCATGGACCCAGCAACAGCAAAGCCGCGGGCTGGCGGAGGACACGATCAAAGGCCGCCTCGGAATCGTGCGGCGCTTCTGTGACTATGCCGGTTCCTATCCCTGGCAATGGCAGGCGAGTGATCTTGACGAATATTCGGGAATGTTCCGTTCCAAAGGCCGTGCCGTTTCGACCATCAGACACATGCATAACGCTCTGAGTCTGTTCTGTGACTACCTGATCAGCCCGGACTACGACTGGGTGGAGATCTGTGAGGCAAGGTTCGGCGACACCCCGTCACAGATATGTCTGAGGTGGAACACCACCAGACATGTTCAGGACTATGAAGGCCATCCGTCACGGCGTGCACTGACCCTCGAGGAGCTTCAGAATTTCTTTGACTACGCGGATGCAAGAGTTGAGTCGATTCTGACGAGCGGGCGCAAGGGGGCACTTGCCGCGTTCCGGGACGCCCAAATGTTCAAGACTGCCTACGCCTTCGGACTGCGAAGGTCCGAGCTGCGAGGCATTGATCTTGCAGATCTTCACTTCAATGCGAAGGTCCCGCAATGGGGAAAGTATGCCGCCCTGTCGGTCCGCTTTGCTAAGTCCAGCAGGGGAGGTACGCCCAAGCGCCGGACGGTGCTGCTGGTTCCCGAGCTCGCATGGTGGATCGATGGTATGCGGCAGTGGGTAGAGGAAGGCAGGGACTTGTTCGCACCTGCAGAACTCGCTGCCATGTGGCCTACCGAGCGAAGGAGCCGGGTGTCGCGCGAGTATATGGACCGCCGGTTTGCCGCGCTACGCAGGGAGTCAGGCATGGACCCAGCTTTGACGCTTCACTGCCTGCGTCATTCCTATGTGACCCACTTGATTGAGTACGGGTATGCTGACCGTTTCGTCCAGGAACAGGTCGGCCACATGCACGCATCGACAACGTCGATCTATACGTCTGTCAACGGGGATTTCAAGAATCGCATCCTGGCTGATGCCCTGCGCCGCTTCAACACATTGGAGGTGTCGTGAGTACGGGAGTTGAAACGGTTTGGCATCTCCGTAGGATCATGGCCGAACATGGTCTCTTTAAGACGACAGAACTTATTCCCCTTCTGGAGCAGTACGGGGTACACCTGTCCCGGGAACAGGTTTTCCGGCTCGTCACTCAAACACCGGAACGAGCCAATCTGCACGTTATTGGTGCAGTGTGCGCCGCGTTGGGATGCACGCCGTCGGATCTGATCGAGGTTCGGATAGTCGAGGAGAAGACCGCCCCGGTTGAGCAGACTCGCGGCTCTCTGGGTCAGCTGCGACCTAAGCCTGCCCGCATTCACAAACCCCGACCACCGCTAACTGGAGCATGATCGAGCCCGCCCCAGGCGGTGCGGAAAGCCTTGTGGAGATCATTCGTGCATGCCAGGACGTTATGCCGGATCTTCCAGCTTCCGTCATCACCGCTTCTGCGCAACAAGCCGGTGGCCCCAAAGCCCTGGTCAGGCTTGCTCGTGAACTTAGCGCCAAACCGGACGTGCTTGTTTCCGGTCATTCCGACGCTTTGCCAACAACACGACGGCTCATTCGTGACCTGCGGAGGCAAGGCCACTTCCTCTTTCAGCTGCCCAAATGTTCGTCCTGCGGGCTGACGAAGCAGCTGAGACATAGGGACGGCCAGGGAGGCAAGCATTGTGATCGATGCAGCCGCAACGCCAGGAACCCTGACTGCAGCGGGTGCGGCCAGAAACGACCCGGCGGCTACCGCCTGCTGGCAGGGAATCCCTACTGCCGTGTCTGTTTCCGCGGGGATCCCCGCAGCAAGGAGACCTGCATCGCCTGCGGCATGGCCGAAACTCCTGAGGCGCGAAATCTCGCTGGGCCTGTATGCCGGCGCTGCTACACAGCACCACCTGTGACGTGTGTGGTTTGTGCAGAGAATCGGCCTGCTGCCAGCAGAGCCGACGGCAGAGCCGTGTGTATGAGGTGCTACCTACGCCTGAACCGCAGACCGCGGGCGTGCTCGAGTTGCCATGAGGTGCGAATCTCGCCGCACGTGAGCGAGGACGGGCCGATCTGCGGTGAATGCGCCGGCGTAGGAAAGTCCGGCTGTTGTCATGGTTGCGGGGGCGACCAGCAGAAGCTGCACGGTGTCTACTGCGCCAAATGCCTACTTCCAGACAAAGTCCGCGGCCTGATTACGGACCAGAACGGCCAGCCCCATCCGAAGCTCAAGCCGCTCGAGACATACCTGCTGCACGAGGACGGGAACGCCCAAACAATCCTTACTTGGGTACTCCGCAGCCCTATGGCCGTTGTTGTAAAGGCCATGGCCACAGGAAACACCGCTATTTCCCTTCGCGCTGTGGCTGAACTTCCCAATGCCAGAGCCACAGGATACTTCGCCGCCCTCCTCATGGAGGCAGGAGTAGTACCCGTGGACAACTTCGATCGAGTCCGGCTTGAAGTGTGGCAGAGACAGTTCTTTGCCTCGCTCGCAAAACCTGACGAGAGATCGCTCCTGCAGCGCTACGCAGCGTGGGCCGTGAATCCTCAGTTCTCCAATGAAGCCCATCTCAGTAAGACCGACGAAAGCAGCCGTTATCGGCAGTCAAAGGCACACCTGATTGCTGTCACCGAGTTCCTCCAGCACCTCGACAGTCTGGGACTGAGCCTTGAATCAACCCCACAACGCTTGTTCGATAACTACGTTGTGACACACCGGCGAGGGCGTGCCGCTCTGACACCGTTCATTCGATGGGCAAGGAACCAGGGACTCACCCGGCTGCGCAGTGAGTACTTGCCACAACGCAGCCCCGGCGTCACTGCAGTGTCGGAGGACCAGCGCTGGGAATGGGTGAAGTATCTCTTGAACGCGGACGATCTCGGCTTCGCCGCCCGTGTGGGCGGACTGCTGATGCTTTTGTACGGGATTACGGCAACCCGTGTCGTCACAATCCAGTTAGATGACCTGGACATCGACAGCGACACCATCCGAATTAGCCTTGGCTCAGATCCGATCGAATTACCTGAAGCAATGACGTCTCTCGTACGGCAACTCCTGGACAGCGCACGGCGCGCGTCAACCGGGGAGCATATCTGGCTCTTCGCAGGACGCAAACCAGGACGTCACCTGACAACTGCGGCAATGACCGAGCCGCTCAGACGTCGCGGTATCAACTCACGTGCGGGGCGCAGCACCGCCATGATCAACCTCGCCCGTGACATTCCACCTGCAGTGCTTGCTTCCCTTCTGGGAATTTCCATCCACACGGCAACACGTTGGTCGGCTCTCAGCAGCCGCGACTGGGTCGACTATCCGCGAATCCGGCTTGCCGAATAGGGGCCAACCCGGCCACAGCATACGATGCCGACCCATCGTAGGCAGCTACGGAAGGGAACACCTGCGGGGCAGACCAGCCGGGTACGCGGTAACTCAGATTCTTGTCGTGCTGCCGCAAGAAAGGGTGGGGGCCGACACTACCGCGTCGGCGCCCACCCTTTTGCTGAGAGGCCTGCTGTCAGAAGCCCTTGCCGATGTATTCCTTGGCATTTTCTGCGTCGATCTTGACGGATTTCAGGACGATCTTCTTGTCCAGGGTCTTGCCAGTCGCCGCATCGTAGGCTGCCTTGATGCCTTCGGGCGCGCAGTATGGGTATGTGAACGTGGCGGCCAGTTTGCCGTCGGCGACGGCTTGGATGGCTTCGTTTTGTCCGTCGATGCTGACGATGGTGACCTTGTCGGCGACGCCGGCCTGCTCGAGGGCCAGGCGGGCGCCGAGTGCCATTTCGTCGTTGTGGGCGTAGACGGCGGTGACTTCGCCGGACTTGAAGCGCTGGATGTTGTTTTCGATGAATTTGGTGGCGTTGTTGCGCTGGTAATCACCGTCGGTGGAGGCGACGATCTTCAGGCCGGGGAACTTGGAGATCGCGTCAGCAAAGCCGCTGTTCCGGTCGATGGTTGCCGAGGCGCCGGCGGTTCCCTGGATCTCGATGATGTTGCCCTTGCCGCCGAGCTTTTCACCCATGAACTTGCCTGCTTCTTCGGCGATCTGTTTGTTGTCGGCGCCGATGTGGGTGGTCACGGGGGTGTTCACTTCACGGTCCAAGGTGATCACGGGAATGCCTGCGTCCATGGCCTTCTTGGCCACCGGAGTCAGCGCATCTGCTGTAAGGGGGGAAAGGATGATGGCCTTGGGGTGCTGGGCGATGAGAGCTTCGATGTTGCTTGCCTGGGTTGAGGCGCTGTTCTGGCCGTCGGTGACCTTCACATCGACTTTGCTCAGGTTCTCCTTGGCGTAGGCGACGTTCTGGTCCACCATGGCCACGCGCCACGGGTGGTTCATGGTGCCTTGGGAAAAGCCGATGATCATTCGTTCTCCGCCGCCGCTTTGGCCGGCGGCTGCCGCTCCGGTGTCCCGGTTGCATGCCGTCAGAGCGGTGGAGCTAAGAAGGACCCCAGTTAGGGCGATGGCGGCTTTCCATTTGAGAGTGCGTACGGACATGGTTTTACTCCTCGTTGAGCGTTTGTTGGGGGCCGAAAGTGGTGTGTGCGGGGTCTAGCTGATGGGTAGGAATTCGCGGATTACGGTGTCGCTGCCGTCGGCCATGGCTGAGTCGTGGGCGGCGAGGCATGCGGCGGTGAGGTCGGCTGCCCGGTAGATGTCGAACTCCGGTGTGCGCTGTCCTGCCGCTGCGTTGATGAATTCGTGGACGAGATGGGGGTGGAAACCGCCGATGGTGGTGTACTCGAACACGTCCTCGGGGTCACGCAGGCTCGTCACCGTGTGCGAGCGGGTGTACTTGTGGATTGGTTCGGGGATGAGGTGCAGCTGGTCGGGCGGGTCGATGCGTTCCTCGGTCACTTCCCGGCCCATGGTGGTGTAGGTCGTCAGCTTCATGTCCGGGTCGAACACGCCGTCGTCTTTGTATCTCCACATGACCGGCCGGTCGGCATCGAGCTGCCCGGTTTCGAACGTGATGTTGTCCCCTCCGATGGTGAATGCTTCGGTGTAGCCGCGGGGATTGTGGAAGAGGGTCCGGGTGACCTCGGCGAGGGTTCCGTCCTCCATTTGGAACAGGGCTGTCTGCATGGGGTGGGGGTTGCCGTAGGGCTCATGGAGTTGCTCGCGCATTTTTCCGGACCCGAAGCACACCACGCGTTTGGCGCGGGACCCGGTTGCGGCGAACGCCGGGGCCAGGGCGTGGGTTGCGTAGTACATCGGCGGCATTCCTTTCCAGTAGGACGGCCAGCCGTCCACGTCCTGGTAATGGGCGCCGCGCATGAACTGGATGTTGCCCATCTGGCCGGTTTTCAGGAGCTGCTGGACGTAGAGGAAATTCCTGGTGAAGATGACGGTCTCGGCGAGCATGTAGACCTTTCGGGATTTCTCCTGGGCGGCAACAATCCTCGCCACGTCCTCCATCGTCAGGGCCATGGGCACCGCGACGGCGCAGTGTTTCCCGGCTTCCAGGACCGCGACAGCCTGGTCTGCATGGCCGGTGATGTTGGTCAGGAGGTGAACGGCATTGATGTCCGGGTCATCGAGGACCGACTGAAGTGAATGGGCACGTTTGGTGATATCCCACCGCTCACCGACCTGGGAGACCAGATGCTGGTTGAAGTCGCAGATGGTTACTTCGCCCACTTGTGGGTGGTGCTTGTAGCTCGGAACGAAGGAGGCGCCGAAGTTGAGCCCGACCACGGCGATGTTCACGGTGCCGGTCATCGGAGGACGCCGACTTCGCTGCCGTGGACCAGTTCCGTGGCGCCTGATTGCGCCGAGGCCGCGCAGGCGTCCAGGACGTGCATGTTCCTTTGCGAGTCCTCCGGGCTGTAGGCCTGCTCGGGGTGGCCGTTGATGAGGCTGCAGAAGGCTTCGATTTGGATGTCGTACTGGCTTTCGTCGTCGAATAGTTCCTCGCGGGTGCTCTCTCCGGTGTCGACTTTGAGCCTGAGTGGGCCGTCGGATTCGACGAACGGGGGTGTGGCGAAGGGCCGTTCGACTTCGATGCGGCCGGTAGTGCCGACGAGTTCGTAGAAGCTGCGGTAGGCCTGTCCCAGTCCGCCGCTGATCGTTGCCATTTTTCCGTCGGGGAATTCGAGGCTGATCGTGTGCAGGATGTCAGCGCCGGTACCTGGCAGGTTCGCGGTGAGGGCGTGCGCCCGGGTGGGTTCGGTGCCGAACATCCAACGGGAGACGTTGATCCCGTAGCTGCCGACATCGTGCAGGGCCCCGGCCCCGGGGTAGTCCTGGAACCGGACGTTGGATTCCGGACTGGGCAGTGGAACGGAGAACCCCACCCGGACCAGGCGCAGATCGCCGATCTCACCGGAGGCGGCGATCTGGCGTGCCCGGTGGTGCTGGGGGTTGTACCGGTACATGAAGGCCTCCATGAGGTGGACGCCGTTTTCCTGGCAGGCCCGGATCATGTCGTAGGCGTCGGCTGCGGTGACGCCGAGAGGTTTTTCGCACAGGACGTGCTTGCCGGCTGCTGCGGCCTTCAGGGTCCATTCCTTGTGGAGGTGGTTAGGCAGGGGAATGTAGACGGCGTCGACGTTTGGGTCATCGATCACGGCCTGGTAGGCGCCCTCGCCGGTGTACTCCGTGATGGCGGGGACGCCGTCTGTGGGGAGTGGGTGGGCCGCTCCGGATGCTTTGGAGGATCCGACGGCGGCTAGAACTGCCACGGCCGACCTTTCAAAGGCCGGGCGCAGTGCCTTCTGGTAAACGGCGGCGTTGCCCAGAATGCCGAATCTGATCACTGACGTGTGGTCCATGCGGTCGCCAAACTCTCGTGAAGGGGAAGGGTGACGTGGACCACTTTCAGTCATCCCAAGGCATGCTTTCAATAGCTTTCACCAAATAGCGTTATCCATCAACAAATGACGGCTGGGTCTTCGGGCCGGGTGACCGGCGTAGTCGGCCGCAGATCCCGGAGGTTTTGGGCAACCAAGAGTGCGCCGTGAGTCAGGGGACTGGCTCTGACCCACGGCGCGTCGTCGGAGGTTCTGTTGTCGGCGCGCTTAGCGCTGCTGTGGGGCTGCCTGCAGGTTCGCGGCAAGGCTCAGCAGCACGCCGGGGGTTACGTCCTTCGGGTCAGCCACCACGAGGGCGGCGCCGGCTTCGGTAAGCTCACCTGGGCTCGCGTAGCCCCAGCCTGCGCCGAGACAGGCGATGTCGTTCGCACGGGCACCCTCGACGTCCTGGGCGCGGTCGCCCACCATGACAGCGGTGGCGGGTTTCAGGGCAGCGAGGGCCTCGGCGATGATTTCGGTCTTGCCCGGGGTGTATCCCTGTTCCCCGGGCATGAGGGCCTCTTCGTCAGGAGCGCCTGCTACGACATCGAAGTAGGCCTCGATGCCATGGGTTTGAAGGATGGTGCGGGCAATGGTTCGGGGCTTTTGTGTGGCCACGCCGAGCGTGATTCCTGCGTCGACGAGGGCATCGAGCAGGTCTGTGATGCCGGGGTAGACCGCGCCCATGGCCATCCCGGTCGTGGCATACCACTGGCGGTAGGAAGCGATGATGCCCGGTATTTGTTCGGGTCGTGCTGTGGTGTGGGTCAGCAGGGCATCGGCGAGTTTCGGGCCGACCATGGCACGGAGCGTTGCTTCGTCGGGCGGGTCCATTCCGGCGGCTGTCAATGCGTGGGCTATGCCGACCGTGATTCCACCGGCCGGATCCACGAGGGTCCCATCCAGGTCGAACAGGACTCCAGGGCCGTTGCTCCGGCGGGTGGTGCGTAAGGGGGTCATTCCCGGAGGCCAGGCACGGTTCACATCGGTTCCTTGGTTCGCTCAGATGGGGTTCGAGGGCAAATAGCGGCAGCCACCTCTCAGTGCCAGAAAGGCGGCTGCCGCGGTGTGGGGTCAGTCGCGCGGAGTCATCTGCGGGACCGAGGCACCGCCAGCGAGGCTGGCGGGGATGGGGAAGGTTCCTGCGCGTTTGCCCGTGCGGATGTTGACGGACTTCAGCTCGGTGAACTCCTCAAAGCCCGCTTCGCCCATTTCCCTGCCAACGCCGCTTGCCTTGTACCCGCCGAAGGGCATCTGCGGGATGCCGTCGATGGTGGTGTTGGCGTAGACCGTTCCGCTTTGGAGCGCTTTCGCGGTCTCCAGCAGCGTGTCGGTGTTCTTGCTCCAGACGCTGTTGGCCAGGCCGTATTCAACGCTGTTGGCCAGTGCGATGGCCTCTGCCTGGGTCTTGAACTTGGTCACGGTCAACACGGGTCCGAAGATTTCGTCCTGGAAGGCCGGGGCCTGGGCGGTGACGTTGGCGATGATGGTCGGGGCGATGAACTGGCCGTTGCCGTATTCGCCGCCGGTGAGCCGTTCGCCGCCGACGATGACTTCCCCGCCGTGCTGTGATGCGCCTTCGACGAAGGAGGAGACGTGGTCCAGGTGGCCGGCGTGGATGAGCGCACCGACGTCCGAGGCGCGGTCCAGGGGTTGGCCGACCTTCAGCTGGGCGGTCCGCTTGGCGACCTCGGCGATGAATTGATCGGCGACGTCTTCCTGGACCAGCAGGCGGGGCTGGGAGACGCAGCATTCGCCGTTGTTGAAGTTCACGCCGAAAACGACACCGGCGGCGGCGTCTTCGAGGTCGGCGTCGTTGAAGACGATGTTTGCTGCCTTGCCGCCGAGTTCGAGGGAGAGCTTTTTCATGTTACCTGCCGAGGCGGCGACGACTTTGCGCCCTGTCGCGGTGGAACCGGTGAAGGAGACCAGGTCCACGTCGCGGTGTTCGGAGATCGCGCCGCCGGTGGATCCGTCGCCGACGACGACGTTCACGACGCCTTCGGGGAATCCTGCTTCAGCGGTGAGGCGGGCGATTTCCAGGGCGGAACTGGAGGTGAACTCGGAGGGCTTGACCACAGCGGTGCAACCGGCGGCCAGGGCGAACGGCAGTTTCTGGCTCAGGATCAGGGCGGGGAAGTTCCACGGAATGATTAGTCCGGTGACGCCGATGGGCTCGCGCAGGACCAGACCGGTGAAGTCCGGGCCGTTGCTGGTGAACGACTTGCCCTGGATGTTCAGCGCAAGGCTGGCCGCATAGCGCCAGAGCCCGGCGGCGCCGGCGATGTCCCCTTCTGCCAGGACGATGGGCTTGCCGGATTCTTCGGCGTCCAACTGGGCAAGGCGGGCGGCGTTCTGGTCGATGAGGTCGGCGACCCGGTTCAGGAGTTTGTAGCGTTCCATACCGGGGGCGTGCTGCCAGGTGCCGGTGTCGAAGGCCGTCCGTGCGGCTTGGACGGCCTGGTCTACATCGTGTCCGGAGCCGCGGAGTACGCGGCTGACGACCTCGTCGGTTCCGGGGGCGCGGCGGTCAAGGAGTTCGTCGTGGGTTTCCTGGACGGTGCTGCCTTGGATGAAGTGGCCGATGAGGCGGGGCTCGGTGAGTGTGTTCGTCATTGGGTTCAACCTTCCTTTCTGCTTAGAGGGCTTTGCGGTAGAGGTCGATGAGATCCTCAAGGGACGCTTCACGGGGGTTGCCGGGCAGGTCGGCTTGCACGAGGGCATCCTTGGCGAGGGTTTCGATCGCATCTTCGCTGACGCCGACCTCGGAGAGTTTCCGGGGAACGCCGGTGTCGGCGGCGAGCTGGTGGACGGCGGCCGCGGCGGCCAGGGATGCCTGCTCGTCGTCCATTCCGGTGGTGTCCACGCCGAGGGCGCGGGCGATGCGGGCGAACCGGGCCGGGGCGGAAGAGACGTTGAAGTCCATGACGTAAGGAAGGAACAGTGCGTTGGCGGTTCCGTGGTGGACCCCGAAGTGCGCGCCGAGGGTGTTGGCCAGGGCGTGGACGGCGCCGAGTCCGGCGTCGTGGAAGCCGATGCCGGCCATGGAGGAGGCTACGAGCATCTGGTACAGGGCGTCTTCGTCGCCCTTGGAAGCGGCCACAAGGTTCTGTCCGATGAGTTCGATCGCGCCGATGTTGATCGCATCCGTGACCGGGTTGGCGCCTTTGGCGACGTAGGCTTCGATGGCGTGGGTGAGGGCGTCCATGCCGGTGGTCGCGGCGATGCGGCCGGGCAGGCCGGCGACGACGCGGCGGTCCAGCAGCGCGATCTTGGCGAACATCAGGTCAGAGACGATCACCATTTTCACGTGCGTGGCCGCGTTGGTGATGACCGCGCCCTTGGTCACTTCACTGCCGCTGCCCACGGTGGTGGGAACAGCGATCACCGGAAGCGGGGTGCTGGTGAACTTGTCGACACCTTCGTAGTCGGCGATCGTGCCGCCGTTGGTGGCCACCACGGCCACGGCCTTGGCCACGTCCATGCTGGAGCCGCCGCCGATGGCGACGAGAATGTCGGCGCCGCTGTTGGAGCGGGCCTTGTCGGCTGCTTCGACGGTGGAAACGTCCGGGTTGCCCACAACGTCGGAGAAGACGGCGATTTCGAGGCCGCTGTCGTTCAGGACGCCCGTGACAATCTCGAGGATGCCGGCGGCTACGATGCCGGGGTCGGTGACGATGAGAACTTTGGTGCCTAGCTGCGGCAGTTCGTTGCTGAGTTGTTCCAAGGCTCCTTCGCCGAGGATGAGGCGGGGCGGGGAGGAGAAGTGCTGGCTCATGTCGGTGCTTCCTTGCAGGGTTAGTTGGATTTTTTACGGTTGAGGAATTTTTGGACGGCTTCGCGTTGCTCGGGACTTTCGCAGCACTGGCCCACGAGGAAGGCTTCACGTCGGAGGCCTTCAGTGATGCCTTCGCGTTCGCCTGCGTAGATGGCCTGTTTCGCTGCGCTGACGGCGGTGCCGGAGTGGCGGGTGATTCTGGCGGCAAGGTTATGCGCAGCTGCCACGGGGTCTTCCGAGACGGCGTTCAGGAGCCCGATTTCCAGGGCACGGCTCGCGGACATCGGCTCGCCGGTCAGGATCATTTCCAGGGCCCGGCCTTGTCCGATCAGGCGAGGCAAGCGCTGAGTGCCGCCCCAGCCGGGAAGGTTGGCAAGGGTGATCTCGGGTTGCCCGAGCCGGGAAGTGGGGGAAGCGACGCGCAGGTCGCAGGCCATCGCCAATTCCAGTCCGCCCCCGAAGGCCACCCCGTCAATGGCTGCAATGACGGCCTGGGGGAGGTCTTCGAGTTCGTCGAAGACCTTTTGGCCGTGCAGCATCTGTGCCTCTGCCGCGGCCGCGTCGAGCCCGACCAGGGTATTAATGTCAGCACCTGCGCTGAAGGCCTTCTGACCGGCGCCGGTGAGGATGACCGCTTTGGTCCCTTCGTGGGTCGGGCTTCGCAGCTCGGCGGCGAGGGCGCCCAGAGCGTCGATCAGCTCGGTGCTCAGCGAGTTGCCCTTGGCGGGGCGGTTCAGGGTGGCGATGAGGACAGCGTCGTGTTGTTCGGTGAGCAGGACGGTGTCGGTGAGTGTAGTCATGCCTGTGCTTTCACTAGCTGCGGGTCCTGGGCGGGGAGGGCCAGGTTCATCGGTTCAGTCCGGAACAGTGCGGGGTCCATAACGCGCAGGCCCGGGGCGATGGCCGGGGTGAAGCCCATCTGGGACAGCACGTCCTTTTCCAGGTCGATGCCGGGGGCGATCTCGATCAGGACCGGCCCCTCGGGACCGAGCTTGAAGACGGCGCGTTCGCTGACGAAGTAGACTTCCTGGCCGGTTTCGACGGCGTTGATGCCGGAGAAGCTGATTTGTTCGACCTTGTTGACGAACTTGGGCTTGCCGGTCGGCGGCAGGCCGATCGTTCCGGTTCCATCGAGTTCGTAGTCGCCCTTGGCGATGAACGTTCCGACGAAGACCACTCGGTGGGTGCCTTGGGAGATGTTGACGAAGCCGCCGATGCCGGGGGCGCGGCGACCGAAGCGGCTGACGTTGACATTGCCTGCGGCGTCGACTTCGGCGAAGCTGAGCACCGCGGTGTCGATGCCGCCGCCGTCGTACCAGTCGAACTGGGCTCCGGCGTTGATGCTCGATTCAGCGTTGCGGGCCAAACCGAAATCAGTTCCGCCGGCCGGCACCCCGCCAACATGGCCTTGTTCGACGGTGAAGACAACGTCTTCGGACTGGCCTTCCTCGGCCAGGACCGCAGCGACACCGTCCGGCATCCCGAAGCCAAGGTTGACGACGTCACCGGAGTGCAGCTCGGCGGCCGCGCGGCGGGCGATGACCTTGCGCACGCCCAACGCCATCGGGTCGATGGTGATGTTCTCCAGTCGTTCCCGGCCCTCGAGGTAGGGGTCTTCGCCGGTTGCGTGCGAGAGCCGCTGCGTCGGGTCGACGACGACCGCGTCGATCAGGACGCCGGGAACCTGCACCGATTGCGGGGTGATCTGCCCGAACGGGACCTGGTCGCGGACCTGGGCGATGACGATGCCGCCGTTGTTCTTTGCTGCCTGGGCGGCGGACAGGATCTCCGCGAGCAGTCCTTCGCCTTCCATCGTGATGTTCCCGTGTTCATCAGCGGTGGTTCCACGGATGATGGCCACATCGATGGGTACAACGGGGGTGAAGATCCATTCCTGCCCGGCGAGAGTGATGATTTCGTTGACCGGATCCAGGGCAGCGGCATTGAGCCTGCCACCGGAGATCCGGGGGTCCACGAAAGTGTTGATCCCAACGCGGCTGATCACGCCCGGCCGGTGCCCGGCCGCTTCACGCAGCAGATGAGACAAGGTGCCCTGCGGCAGGCAGTAGGCCTGGATGAGGTTGTCGGCGGCCATCTCCTGCATGCGCCGTGACCAAGCCCAGTGACCGCCGATGACGCGGGTGGTCATGCCGGGATGGGCGAAACGGTCGATGCCGTCACCATTGCCCGATCCCATTCCCGAGACGTGATAGACGGACAGGTTTCGGGGTGCTCCCTGATCCAGGAACCGGGCCTCGATGGCCGCCAGGATCGCGGTGGGCTCGTTGACCCCGCCACCGGAACCGTCCACCATAACTGTGGCACCATCAGGTATTAGTTCCGCTGCCTCTGCTGCGCTGCAGAATTTCATTGATCCATGTTCCGTTCAACTTGGTGCTTGGTGGGGTGACGTGACACTGCTCACCGCCTGACCTAACCAATGTATGAGCACCGAACTCCACCATCAATAGCCACAGCGAAATAATGTTAGCCATTACCAAATGAGCGTGTGTAGTATCGGATCAGGGATAGGAAGGGCCGAGCCATGTCGATACCGAAAACAGAAACCACTCCTGCTGCCGAAGCGGCGGAGGGTCCTCGCGTGGTCCAGTCCGTCTCGCGGGCCATTGGTCTGCTGAAGACCCTCGCGGCGCAGAGCCGGGCAATGACCTTGGGTGAGCTGGCCGCCGCGGTGGGGCTGAGCAAGCCCTCGACGTTCCACATGCTCAGGACCCTGGAGCTGGAAGGGTTTGTCAGCAAGACTGCTGAGGCCGCGTATCAGCTGGATTGGGGTTTGTACGAGCTGGGCAGCTCGGTCATCCGGTCGGTGGACCTGACCCGGGTGGCCCGCGTTCACCTCGATGATTTGGCGGAGCTGACCGGGGAAGCGGTGCTGTTGTCCATTCTGGACGGCGATTCGGTGCTGTACCTGGATCGCGGGCAGGCGGTTGAATCGTTTGCGATGGTGGCCAACATGGGCCGGCGATCCCCTTTGCACACCAACGCATCGGGCAAGGTGCTGCTGGCCTATCAGCCGGAGCAGTTCATTTCAGATTTCCTGGTCCAGCCCTTGGTGCCGCGGACGCAGGCGACGTTGATTGACCCGCGGGAGCTGGGGCAGGCGTTGGCGGCGGTGCGTCTGAACGGGTATTCCACATGCTGGGAAGAAGAGGAGCTGGGGTTGTGTTCGGTCGCGGTGCCCGTGCGGGACTACACCGGGAACGTATGTGCGGCCATGGCCGTCGCAGGCCCGGCCCAGCGCGTAAACCACGCTACCGGGCCGGGCCTGGTGGATCTGTTGCTCGCCGCCGCCGCCCGGGTATCCCGGGCACTGGGCGCTCCGGCGGAGCAATGATCGGCTAGCGGCTGACAGGTTCCTTCGCCCCGAGCAGGTCCAGTTCGGACCTGAACGGCATCCCTTCCCAGTCACCGGGAACCATGCACGCGAACGCACCCACCGTCACGGCCGTGAGCAGCCGTTTCCGAACCGGCTCACCCCGCAGGTACTCGGCGATGTAGCCGGCGACGAAGCCATCGCCCGCGCCGACGGTGTCGACCACGGAGACGGGGATGGCGTCCTGCAGGTGCCCGGCCCCATCGACCAGGGCATAGCAGCCCTGGTCCCCGAGCTTGATGACTACTTCGGTGGGTCCCAGATCCGCCAAGGCCGAGGCCAGTGCTGTGGGGCCCGGGTTGGTGCCGACGATCAGGGCTGCTTCGTCGTCGCCAGCGAAAACGATGTCCACCAATGGCAGGATCCTGCGGTAGAAGTGCGCTGCGTCCTGACCGGACCACAGCTGGGAACGGAAGTTCAGGTCCAAGGACACCGTCAACCCGGCCGCGCGTGCGCTTTCGACCGCGTACAGGGTCGCGGCCCGGGCCGAGGCCGACAGAGCCGGGGTGATCCCCGTGACGTGCAGCAACGCAGCGCCCTGGAAGCTGCCGGCGGGCAGGTCTTCGGCACTCAGCCGGGACCCGGCCGAGCCACGGCGGTAGTAGGAGACCCTGGTGTTTTTCGGTGTCCGGCTTTCCTTGACCATCATTCCGGTGGGCGCTTCCGTGTCAACGATCGCGTGGACGTCGATTCCCTCTGCCCTCAATTCGCGGGTGACCATCTGCCCGAAGCTGTCCTGTCCGACGCGCCCGATCCAGCTCACGTCGGTGCCGAGCCTTTTCAGGGCGACAGCGAAGTTGCCTTCTGCGCCGCCGATGCCCAGTTGCGCGTCGCGGGTCAGGGCAATCATGCCGGGCTTGGTGCTGCGGACCAGGGCCATCACTTCACCGAAGGTCACGACACGGCCGCTCATGGCTTCACCTGGTTTTCCAGTGCGGCCTGTACCGCCGTGCGGGCGCGATCCTTAAGTGCGGCGAGGCTGCCGCCTTTAAAGGCGTCGCCGATCAGTGGCCCGCCAAGGCTGACCGCTACCGCGCCGGCTTTCATCCAGGAGCCGATGTCATCGATGCCGATGCCCCCGGACGGAACGACCTGAATGCCCGGGAAGGGTCCTTGAAGCTGGCTGATGTAGCCCGGGCCGACCGTTGCTGCCGGGAAGACTTTCACCGCTGTCGCCCCGGCTGCCCATCCGGCGTGCAGCTCGGTGGGGGTCAGGCCGCCGGGGTAGATCGGGATCTTGGCCGCGACGGCTGCTTCAACGATGGCTGTATCGGTGACGGGGGTGACCAGGAAGTCGGCTCCGGCCTCGATAGCGGCGATGGTTTGGACGGTAGAGGTGACTGTTCCGACGCCGATTTCGACGGCATCGTCGGTCGCTGCCCGCAGTGCCTCGAAAGTTTCCAGGGTTCCGGGCGTGCTCAGGGTCAGTTCAATGGAACGGATGCCCGCTTCACCCAGGGCGGCAACGACGGGGACGTAGTCCCGGGCGTGACAGGCCCGCAGCACGGCGATGACGGGGCAGTCCAGGAGTGCCGCTGAGGGGCGGAGGCGGTGTTCTGCGAGGAGCGTTTTCATGAGGTTGTTCTTTCGTTGTGTTCCAGAATGGCCATGAGGGCCTGGGCAACGCCGTGGTCATCGTTGCTGGCGGTGTGGAAGGTCGCAGCTTCCAGGACCTGGACCCGGGCGTTGGCGGGAGCGATGCTGAGCCCGGCGTAGGCGAAGAGGCCCAGATCGTTGGGGCCGTCCCCGAACGCGACGACTTCTTCGGCGCGGAGTCCCATACCGTGGCAGATGGTGTGTATGGCTGCTGCTTTATCGACACCTGCCCGGGTGATTTCCAGGTAGGTAGGGTTCGATATTTGAGCCTGAACGGTGATGGGCAGCATGGCCGCGAGTTGTTCGAGTTTGTCCGTCTCCTGCGGACCGGTCATGAACATCAGCTTGTCCGGGCCTTCCGTTTCGGAGGCCAGTGAGGCCAGGAAGGGATTGAAACCGACGATGTCCGCTTCCCGGCGGATGTGGCCGTCGATTTCGGAGACGAGCCATTTTTCGCCGCTGAACCAGTTGGTTGGCAGCCCCAGGGACATAGCCAGTCGGAGGATGTGGTGGGCGTCGTCCAGCGGTATGAGGTGCTGGCGCAGACGTCTGAGCGTCCCCGCTGCCGAGTACTGGCCCACGAGCGCGCCTTGGGAGGCAACGAACGTGGCCGGTTCGGTCAGGGTGGTCGCGGCCAGGATCGGCCACATCGCCCGTGGTGCCCGGGAGGAGGCGAGGATGATCTGCAAGCCCGCTTGTTGGGCCTTCGTCACTGCGGCAATGGTTTCCCCGGACAGCTGATGGCCGGAGTCCAGCAAGGTGCCATCGACGTCGATCGCGGCAGCACGCAGTTTCGGGTGGTCGGATCCCGGGAGGAAAGGGCCTTTTGATCCGGTGTGCAGCGTCTTGTCCATGGCTCTCCTTCAGGTGGTGGGTGTTCTAGTCCGCGTCTTGGACCGAGGTCAGGTCCCGGTCCGCCGTTTCGGGTGTGCGCAGCGACTGGATGATGGATACGGTGACGACGATCATCATGTACACGGCGACCGGCCAGTAGGATCCGGTGGCCCATGCCAGCAGCGCGGAGCAGATCATGGGGGCGATGCCGCCGCCGAAGATCGCAGAGAATTCCCGGGCCAGGGCCACACCGGCGTAGCGGTAGCGGGCGCCGAACAGTTCGGCGAACATGGCGGACTGAGCGGCGATGGCGCCTTCGACGGCGAACGCGAATCCGACGACGTACACGGCCCCGATCAGCCACACGTTGCCCGTGCCGGCCAGCCAGAACGCCGGGAAGGAGAACAGGAACAGCACGCTCAAGATGGCCAGGTTCACCGGTTTGCGGCCCCACTTATCCGAGGCCCGGCCGGCCAGGTAGGCCGCGGGGATGGCGACGATCCCGCCCAGGAGCAGCATTTGGGGCACCAGTGTTGTGGGCATGTGGACGGTGGAGATGAGGTAGGCGCCGATGAAGACTTGGTAGATGTAGGAGTGTGCGTGGCCTCCGACGTTAATGAAGAAGACCCGGGTTAGGGGTTTGCGGCCGTTTTTCAGGACGTCCCGGACTGGTGAGGACGCTTCCAGGCGTTCGGCTTTGAGCTCTCGGAAGACCGGGGACTCCTTCATCCGCCGGCGGATGACGTACGCGGCGATGGTGACGGCGATGCTGGAGAGGAACACCAGACGCCAGCCGTAGCCTTCGAGCTCGGCTTTGGGAAGCAACTGCACCAGCAGCCACACCAGTGCCCCGGCAACGGAACCAACGGCCGCGCCGACCCACACCAGTGACACCATGGCCCCGCGCCGTCCCTTGCGGGCATATTCTGTCAGCAGCACCACGCCGCTGGCCATTTCGGCGCCGGCCCCGAAGCCCTGGACGAAGCGGCAGAGGACCAGCAGCACCGGGGCGAGGACCCCGGCCTGCCCGTAGGTGGGCAGCAGGCCGATCGCGAAGGTCGCGGTGCCCATGAGGCTCAACGTGGCCACCATGACGAACTTGCGGCCCAGCCGGTCACCGTAGCGGGAGAAGAACAGCCCGCCCAGGGGTCGGGCGCCGAAACCGACGGCGTAGGTCGCGAAGCTGGCGATAAAGCCGATGGCCGGGTCGAAGTTGGGGAAGAACAGCGTGTTGAAGATGACCGCAGAGCCGATGCTGTAGACGACCATGTCGAAGTTCTCGAGCATGGTGCCCACGAACCCAGCCCAAGCGGCGCGGCGTCGATCGGTGGGGGTGACCCGGGGGCTGTCATGGACGTCGGTGGCAGTGGTGGGGTGGTTGGAGCTCATCGGGTTTACCTGTTGGTTTCGTTGGTGAGTTTTGAGAGCTTGTGCAGGGCCTCGACGAAGTAATAGTCGCCCCACATGACGCTTTCGTTGACGCCCAAGTTGTTGCCGCGGTGGTAGGTGGCTTGCTTGATGACGCCTTCCCAGCCTTCCTCGGCGCGGCCGAGGAACTCCGGGGTGCTCAGCCGGGCTAGGGTGCGGCGTGCGTAGTTCTCGTAGGGTTCAGCGTCGATGCCCTGACCGTGGGCGTGCAGGAGCTCCGCGAGCTGCAGCAGGGCCGAGGAGGCGATGCTGGCCGCGGAGGCTTCGAACTGCAGTTCCGGGTGCGGGTCATCGAAGTCGTTCGGCGGGATGATCCGGTCGCCGGTGCGTTCGATGTAGTAGTCCGCGCAGTGGCGTGCGGTGTCCAGGAACCTGGTGTCTCCGGTCCACTCGTAAGCGGTGCCGAAGCCGTAGATCGCCCAGGTTAGTCCGCGGACCCAGCAGGAGTCGGCACGATAGCCCTGGTGGGTTTCGGCCCGCAGGAATTCGCCGGTTTTGGGGTTGAACCATCCCTCATGGATGGTGCTTGAGTCGCCGCGCACCAGATAGCGGCGCGAGGTCAGGGAGTGCTCGGCTGCGATGTTGGTCAGGATTTCGTCGCCGGAGAGGGCGCCGGCCTGGAAGATGATGCCGACGTTCATCATGATGTCAATGAAGGAACTGCCGTCATCGACCCAGGTCTTCAGGTACTTTCCGGCCGGGTTGTAGCTCTTGGCCAGAGTCCGGCCGGCGGTGACCAGCACGTCCTTGGTCTTTTCCGACGGGGCGAGTTCGTGCCATCGTCCCCAGCTGGGAGTCATGAGGAACCCCACGTCATGGGTGCCGTCGTCGTGTTTCCTGGGTTCGACCAGAAGGCTGTACTTTTCAGCCTGTTCGCGCCACCAGGGGTCCCCGGTCCGTTCGGCGAAGATCCAAATCAGGCCGGTCAGGAATCCAGAGGTCCACCCCGGGGCCCAGGCATCGTCGTCGAAGTGCCACTGTCCGTTCTCGGTGTAGACCGGGATCTTGTCGGGGTGGTTGGTGATGAGGTTCTTGACCTGTTCCTGCGCCGTGGCGAAGGTGGCGTCAAGGTCGAGACTTGGCTTTGTCGCCTGCGTCGGGGTGCTCATGGGTGAAGTGCCTTTCTGGCTCTGTGCTGGTGCTCTCAGAGACCGACAGCGGCGCCGTGGTCGGTGGCGTGGCGCATGATGGATTCCTCCGTTGCGGTCTTACCGTCAAGCTCTGCGGAAACTTCCCCGTCCCGGATGACCAGAATCCGGTCGGCCAATCCGAGGACTTCGGGCAGTTCCGAGGAGACGAACAGGACGGCGAGGCCCTCCTGGGCGAACTCGTTGAGCAGCCGGTACATGTCCTGCTTGGCCCCGACGTCCACGCCACGGGTTGGTTCGTCGGCCAGCAGCACCGAACATCCGGCGGCGAGCCACCGGCCCAGGACGCACTTTTGCTGGTTGCCGCCCGACAGGTTCCGTACGGTGAACGCGGCGTCGGGGGTCCTGATGCGCAGGCTCTTGATCAGTTCGTTGGCCTTCTGCTTCTCAGAGCCCAGGTTAAGGACCCCCGCCGTGGAGTACTTGGAAAGGTCCGCGGCCGAGATGTTGAACGCGACTGAGTGGCTGAGGAACAGGCCCTGGCCTTTGCGGTCTTCGGGCAGCAGGCCGATTCCGGCGTCAACTGCCTGGCGGGGATTTGCAAAGTCAACGGGCTTGCCGAACAGCTCCACGGTGCCTGACGCCCTGCGGTCTGCGCCGGAGATGAGCCGGAGGATTTCCGTACGCCCGGCACCTGCCAGGCCGGCGATACCGACAATTTCCCCGGCCCGGAGTTCGAAGCTGACATCCTTGACCAGTGGGCCGCCGTTGAGGTTCTGTACCTTCAAAACAACGCCCTTGGGATCCCGGTCCCGTGGCGGATAAACGTTGCTCAGCTCCCGGCCCACCATCTGGCTAACTAGCCCGTCTGCGGTGATGTCAGCGACGGGCTGGGTTGCGATGGTCCGGCCGTCGCGCAACACCGTGACGTTGTCGGCGATCTCGAAGATCTCCTTCATCCGGTGTGAAATGTAAATGAAGGAGATGCCTTCGGACTTCAAAGACCGCATGATGTCGAACAGCATGGCTATCTCGGTGTCGCCCAGGACCGCCGAAGGTTCGTCAAGGACAAGCAGCCGCGCGTTCTGGGTCAGGGCTTTGGCGATTTCGACCATCTGCTGCTGGGCGATGCTCAAATCGGCTGCCAGCACATCGACGCCGATAGTGACGCCCAGCCGGTTCAGGGCTTCCCGGGTTTGCCTGCGTGCACTGGCCCAGTCGACAATGCCGAGCTTCGTTCGCGGCATCCGCCCAAGAAAGACGTTCTCGGCGACGCTCAGGTGGGGTGCCAGGGTCAGTTCCTGGTAGATCACCGCGATGCCCAGGTCGGCCATACGCCGGGGGTTGCCGGTTTCGACGCGGGCACCGTCGATGCTGACGGTGCCCGCGTCGGCGGTGTAAGCGCCTGACAGGACCTTCATGAGGGTGGATTTCCCGGCCCCGTTTTCGCCAACGAGTGCATGGCATTCGCCGGTGCCGATTTCCAGACTCACCCCGTCAAGGGCAATGACTCCGGCGAAGTGCTTGCCGATCTTGTCCATCTTCAACAGCGGAGTCCCTTTGGGCGCTGCTGGGGCAGCTGCGGGGCTGTTGTCTGGTTCTGTGTTCATTGTGATGCTCCGGTGGATGAGTTGCCGATGAAGGTGCGGTCAGGCCCGGGGGCCAGGGTGAAGGCTAGAAGCCCTTGCCGATGAAGTCCTTGGCGTTGTCCTGATCGATGCGCTGCGACTTCAACACGATGGACTTCTCGACCGTCTCGCCCTTGGCTGCCTTGTAGGCGGCTTCGATGGCCTCGGGAACCCCGTACGGGTAGGTGAACGTCGCAGTGAGTTTGCCGTCGGCGACGGCTTGGATGGCTTCGTTTTGTCCGTCGATGCTGACGATGGTGACCTTGTCGGCGACGCCGGCCTGCTCGAGGGCCAGGCGGGCGCCGAGTGCCATTTCGTCGTTGTGGGCGTAGACGGCGGTGACTTCGCCGGACTTGAAGCGCTGGATGTTGTTTTCGATGAATTTGGTGGCGTTGTTGCGCTGGTAATCACCGTCGGTGGAGGCGACGATCTTCAGGCCGGGGAACTTGGAGATCGCGTCAGCAAAGCCACTGTTGCGTTCGGTCGTTGCCGAGGCGCCGGAGGTTCCCTGGATCTCGATGATGTTGCCCTTGCCACCAAGCTTTTCGCCGAGGAATTCACCGACGGAGACGGCAATGGCCTTGTTGTCGCCGCCGATGTGCGACGTCACGGGCGTGTTGACCTGCCGGTCGACCGTCAGGACCGGAATGCCGGCATCCATGGCCTTCTTGGCCACAGACGTCAGGGCGTCGGAGGTGACAGGGGAAAGGATGATGGCCTTCGGGTGCTGAGCGATCAGCGACTCCATGTTGGCGACCTGTGTGGGTGCGCTGTTCTGGCCGTCGGAGACCTTAACCTCCACGTCGGCGTAGTGCTCCTTGGCGTAGGCGACGTTTCCGTCGACCATGGCCACGCGGAGCGGGTGGTTCATGGTTGCCTGCGAGAATCCGATCACGGTCTTGCCGCCAGCGGCGCCGGCTTCTCCGCGGTTGCAGGCTGCGGCGGTTGAGGCGACCAGGAGGGCGCCGACGATGGCGACCGCTGCGCGGCTCTTCTTGTTGCGGAACATGGTGTTCTCCCTGTTTGAGTAAGTGCGGGGCGGGGTGGGGTGTTAGTCGTTGCTGTGGCGGTTCTGGATGCGTTCGAGAATGACTGCGGCGATGACGATGACGCCCTTGATGATCTGCTGGGTGAAGGAAGAGACGGCCAGCAGGTCCAAAAGGTTGGACAGGACAGTGACGATGGCGGCGCCGATGATGGTGCCGGAGATCTTTCCCTGGCCGCCGAAGAGGCTCGTGCCTCCGATAACGACGATGGCGATGGCGTCCAGTTCCAGGCTCATGCCGGCGGTCGGCTCGCCCACGGTCAACCGGCTGACGTAGATGATGCCGGTGAGCGCTGCCAAGAGACCTGCTATGACGTAGACGATGAAGAGGGTGCGCTTGACCCTGATACCGGACAGGCGGGCAGCTTCGCGGTTGTCACCAACGGCGTAGACGGCGCGGCCGAAGGAGGTGTAGCGCAGAACGAACGCCGCGACAGCGGCGACCACTGCAAAGATCAGGACGGGAACAGGAATTCCCAGAACGTCGCCGGCCCCGATCCAAGAGAAGGCCTCGGCTTCAGCGCCGACGCCGATCGGCTTTCCGTTCGATAGCGTCAACGCGATGCCACGGGCCATGGTCATCATCCCCAACGTCATGATGAACGGCGGAACTTTCGCCAGGTTTACGCCCACACCGTTGAGTACACCGACGAGCAGGCCAACCACGGCGCCGGCGGCGAGAGCGGCAGCGATGCCGTAGCCGTTGGCCAGGCAATACGAAACGGACACTGCCGTGAGGCCGACAACAGCGCCGACGGACAGATCGATGCCTGCAGTCAGGATGACGAAGGTCATTCCCACCGCCACCACGCCAACCAAAGCCGTCTGCCGGGCGACGATGATCAGGTTGTCAACGGTGAGGAAGTACGGGGTGGCGATGTAGGCCACCACGCACAAAGCCAGGAGGACCCATCCGATGGCCCCCTGCTTCAAGATCCGAACTACGGCGTTCTTGCGGGGATTGACCGATTCGGGGGTGTTCGACGGGCGCTCATTTCCGTCCTTCAGGTTGCCCACGCTGGCAATCTTCTGCGTGCTCATGAGATTTCCTTTTGATTGGAGTGCCGGGACTTCGCCGTCCCTAGGTCTGCGCCTGTTTTGGCGATTCAGCTCACATTTGGGGTTGATTCGAAGGTAGCCAGTTCGGCCCGCCCCAAGCAATAGCCAATAGCAAATACCATTCAGCGCTTGCTAACGCTTGTGATTAGCCGCATACTTGTTTGCATGGGAGAAACAGTCTTGCCTCAGCCCGTGCCCGGGTCAGTTGATTCGCCGGCTAGGCCGCCACGCACAGTGCAGTCCGTCGCGCGTGCCGCGCACCTTCTGAAGGCGCTGGGACGTTTCTCCCGTCCCACGTCACTCAGTGATCTGGCACGCCGGGTCGAATTGAGTAAGCCGGCGACCTACAACCTGTTGAAAACTCTCGAAGTGGAAGGGCTCGTCTCCAAGGACGCGGACGCGCGCTACCAACTCAGTTGGGGCATATATGAATTGGGAAGTGCTGTGGTGAGGTCGATTGAACTCACCAAGCTCTCGCGCTTTCACCTGGACCGGCTGGCAACCGAAACCAATGCCGCGGTCCTGCTCGGCATCCTGGACGACGACAACGTCCTGTACTTGGACCGCGGGCAGACCAGCAGCACGTTCGGCATGGTCGCTAACAGCGGCCGCCGCTCATCCCTGCACGCCACGGCCTCCGGCAAGGTCCTGCTCGCCAACCAGGCAGAGGACTATGTCCATGGCTACATCAGTCGAGGGCTGAAGGCATATACGTCCAACACCATCACAGACGACGAGACGCTGCGGGAAGAGCTGGGAAAGATTGCCCGACGGGGCTACGCCACATGCTGGGAAGAGAGGGAAGTGGGCCTGTCCAGCCTCTCGGTGGCGTTGCGGAACTACAGCGGAAGCGTCCAGGCGTCCTTAACAGTAGCTGCGCCGTCGAACCGACTCAATACCCGAAACCTATCCCGTTTTCTGGTACCCCTTCAACGGGAAGCCGAAGCAATCTCCGTGAAGCTGGGGTGGAACCCCCACGACGGATCCGACGAGTCAGGTGTCTAGGAAGTCCCATTCGCTGCCCAAGACCCATCGCAGGGCGGAAAGTTTGCCGTTGAGCATACCCAGCTCAAAATCTGTGTAGGGGCCAAGTTCTCCCGGGCCCGTATAAACGTGTTCGACGCGCTTACGGCCAGGTCCTGCGATGGCAAGTTCCCGTTGCAGTTCGCCCGCGTCCCCTTCGTCGCGTAAGCGGTACTCACTCTGTTTTGACCGGTGGTACCAAATGCGGTCGAAGAGCATCTGCTCTTCGCGAAGAATTGCGTCCAAACGTCGTGGTTCTTCCTCGAAGTCCGATTCGTCGAACAGTTCCTCGATATCAGTGCCAAATCGCTCTCGGAGGACACTGTCGAGACCGTCAACACCGAGGCCGTAAACGGACGTTTGGCCATCGAAGAAGATCGCGATGTCCTCGTGCGGTTTTCGCCTGTCTGCGTTGGGTAAGGAGAAGTCTTCGCTGTTTGAAGTGATGAAGGCGTAGTGCTCTTCTTCAGCGCAATTTTCGCCGGCGGCCGTCGCGTATAGCTCGATGAGCAGCGCGTCAGCAACGCTGTTCTTTGACTTGTGGAACGGTGCCCGCTTGGAGAGCCCGCGCTCTGTTACCGCCCGGTGGTTTTCATCCGTTGGCTGCAAAACTCGCCCTGCACTCAGCAGTTCCAGTACATCGTCAAAGTTGCGTGTTGTCATCGCGCCGATGAGGGGCACATGGCGAGCAAGGTCCTCGACGATGGTGAGTGCTTCTGTGCTGTCCGTCCCACCAAAATCGTCGATGTCCTGCTTGATGAGTTTGAACCGTTGGGCAACACTGGCGGTCATGGAAGCCTCGACTCGATCTCTGTTTCGCTCGAACTCGTCGATCACGACTTTGGGGACCAGCAGTTCGAGCTGTCCTTGATGGACCAACACGCGTAGAGCCACAATCCATCGTTGTCCATCCCTGCGCTTGGAGAGGTCCAACCACGTCGAGGTATCCAGGAATAGGTGCAGCACGACGTTCAGCCTACCGCCATCATTAGTTCCCTCCTCGCCATGGCCCATCTGCACGTGAAACCGTCTAGAGGGCTTAGCTGATCGTTTCCAGAACCCATTGCTCTGCCAGTGGTTCGAGACGGAGTGTGAAGGTGCGGAGGGCAGCGTTGGCCGAGGGCTTCACCTGTACTCTCCAATACTCAATATCCACTAGATTTCCGATGCCGACAGGGGCGGTGCGACGTGTTCCCCACCAAGAATCCCTGGCGAACCAATGCACTGAATCTTCGACGACGACCCAAATCCGCCCATCGTGGCGGACTGCCAACGGCGCTCCCATGGGACTGAACCGCACACCGACCGGTGTTCCTATGCTCGTTACTTCACTCGTTGTTGCTGTCATTTCTTACCCGCTCTCCCAAATTCCTACCTGCTACTTCTTTGCGTCGGGTCACCGCCGACGCCCATACCCACGTCCGATAGGTGTAAGGCCCGTCCTTCCACGTCACCTCCGCCGCCTTCGCTGTCCAGGCGAACACCTCGCCATCAACCAGCTCCGCGCAATTCGGAAACCGCAACCACGCTTTCACTGGGATCCCTGGATGCCCGTTGTGCATGGGGAAATGCTTGAAATTTAGTTCCTCCAATGTGAGCCCGAAGGGCCGCGCACGCTTGGCATACCGCGCATGCAGCGCTTTCGCCTGGTCAGGGCCCACTGCTACAACATCTGCCACCTTGAACACCGGTCAAGTGGTGGACGCCCCAAGGAAAATTCGATGAATAAGTCACTCTCGAATAGGCGGCAGTACCGGTAGTCGGAGCGATCCCGACGCAGACCGGCACGCCGACGTTCCGCCGGCACGCGGCCTTCATCTCCCGGCCCAGGGCCAGCAGCTCGTCCGGTTCACCTTTGACGCCCAGGAACGCCTCATCGATGGAGTAGACCTCCAGCCAGGCCGAGTAGCGGCCCAGCAACTCCATTACCCGGCCGGAGATGTCCCCGTACAACTCGTAGTTGCTCGACAGGGCCACGAGACCCCATTCTTTGGCCCAGGGCCGGCGCTTGAACCACGGATCGCCCATGGCGATACCCAGGCGTTTTGCTTCGGGGGAGCGGGTCACCGCGCAGCCGTCATTGTTGGAGAGCACAATGACGGGCTTGCCCTCCAGTGAAGGATTGAACGCCCGCTCGGCTGAGGCATAAAAACAGTTCACGTCCACGTGCGCGATCTCCTGCATCCGGCGCATCACCGCGGGCTTAGACATAATGCAAACACCGCTCAACAACGCCCCACACCGAGAGTTCGGCCAGCGCCGGAACCTCAATGTCCGGAAACCGTGGGTTGTCGGCCTGCAGGACTACACCTGATGGCGTAATCCTGAGCCGCTTGATCGTCAACTCACCATCAAGGACCGCGACGACCACGGAACCGTCCTTAGGTTCCAGCGCCCGCTTCACGACCAGCTCATCCCCTTCGCTGATGCCGGCCTGCTCCATGGACTGGCCGGTGACCCGGACGATGAACGTGCTGGTCACGTCCTTGACCAGGTGCGCGTTGAGATCGATCCGACGGTCAAAGTAATCCTGAGCCGGCGAGGGATAGCCGGCCGCCACCGCTACCGGTGCCACCAGCACCGTACTAAGGACAGTCCCGCATCTATCACACGGGGGCCAACTATCACGCCCACAACACATCTTTTATTCGAAACTATGTTCGATAAACAACTGTACTCCAGCGGTCCGACGAAATAAGCCGCCCACGGGGCGGCGTGGGACGGCTTGCACACAATGGGGACAGCTTTGAGCTGTGCGGAGGGCTCCACCTGCCCGCCAGTGTGCACAACCCGTCCACCGCGAGATGGATGCGTTAACGGTTTTGGAGATGCGGCGGGAGTTCGACGTCGGCAGGGTCCAGTTCAGGCCTAGCACTTGGTGGAGTCCGTTATTCAGAGGCGTAGATATTCTCTGCTTCTCTGATGACTAATACAGGCGTGATGTCTATGGCATGTCATCGAGGTGACCGGATCACGGCCCATGTCGAACCGGCGCCCTTGCTGTAGTGATGGGGCGCCGTCTCGTTAGACCCAGGGGAACATGATCGGCCACCAAGCGGCGCTACTGTAGCCGTCTTTGGGTGCTTGTTTCGGTGCGCGGGTGGTTTCTTCCTTTGGTTCGGCTGTCTTCAGCTTCGGCTTCCTTTGGAGGTTGACCTTTTTGGTGGCGATGTAGAGTCCTGCCACCAGGACGGCGAAACCGGAGAGGCCGATCAGTATATTGGCTGCGGGGTTTTGTAGGCCGACGCCGAGGAAGAGGATTACGAAGCCTGCAATCGAGATGGAGATTCCGCCGACGATGGTCCGGATTGATGTGGTGGCGGTAGGTTCTGGCTCCATTGCCTTGGCGAACTCGGGATCGTCCTGCTTGAATTGCTGCTCGAGTTGCTCGAGCATCTTCTGCTCGCGGTCAGTGAGTGCCATTAGTTGCTCCTGCCCGGTTCAGGTGTCGGGAGAACCGATACACGCCAGGGGCCCGGAAGTTTCTGACCCGAAACGGGAGTTTGGTGTTTCTATCTGAATGGCGGATTGCCATTAGGTCTTCTCTCTTGTTCATCCAGGGAACGGTTGAGCACAGCTGTCGCTAGGGCGGTTTGAGTTTTGGAGGTTTCCGCGCCGGTCGAGGAGGGACTGGCTGCTCCTGGTGGAGCGTTTGGATGTCCTGCCCTCGACCGGCTGGAAACCGTGGAGGGGCGGATGTGCTACCGGGCTTCTCGCCCGTAGGTCTCCAGGAGGCGGAGCCATATTTCGCTAACGGTCGGGTACGCGGGGACAGCGTGCCAGAGTCTGTCTAAGGGGATCTCGGCGACGATTGCGATGGTTGCTGCGTGTAGCATTTCGCTGACGTCGGGACCTACGAAGGTGACGCCCAGGATGACTTTCCGGGCTTCGTCGACCACCATTCGGGCGGTGCCCTTGTAACCTTCGGCGTGCAAGCCGGCGCCGGCCACGTTTCCAATTTCGTAGTCCACAACGCGGATGTCGTAGCCGGCCTTTGTGGCGGCATGGGCGGTCAGTCCAACCGAGGCAATTTCGGGATCAGTGAAGGTGACCTGTGGTACTGCTGAGTGGTCGGCTGTTGCAACATGTCGGCCCCACGAGGTGACATCCACGGGTGTTCCTGTTGCCCTGGCGGCGATGAGGTCGCCTACCGCACGTGCCTGGTACTTGCCCTGGTGGGTCAACAGTGCCCGGTTCGTTACGTCGCCGGCGGCGTAGAGCCAGTCAAAGCCGGGAACCCTCAAGGTGTCGTCCGTTTCGATCCAATCGCCTGGGGTGAGCCCGAGGCTACCAAGCCCGACGTCGCGGGTGTTCGGCGTGCGTCCGGTTGCGACGAGCACTTCTTGTGCCGTGATGGTTTGGCCGTCGCTGGTTTCTAAAGTGACGCTGCCTCCGGTGCGTTGAACGCTGGTTGTTTTGGTGTCCAGGAGCAGGTTGACGCCTTGGTCGCGGAGGGCGGCGCCGACGAGTTCGCCGGCGAACGGTTCCATGGAGGTCAGGAGACCGCTGCGGGAAATCAGCGTTACTTTCGTTCCGAATCCGGCAAACGCTGCTGCCATCTCGGTGGCGACTACTCCTCCGCCGATGATGGCGAGGCTTTCAGAGACTGTCTTGATGCTGGTCGCTTCCCTGCTCGTCCAGGGTCGCGCGTCGGTTAGTCCTTCGATGTCGGGGATGAGGGCGCTTGAGCCGGTGGCCACTGCCACGGCATGCCGGGCTGTGATTTCTGTGGTTGACCCGTCAGCGGCGGTGACAGTGACCCGCTTGGTTCCGGTGATTCGGCCGTGGCCCCGGATCAGGCCAATCCCGGCGCTGTTGAGCCATTGGACCTGTCCGGCGTCTAACCAGTTGCTCGTGTAGTAGTCCCGTCGTGCCAGGACCGCTTCAATGTTGAGCTGTCCTGTGACTGCCTCGGCGGCTCCCGGGAGTTGGCGGGCTGCTCGAAGAGCTTGGGTGGAGCGCAGCAGGACTTTGGAGGGCATGCATGCCCAGTAGGAGCATTCTCCGCCGACGAGTTCGTTTTCCACGATGACGGCTGTGAGGCCGCCTTGGACGGCGCGGTCGGCGATGTTTTCTCCGACTGCGCCGCCGCCAAGGATGATCAGGTCATATTCTGCGGACCCGTGGTCGCTCATCGTCCGGGCGCCCTGGTGAGGACTTCCTGAAGGAACCAGCCGTTGCCGTCCGGGTCGCTGAAGGATGCAAAGGAGCCGTAGTCTGACCTGTCCGGGGATGGGCCACTGATGCGGTTCCGTCCGCCGGGTTGGTGGAAGAGCCCGTCGGCGTCATGCCAGACTTCGCTGATGTCGATCCCGCGACGGTGTAGTTCTGCCTGTGCGGCGACGATGTCCTTAACGATGAGGTGGAGGTTCTGGACCGAGCCGGGCGCAGATTCCGTGACGCCCTTGCCGAAGATGATGGACATTTCCGAACCGGGCGGGGTGAGCTGGATGATTCTGAAGTTCTCGCTGATGTTGAAGTCCGCGTCCAAGCGGAAGCCAGCTTTCTCGTAGAAGTCCTTGGCCCGGTCGACGTCGGTGACGGGAAGTACGAGGACTTCTAGTTTCAGTTCCAGGGTGCTGATTTCTTTGGGCTTCTCTTCTGCCGCTAGGGCCAGGTTGTAGCCGTCATTGGCCAGTGCTTGGCTCATGTGGTCGGCGTACCAGGTGGGCCACTCGACGTCGTGGACACCGCCCAGGACAGTGGCCTCGTAGACGCCGTGATCGGTCGCGGCTTGATCGAGGGCGTTCTTCAGGATTTCCGTGGTGGGGACAGACATTGTGATGCTCCTTGTGTGGGTTGGATGGTCGGGCTGGGGGTCAGTTGGCGGGTCGGAGATCCTGAAGATCCAGGAGGATTGCGGCAAAGTTGTGCAGGCCGTTGTTGTCCTTATCGCGCAGGAGTACACGGCGGCGGGTGGGGGCGGTCAGTCCTCGGAAGTCTTTGTGTTCGGAGGTGTAATGGGCGACTTCGGCCCAGCCGTTGACTTCGACGTCGTAGTCCATCCGCCGCTGTTCGCCCGTCTCAGAGTCGAAGTAGTAGGTCTGGACCTTGCTGTGGCTGTGGATGGAATCCGGGAAGGTCACTTCGAGCCGGCGCCATGTCTCGCCGTCTTCGGACCAGGGATCGATTTCGCGTGTCTTCACTCCTGGGAGGGTGAAGAGCTGCGGTTCGGCCAGGTACGTCCATGTTGCGTAGGAAATGAAGTAGCCCATTTGGGTCGGTGACCACTGTGTATCTCCGAGGTAACCGGCCATGCTGCGGCGGGGTGCCGAAAGGCTGTCCACCACATCGCCCGTTTCGTCGGTGATGGTCACAAGGTCTTGGGCAGCGTCGAAATGCAGGGTACGGCCGGGCCCGAAGGGGGTGATGCTGATGCGCTGCCGGTTGAGGTCGGCTTTGACTGTCACGTCTCCGAGCAGGTCAGGCTGGCCCTTGAAAGGCCAGAAAACGCCGTGGACGCGAATCTTTGCTGAGACGCTGCGGACGCCGTCCCAGGATGGTGCGGTATGCCGTTTGGCGTGGATGAATTCGATGAGGTCGTTCATGATCTTCTTCTTTCAGATTTCCGGGTTTGAGGGACCGATGCGGCGGGTGTTTTATCAGTTGCGGTCGAGCTCGGAGAAGAGTCCGGTAAATGTTCCGCCGGCTTCGGTGAGCTTTTGGAAGAACGCCCCGGCCTGGGCAGTGGCTACGGACTGGGAAGCTGCCGCGTAGTCCGGGAAGTAAAGGTCAAGGGTCCGGTAGGCCGGTGTCGGGGTGGTGTCCACCTTGGGCCAGACCTTTGCCGACTCGGTCCGGACCAAGCCGGGGAGGTCTTTTGCCAGGGCCAACAGCGCCGGCACGTGGTGTTCGAATGCTTCCGGTACTTCCGGGTTGTCGATGATGAGTGTGATTTTCGTCTGCACTGCTTTGTCCTTCGGTTGGGATGGGGAGGTGTTTAGTTCTTCTGCAGGAAGGCGAGAACCTCAGCAGCGAACTCTTGGGGGTACTGGAAGAGGAATCCGTGGTTGGCGTTCGCATAGATGGTGAGTTCGGAATGCGGGATTGCAGCGGCCAACAGGTAGGAGTTGGCGGTGGGCACCATGATGTCGTTGTCCCCGTTTGCTACCAGGGTGGGTGCCTGGATCGACGTCAGCCGATCCAGCTTGTCCGGATTCGGGATGCCCCATTCGATGATGGCGGCGGATTGGATGTCCCGGGCTGCCAGGGAGACATCCGCGTCCCTGTCCTCTGCCCGGGTGAAGATGCGGCCGACGAATTCCTCACCCTTCTTCCTGCTTTCAGGGGAGGGGTTGAAGAAGAGGAAGTGGATGTCTTCCGCGTCCTGGACATCTTTCATTGCGTGGGCGTGTGGTTCATCTGCCCAGCCGTGCATGTTTTCCCCGCCTTCGGGGCCTGTGCCGGCCAAGACGATGCGGCGGACCAGATCGGGGCGCTGAAGGGCGACTTCCTGGGCCACGAACCCACCGATGGAAAAACCAAAGAGATCAACTTCGGACAATCCGAGAGCGTCGATGAAAGTCAGCGCGTCGTCACCGAAATCCTTGAAGGTTGTCGGAGTTGCGCCGGTCGAGAGGGCTATCCCGCTGGCGTCGAAGAGGATGACTTCCCGTTCTGCGGCGATAGCGTCAACGAGCGCCGGGTCCCAGTTATCGAGATTCCCGCGGAAGTGCTGGAAAAAGACGATGGGTGTGGTGCCTGCTTGGCCGAATCGGCGATAGGCGTACGTGGTGCCGTTGGCACCTGCAATAAAGAGGTTCGGGGCTGTGTATTGGGACATGAAATGGCCTTTCAAGTGGTAGTAGACCGGTCGTCTCAGAATGGGTATAGCAAAAATGTCGCGTGGAGGGGCTGGCGGTTAGGCCAGGATGTCGGAGTAAACGGTTTCCAGGAACCCGTCGAGGGGCGCCCGTGACCGTGTGAGCTTGGATCGCGCGACGGCACCTTCGAAGCTGGCAATGATGAAGCCGGCGAGCCGCTGCGGATCGCTGCGGTTGGAGATCTCTTGTTCAGTTTGTGCCTGGGAGATGGCCTTCGCAAGCTTCCCGGTCCACAGCTCGAGCGAGCGTTCGACCGCTGCGGTGACAGTAGCACTTTGGGAAGGCATCTCGGTTGAGAAATTGCCCAGCAGGCAGCCCCGCTGGAAGTCATCCGTTTCTGCCATCGCGGTAATGAAGGTCAGATGAGACTTGATTCGGGCCAGCGGGGATGGTGAGCCCCTGTCGAGCAGGTCATAGTTGATCGTCGTTTCGTAGAGCTTTACCGTTTCAGCGGCGAGAGCTTCCTTGCTTTCAAAGAAGTGGTAGAAGGATCCCTTGGGAACTCCGGCGGCACGAGCGATGTCCGATACCCCGGTCGCCGAGTATCCGTTCGCGTGAAAAAGATCAAGCGCCGTGCTGGCGATTCGCTGCTTGGTGTCCGTGCTCATCGTGATCCTTTTGTCCGGGTAATAACTTCAGAATAGACCGGTCGTCTCAAATAAGCAATAGACCGGTCGGATATCTTTTGGGACGGTAATAAACGGTGGACTGACGAGGTGCTCATACGCGGCAGGACTGTGCTTTTGGTCGAGGTCTATACATGGGCGGACCTAACCTGGCCGCGCTTTTGACCGCTTTATCGCCACCCCGCGCGGCCCTGGTTCGCGCAAGAGTTTCTGCCAGGTCCGAGGAACGGTAAGAGGTCAGTGCGCATTGCTGACCTTGAGGGACTGGGGAAGTTTGACATCATCAGGATCTAACTCCGGACGGACGCGGACGAAACCTACACCGTGCCTGAAGGATTTGCCGGTCCACGCGACGTCGGCCGATATCTCGACCACGATCGGTTCGACCAGTGTCAGGTGAACCGGGCCTTTGTCTTTGCTGAATCTGTTCAGCGAGGTCTCGCTGATTTTTTCCGGCCAGGGATGCCCGGGCTGTGCGGGGTGGAGCTGGCGGCCCAGCTCACGCCCTGCCCGCGTCGAGAGGATCGTGGACCGGCCCACGATCCGCAGCTGCCCATCGATCGGCAGGCCGGCGATGATCGCCTGCGGCTGGCTGATCGGGCCGATGACGGCCGCGCAGACCGCGTCCAGAGTGGTTTTTGTCTTCAACTTCAACCAGGAGCGGGAGCCATCGTATGGCTGGGATCCTCCCTTGAAAACCAGCCCTTCCACTCCTGTGGCGGGCAGATCCCTCAACCATGTCTTGGCCAATTCCATGTCCGTAGTGGTGGGGGAGAGGTTCAACGGAGCGGACCAGTCCCGGGCCAGTTCCTCGAGCAGCTGCCGGCGGCCCGTAAACGGGACACCCCGGATGTCCTGCCCAGCAACGGCCAGAACATCAAAGGCCGCGAAGGAGGCCGGCAGTTCATGGACCATTGCCGGCAGAGCCGCCCTGGAGCTGACCATGCGGCGCTGCAGCGCCTCGAAGTCCAGCCGGTCCCCGTTCCAGATGATCGCCTCACCGTCCAGGACCACGCCGGGCGGAACCTGATCCCGAAAAGCTGCGCACAGTTCAGGGAAGATGCGGGAGAGTTCCTTGCCCTGTCGGCTCCAAAGGGTCACTTCGTCGGAATCATTCAGAGCTATGGCCCGGCATGTTAACTGCACTTTGTGTTGGTCTTCTCGCAATCTTCGGCAGGAAAGCTGAGCGGCATGACGGAGAGTTTAGGCAGGGTCGTGGAGTCGGAGACGGGACTTCCCTTTCGGCTGGTGTTTCCTGAGACTGAGCATGAGGCTGTCACCTCGTTCCTGCGTGATCTTGCTGCGTCGGATTGTTCCCCAGCGACGCTTCGGAGCTATGCCTACGACCTGCTGCGTTGGTTTCGGTTTCTGCACGGTCGCTTTGTCCCGTGGGAGCGTGCTGAGCGGCTGGATGTCAGAGCGTTGGTGGAGTATATGCGCGCCTCGCCGACGGCGAACACTTTGAGGAGGCAAGCCGAGCGGGCTGACACGACTAATACAGTCACGCGCAAGCGGGGACCGAGGTCGACGTTCTCAGCCAATTCCATTAACCACCAGCTGACGGTTTTGTCGAGCTTCTATGATTTCGCACTCGAGATGAACCTGGGACCGCTGGTGAACCCCGTTCCGCGGAAACGTGGAATCGGGCCACGAGCCTATGCACACCACAATCCCATGGAGCAGTTCCGGCCTCCCAGGCGGGGCACCTACCGGCAGCGGGTTCCGAAGCCGGTTTGGCGAGGGATCCCTGATGATGCCGTGGCCTCAATTTTCAACTGCCTGGGCAACCACCGTGATCGGGCATTGCTGTCATTCTGGCTCAGCAGCGGCGTCCGCGCCGAGGAACTCCTTGGCTTGCGGCACGGGGATTACGACTTCGGCGAACACACTCTCATGGTGACGAGTAAAGGCGCCCGTAACCGAGACTTAGTACCGGCCAGTCCGGATGCCTTCGTGTGGTTGGCCTTATACATGCGTCAAGGCCAGCCCAGCGAGCCTGGGGATCCGGTCTGGTGGACGCTGCACCCAAAGAATCGCCGACCATTACGCTATTCAGCCGCGCGGCAGATGTTCGCCAGGGCACAGAAGCAGCTGGGGTCGAACTGGACCCTGCACGATCTGCGGCACACCGCCGCCGAGCGCATGATCGCGGACCCCGCTTTCACGCTGGTCGATGTCCAGACAGTGTTGCGACACGTCAATGTCACGACCACCACCATCTACACGCAGCCAAGGATGGAGGACATCTTGGAAAAGGTTCTCGACCATTACGCCAGACCCAAACCACCGGCGCCGGGAATCGAGCCCGAGTACGACGCCGCGGCACTGCGGGAACTGTTGGGACTGGGCGAATGACGGAGGACACCACGATCGCGGACCCGAGATCGCCGGAGCGGGTAGCAGCGGCGCAGACGTACGCCCGGGCGAGGGAACTGCGGCTGCAAGCGGACACTGCCGCCCATGCAGGGACAAGGGTGTTACCTCGGCAGGCTTTCGACTCCGGGACGCTTAGATCGCTGGATGAACATTGGGAGTTTCGGCACCTCCAACGGCTCGGCATCCCCGAGGCATTGGCTTGGGCGGAGCCCCTCGTCGATGTGTACTGCAGAAGTAAAAAGTACCGGCCGCTGTTCCGACGCGGTATCCGTGCAGTTCTGGGCTGGATCAACGGATTCCCGGGGGAGACATGGGATGAGCGGTGGTTCGCTTCCGGCTTGGACGAAGCACCCAGGACTGGCACCGCTGAACTCAGTGCCCGATTGTCGCTTACCCCGGCCCAAGCCAGCGCCGGAACGGCCTACATCATCAAAGCACGGCTTGTGCGCCCTTCGTATGAGTGGTTGTTCTCATCAACAGCATGGAACACAGGCCCCAGGAACACGACGTTCCTGGATGTCGCCGAGCCCGAGGAAACAGCACGTCTAAGAAACCTGCCCCAGTATCGTGCCGCACACGAACTCGTTCGCCGGAACGCTGAGAATGCCATCGCCAGAGTCATGGTCAGGACCGGAAAACGCCTGGGACAGCTCAACGGCGAAGACATCCTTGCCTACTCCCACATTGCCCGCATGAGCCGACGCCATACCAGGGAACATCTGGCTTGGGAGTTGCTCGTTGCGCTCGGACCCCTGGCAGGTGAGTCCCCGACTCTCCGGGTCGCCTGGCATGCCAGCGTCGCCAACCGCCAACACACTGTCGAAACACTGGTCAAACGGTATGGGATCCCCGAGTCAGGAGTCCGTAATCTGCTGATCGAATACCTTGAAGAACTCAAACCCAACATGGACTACGGCTCCCTGGAAGGCCTGGCCTACCGGCTCGTGCGCTTGTTTTGGGCCGAGGTTCTCGACATCAACCCCGACCAGCAGAACCTACACCTTGCCCCCGACGTCGCGGCCCAATGGCGCGAACGGGTGAAAGTAACCCTGGATGGATTGCCCCGCAGGGAAACTGCCTCCACCTACTTCGCCGTCCGGGCCCTCTACCGCGATCTCGCAGAGTGGTCACATGAACAGCCCGAACGATGGGCCCACTGGGTCGCGCCCATCCCGCTGCCACGGGCTGAGTCAAAAGCCCAGTCCAAGCAGCGGCGACAAGTCCAAGCGCGGATGCAGCAGCGCACCAGGTCGTTGACTCCGCTGCTTCCGGCTTTCATGCGCGCTGCAGACGAACGCCGCACTCACGGAAGAGCATTACTCGAACGCGCCGCCTCGGCCGCCCATGGGGAGGTCTTCACCTTCGCGGGGGTGACATACTGGCGGCACGACCCGCCGGTACGGTCGGCGAGGCTTGTCCGCGTCCGGGTCTGGGCGAAAGTAATTGCCGTAGAGGCTGGAGCCAAACCTCTGGTGTCTGTGGGGAAACGTGCCGACATCACGGCCCTGGAAGCAGACGGCTTTTGGGGCTGGGCAATTGCGGCAACGCTCAAAGAGACTGGCGTCAGACTCGAGGAACTGTTGGAACTGACTCAGCTCTCCCTACGCCACTACATCGCCCCCACCACGAACACCATCGTGCCCCTGCTGCACATCGTTCCGTCCAAAAACGATCAGGAACGCCTTATCCCCATGTCCCCAGAACTGGTGAAAATCCTTCTCGAGGTCCAACGACGAGCCCGCGGCGCCAGCGACACAGTGCCCCTGTCCACCCGGTACGACCCCAACGACAAGACGTTCAGTGACCCACTTCCACACCTGTTCGCTAGACTCCTCGGTCCAACCCAGAACGTACTCTCGTACCAAATCGTCCGGAAACTGCTCATCGGCATCGCCGCCCACGCGGGCCTGAACGAAGGCGGCTTACCAGTGACGTTCACACCCCACGACTTCCGCCGGCTGTTCGCCACGGATCTGGTCGGTTCGGGACTGCCTCTGCATATCGTTTCGACGCTGCTCGGCCATCTGAACTTGGAGACTACCCGCGGCTACACCGCAGTTTTCCCCGAACAGGTTATCCAAGCTCACCACGCATTCATCGAACGGCGTCGGCAAACCCGCCCCGATCAGGAACTCCGTGCAGCAACAGAGGCTGAATGGGCAGAGTTCGAACAGCACTTCCTCCTGCGGCGTGTAGCGCTAGGCACCTGTCACCGGCCTTACGCGACCCCGTGCGTGCATGAGCACGCCTGCATAAAGTGCCGGTTCCTTCAGGTGGATCCAGCCCAGGCAGGCCGAATCGAAGACATGGCCGCCAACGCCGAAGAACGGCTCGACGAGGCACGAAACCACCAGTGGCTTGGCGAAGTCCGTGCCTTGGAGGAAAGCCTCGTTCACCTTCGGCGCCGTCGGGACGAAGCGCGGTTCGGGGATCAGGCAATAACAAGATCGCCGAAGTAGAAAGCTGTGAATTTGGGAATCGTGCACTTTACGACGCCTCGAATCCCCGAGGATTCGAGGCGTCTAGTTGAACATTGAAACCGGGTCGCGCTAGGCGTCGAAGCAGGCCGTTCCCCCCTACGACCGTCAGCTCAGCGATCTTGTGGGCGAACTCTCAACCTGCAGTGACCTTTAACGGAAGCTCTGGGGCGCCCACGATGAAGTCCTATTGAAGGTCGCCAACGACTATCGGAACTTTGGCGAGCTGCCAGTCTGGGGGTAATGAAAATCAGAACCACTGGCGTGACGCCGGTTCCCGCAATACGGGAAGCCGGACCTATTAAAGCAGCTCCAACAGGTCCGGCTAGGTAGAACATACCTAAAGCGGGCGGTGAATCGGGACTATAGACCGAGGTGCTTGTTCAGCTCGTCCAGGGACTTCACCGTGAAGATGTTGTAGCCATCCGCGAAAGGTTCAGCGCCACGGTCCAGCATTACAAGGTCTCGGAAACCCAGGTTGTACATCGGGATGTGGTCGTACAGTGGGTGCGAGGAGACATGCAGGAAGTCCTCGGGCTTGGCGTTCAGAGTGTCCAGCATGTACTCAAACGCCTGGAGGCGTGGTTTGTAAGCCCCGGTCTGCTCAGCGGTAAAGACGGCGTGCCAATCTGCGCCTAGCTTGGGAATGCTGATGTCCAGGAAGCTGTCGTCAGCGTTGGACAAAGCCACCAGCTTGTAGTTGTCGCCTTGGAGTTTCAGCGCCGCCGGCACGTCCTCGTGGGCAACGGCGTTGCGTACAGCCTCAGCGAGCTCTCCACCGGCACCGGGGGTCGGCCCAATGCCAAACCGCTTGCATGCGCGGTCAAAGGCATCCTGAAGGATCTGCTCGTAGGGCTTGTAGTCGCCATTGACCTCGTCGAACCGGTATGCACGGAAAGTCTTCTTAAAAGCCAACCACTGCTCGTCTGGGATGCGGCCATCGAGCAGGCGCTGGGTAGTGGGATAGATGTTGAAGTTGATCAACGTGCCGTAGACGTCATAAGAGATGTACTTCGGCCGGAAGTTCGTGTTTGCCATGATTAATCCGTTCCTTTGTTAGCTTGTACTTTGTCGTGTTGGGACGATTTTTCCTTTAGCTCAGAGCCAGGGACGTGAGTCGGGTATCCGGCCCGAGGAACCTGCCGGGGTTCATGAAACTGACGTCTGTGGCCGTTGTTCCGTCCAGCAGGAGGTCGGCTGCAATAGCTCCGAGCCCAGAAGCCATCTTGAAACCGTGGCCGGAGAAGCCGGCCGCAACGACCACGCCTTCCATCCCTGGCACTTTGCCGAACAGTGCGGTCGTATCCGGTAAATGACCGTCCGCGCATGTGGCAACCCTCACGGGGTCCGGAATCAGCCCTGGAATGAATTCCCGGACCCACGCCCGGATAGTATCCAAATGCCGAGGATCCCACGTCGGGGGCTTCTCCATGGACTCAACCTCGTCCAGAAATATGCTCGCCACGACTTTCACCGTCCAGCCATCTGCGCTCGGGAACCCGTAAAGCTGGGCGTTGTCCGACCTTCCGTTTTCCTCTGCCCTCCTCAGGAAGACCGGCATGTCTTCCCTGCAGAACGCAGCTGGGTCCACTACGGGGAACCATGTCAGGATCTGCGGCAGGACTGCAAGGTGGACACCGAGTTGCTTGCATACTGTGCCGGCACCATTGCCCTGGGAGATGACAATCTTGGAGGCGATGATTTCTTCTTGATCGGTGCGCACGATGTACCGGTCGCCGAACGGTTCAACGCTGTGCGCTTGCCGGTTTCCAAGGAATTTGGCACCTAGCCGGGTAGCCTGCACGAGTGCGGCGGTCACGGCCTTCTCTGAACTCACGTAGCCGCCCTCGGGGTCGAAGATGGTGACATCAGCGTCCCTGATCACATGTTCGGGATACTTTCCCCTGGCTTCGTCGCCCCGGAGCAACTCGTAGTCAAGGCCATTGTCTTTTCCGGCTGCAAGGAGCGATGCCAACCGCGGATTGTGTTCGTCGTAGATCGTGACAGCGCCCGTAGTGTTGAGCAGGCGGGTTCCGCTGATTTTCTCCAGAACTCGCCACAGATCCTGTGACCTCTGCAAAAGAGGTGTGTAATGCCCGCCTTCGGCGTAGACCTTGCGGAATAAGCGCGATTCGCCGGCATAGGCAGAGAACGGGCCGGGAATCGAAAACCTGTCTACTCCGATAACCCGCTGACCCCGGGAGGCGAACTGCCAACTTGCCATGCTTCCTACAGAGCCGACTCCGAGGATTACGACGTCCGTTTCGAGTGTAGTCACGCCTATACCTTGCTTTCCCTTGTTGCACGCCGTTATCCCGATTCCTGGTGTGCCTTTGAAGGGCGCCACCTCGGCTGTGCTTCCAGTCAGATCAGCCTACGACACAAGAAGATGCTGATTAATAGGCCATGAGAGAATGCATTGTTTCCACAAACGAAAGAAGCAGTCATGGACCTTACATCGATCGATGATCTGGACTTTTTTGAACAAATCTCCCGGTCCCAGAGCCTTACGGAAGCTGCCAGGAACTGGGGAAAGTCAGTGTCGGCGGTGAGCAAACGCCTTACCGCGCTGGAGTCGCGCCTAGGTGTACCACTGGTCCGGCGCAGCACCCGGCGTCTGACCCTCACCGAAGAGGGGCGGCTCTATGCGGCAGGCGCCTTGACCATCCTGCAACAGAAGACTGATCTCGAAGAAGCGCTTTCCACGCAGCATGGTGAGCTTAAAGGACGCATCACTGTGCATTCGAGCCTGGGGATAGGCCGTAAGCACATTGCGCCGCTGTTGGGGGAGTTTGTCCGGCAGCATCCGTTGATCCAGATAGACCTGGAGCTTTCTCCGCTACCGTTGAACATCTCGGGTACGAATTTCGACATCGCCATTCGCGTCGGAGGACTGTCGGACTCCAGGCTCAAGGCAAAACTTCTTGCACGGAATCGAAGGATTGTGTGTGCGGCGCCCAGCTACCTGGACAGCGCCCCGCCATTGCGGACCATCCGGGACCTCGAAAGGCACAACTGCATCGTCCTGCGGGAAAACAATGGCGACTACTCACTGTGGCGCTTTGGCGACAAGGAGCAGGAATACGTGGACGTTAGCGGCAGCATGATCAGCGACGACGGGGATGTGGTGACGGACTGGTGCATGCAAGGGCTGGGCTTGATCATGCGCTCCACTTGGCACGTCAACCCGCTGATCCAGCAGGGGGTACTACAGCAGGTTATCCCAGACGTCCAGACGCCCAGCGCCGACATCTACGCGCTCTATCCCTCCACGGCCAGGACGCCACGCCGGATCATCGCAGTCATTGAGCATCTGAGGCAGGGCCTTGCTGCCAGGATCGGCTCTTAGCCATTCAGACCCGCTTCGACATCGAGCCCGGTACCCTGTTCGTGACTCCCGCTGGCTGGGAGGGGCACTGGACCATCCATGAAACGGTCCGCAAGATGTGGGTCGTTGCGGACGTTCCCGCCGCTGATGAGCAGGCCCAAAAAGCCAACAGATGGAATTTAGCGGGCGAGAGTCCCGCATTCATACTGAACTGCTCTCCGGCAGCTTGGATTGAGAAATCAGTCCCAGCTACCGGGGAGCAGTTTTCATGCCAGGAGGCCGACTAAGTGTTTGCTTCTTGCGCTCCCAGAAACAATGCCTTCTCTCAAGCCCAGCTAATTGGCATCTTCTTGTGTCTTACGCTGAAAATATGAACTTATCCTTGAACACCCTCGCAATGCTGCACACGGTGCCTGGACTGGTCACGGACATGGAAGCCAAGGCAAGGGGCACCGTTCCTGGCGTCCGCGTCATGCACTTCGTGGACGAGTCACTGCTCCACGACACCATTGCCATAGGAACAACGCCTGCACACGTTCGACGGCGGCTGGTTAACTATGCCCGCTACGCTGAGGAATCCGGTGCCCAGGCCCTGTTGGTGAGTTGCTCTTCCATCGGAGAAGCGGCCACCGCCGCTGCTGGCTTCGTCTCCATCCCTGTCCTGCGCATCGACACTCCAATGGCCACGCTGGCCGTACTGTCCGGTGAGAGGATTGGCGTGCTCGCGACCCTATCTGCAACCCTTGGGCCGACCACACGGCTCGTGCAGGATTCAGCCAAAGGGCAGAACAAATCGCCCACTATCACTGCCAAGAAAGTCGACGGCGCCTTCACTGCCCTACGCTCAGGTGACCGCGCGAAGCACGACAGTTTAGTGCTCGCCGCGTTCTCCGAGCTTGCAGGGGAGTGCGACGTCGTCGTTCTCGCCCAAGCGTCGATGGCCCGGGTCATTGCGGATACCCGAGACCAGCCCGGCGGACCCACGGTTCTTGCCTCCCCCGACTCTGGGATGACCCAGCTGAGTACTCTTTTCCCTTCCAAAGACTCATAGGCAACGTCCCTACCGACAAGGACTTGACCATGTCAAACACTCAAATGAATGCGAATCTCCCATGGTTGGGAGTTATCGCCGACGACTTCACAGGAGCCTCCGATGTGGCCGGCACTCTTGTGAGTGCCGGAATGCGGGTAGTGCAGACCTTTGGTATTCCCGATCCCGTGATGCAGCTGCACGACGTTGACTGCATAGTGGTCTCCCTGAAGACTCGCAGCGTTCCAGCCGTTGAGGCTGTAGAAGAGTCCCTGGCGGCGGCACGTGCCCTCAAATCCCGAGGCGTTCAGCAGCTCTACTTCAAATACTGCTCCACGTTCGACTCAACCCCGGAAGGCAACATCGGCCCTGTGGCAGATGCCCTCCGCAAAGAGTTCGTCCCCACCGGCCAGATCACAGTCGTCGCCCCCGGAACCCCGGCACTACGGAGGACCGTGTACAACGGTGTGTTGTTCGTAGGCACGGACCTCCTGCAGGAATCATCCATGCGCAACCACCCGCTTACCCCGATGACGGATTCGAGCGTGCCAAGGCTGCTTCAGGCCCAAAGCAAAAACCTCGTGAGCCACCTCGGTTACAGCGTCATAGAAGCCGGTGCCCCGTCAGTTCAATCCCAATTCCGGAGCCTCAGCGGCGAAGGTGCCGACTACGCCGTCGTCGACACACTTACTGACCGCCACCTCGCCGTGCTGGGGACCGCATCGCTCGAACACCCGCTTGTCACCGGCGGGTCAGGGCTCGTAGGAGGGCTGGCCGTTGCCCGCGGGCACCGCGACAACCCGGAATCGGGGCGTGCCGCCCGGCCATCAGGCCCGGCCGCCGTCATCGCAGGCAGTTGCTCGGAGATGACGAACGTCCAGATCGACACATTCCGGCAGTTCCGCCCCTGCTTCCTGGTCGACCCTGTTGCCATCGCCGAAGGACACGACGTCGTCGGCGCAGCGCTGCTGTTCGCGCGCGAAAATCTTACGGACGGCCCCATCCTGATCCATTCAACCGCCTCTCCACAGGAAGTCTCGAGAACTCAAAAGGAACTCGGACAGGCCCGGGCCGCGGAAATCACCGAAGACAGCCTTTCCGCGATCGCCGAAGGGCTCGTCGGCTTGGGTATCCGCCAACTCATAGTCGCCGGTGGAGAAACCTCCGGCGCTGTAGTCCGCAGGCTCGGCATCACCACCGCCCATGTCGGGAAGGAAGTCTCCCCAGGCGTGCCGTGGCTGAAAACAGAAACTGACCCGGAGCTGTCCATCCTGCTCAAATCCGGAAACCTCGGAACTCCCGCACTTTTCCTTGACGCATGGGAGCACAACCGGTGACTGACCTGGATATCAGCAATGAACTCGTTCGACTGGCCAGGTCACTGCACCAAAGAGGCCTGACCAGAGGAACTTCCGGAAACCTCAGCGCCCGCGTGGACAGAGGAATACTGATCACCCCCACCAACGCCTCCCTGGGTGAACTCAGAACAGGCGATCTGGCAATGGTCTCTGACGCCGGCGAACACTTGTCCGGGGCCCGCCCCTCCAAAGAGGCATTCCTGCACCTGGCGATGTACCGGGCCAGGCCTGAAGACCACGCCGCAGTCCACCTGCATTCGCCATATGCCACTGCCCTTTCATGCCTTGAGGACCTGGACGACGGCGACGTTCTGCCCCCTTTGACGGCGTACTTTGTGATGAGGGTGGGACGGCTGGTCCGGTTGCCATATTTTGCACCGGGAGACCACGGACTGGGAGGGTGTGCTGAAAAAGCCGCAGCATCGAGCCGTGCCCTGCTGCTGGCCAACCACGGACCGATCGTTTCCGCGCCCTCCTTGGCAAAGGCAGTCGACGCCGTTGAGGAAGTAGAAGAAACAGCACGACTGTTCTTTCTCCTCCAGGGCCACGCCACACGACCCCTCCAACCAGCCCAAGTGGCACAACTCTTCGCAAGCCGTACCTAGGAAACGTGCACTTCGCATCACATCATCTTCAGGCCAGCTAGGATGCCTGCCGCCGATCCTGATGATTACAGGTGTCCACCCGAGACATTTGGATTGAGCGTGGTCAGCAGCTGACCTCGAGCCGGATCTGATTAATGCGCCAGCAGCTAACAGTTCGGCATCTGGCCGATGGGCCAATGATTGACAGACTGCAGTGAATGTACCCGTCCCATTTGGGCTCTGCCCAAATCCCGCCCGGAAGGGCAGCAGGGCCGGGGAAGGTCTTGACGAGCTTCGCCAGGGCAACAGCAACCGGTGGTTGTAGTGCCCGCGGAATGGACTCGTCCATGCGCTCAGCCTAAAGGACCAGTGATGAGCGCCGCCCGCTGAGCTACCAGGTCATCGGTTGCTCAACAGCGAAACGCACCGGAGGCTCTCCTTTGACCAGGTTCGCTGGTTCAGGGCTCATGACGGACATGGTGATCTGATCGATGAAGTCTTCGATGTCCGCTTCGGGAGCGCCTTCACGGGGCTCCATGGGGCCGGGCCGGCCAACTTCGAATCCGGTGATCTCTTCGTTCTCGTCCTTGCACACCAGCAAAGTTTCGTGAACTTCGTTCGCGAAACCTTCGGCCGTCTCCTGATCCGGGAAGCCCTGGATCTCCAGCTCGGCGCTCTTGTCTTCTTTCCGGACGTTCACTTTGAAACCAAGCATGCTGCTCCTTTGAGTGTTGCTGTGTCTAGTAGCGCTGCGGGTCCGGGCGTCGCATAATCTGACGCCGCGCTTCCTAGGCAGACCACGCCGGAAACCATCAGGATCACGGCAGAGGCAATGAGATACCAGGTGCCGCCGGTGGTCAGGGCACAGTAGAGGCTGTACACAAGGAAGCCAGTCCCCAAAAGCGCCCAGGTCAGCGCTGCTTTCTTCTTGTCCATGGCCCCAGCCTAGAGGATCAAGAACAGAACGGACCTTCGCTGCGCTTCGGGCTGTAAAAGCCTCTTTTTGCCTTACATGGGGCTGGGTTGTTCTCCGTACAAGGCCACTGATCGTAGCCGTCCGGGGGCCCGACCCGTCAACCCACGCAACCGAGTAATCCCACGCGGTCGCTGCGCTCCCTTATTTCGCGGGCTTCCCCGGTCACTCTTCGGGGTTGACGGCCCACCCTCGACCGGCTGCGACGCGGGGGCCTCGCACGGCGGGGCAGGAAGGAGGTGGCTACATGAGCATCGACGAAGCGATCAAGCTCGCGACTTCGGTCGTGAGCCTGATGACAGCTGTCATTGCTCTACTCTCCCGCGGAACGCGCGCTTAACAAGCAAACGCTCCCGAGGTGCAACTCGGAAGCGTAAGCGTAAAGCAAGGAAGTAGGTGTAGCTACGAAACCCGGTGGTCGTGACCGCTTCGGTTGCGGCCACCGGCTCCTTCTCAGACTAAGTCCAACTCACCGATAAGGAAACCTCATGGAACCGCTGACCATCGTGAACTTCGTTCTCTCGCTCACAGCACTGGGAGCGGCGATCATGGCGTACCGCGCCAACTCGAAAGTCCCCAAGGGCTAGACCGGATTGGGGGCGGGTCTGCCAGACGGGGCCCGCCCCTTACTGGGCCAGGGCGCCCAGACCTGCCCACACGAACCACACCAGCAGCCCTAGGAGCGATAAGCCGCCAAAGACCACGGCGAAGACAAGCCCGCGACGTTTCCGACGGAGGTTTAGATCAGGACCGTAGTTGTTCCTGTCTCTGCCACCGTGCCGGTACTTCGGCAAATCGCTCATTCATCCTCCAGTTGCCCAGTAAGAGCGCTTCGAGCCGTCCGGTTTAGGACCCACAGTCAGTCTCACCTTCTGACATCTTCACCGTACCAACCAACCCAGCCTGACAAGAGTCAGGAGAGAGCATGCTCGCAGGGCTCGCACCCCTTTGGGCGTCCACTCCGCTTCGCTCCGTGGCCGGCTGTTGGGCCCGGTCCCGACGTCGCAGAGCTCCGCCGTGCCCGGTCCTGTGTGTCTACGACGTTTTTTGGCTGCTGTCCTTCGGATTCTATGTGTCCGCTCCACCCCGTCTAGCCCCTCCGCAGGCTCCGGGGCCTGCGGTCCGAAAATTCTTTAGCCAGGGATCCTCGCTAGCTCGGATCCCGCAAGATTTTTCTGCCCTTGCCCAAGGGTAGACAGGCCTCCGTCGGCCACAGCTCCGCAAGCTTCGCCAGCAGCCAAAAAACAACGGGGGAGGAAAGCAAGTAGCTGGCCGGGTCACACCGCTCCCTCACCAATCCTCTGCAAAGGACACAAAACCAATGAACGCAATCAGCGTTGAGACGATCACGACCGAGGACACCGGCGAAACCATCCACAGTGTCACCGTGCTTGGCAACTACCACATGAATGACGGCTACGACTGGATGGAACTCATCTCAGAGCACGGCTGGGCCGTGATCCCCAGCTGGGGCTCTGACGGCTGGGACTTGGGCCAGTGGCCCTATGTCATGGTCGCCGGAACCCGCACCGCCGACGCGATCGGCAACCTGTTCGGCATGGCCACCTACTGCGAGGGCGACGTGAAAACGACGTTCTACCGGACCAAGGCCCGGTACTGGGACGCGATCACAGAACAGGCGTTTTCCCACTGGAAGAACGGACAAGCCCACGGCCCGGCAGACCTGCCCGTAGCCGCCGCAGAGCTACCCAGCCGCTACCGCATTCCGCCCACGTTCCAAACAGCCGTCGCCTAGCAGACCTCGTCTCCTTGCCGGGCGGACCCTCACCGCCCGGCAAGCAACAAACCAGCAAAGGACCAAGGACAATGACCGAAAACCGCAGCATCGCCAACAGCCCGGCCCAAGCCGTGGTCTTCCTCGAAACCCTCGCCGCAATCGTGGAGAAGTCCCCCGTGGCCTACAGCGCCGACGGAGCCGAAGACCTCGCCGCGCACATCCGAGGCATGGCCGCAGCCGTCAACGCCGAGGCGCACGTGAACCCAGCCGTACTGGAGACCACCCGGCAATACGCGGCACTGGACTGGCACAACGAAGCCATGGCCGTCCTGTTCGCCGCAGAACACCGCCCCACGTTCCTCTAGCAGGAACTGAGAACCGATGTACTGCCCGGCCAGAGCCGGGCAGTACATCCCCCACCACTTCAAAGGAGCCAGCACATGAGCAACGCCACCACAGCCCCCAAAGGCATCACCGCCCTGATCTACCGCGACGCCCTGGGCACGGACTTCTCCAATCAGGGCATTTCCGCCCGCGTCATGGAGGTAACCGTCATCGGCGAGGGCATCGACCCAGTTTTCGAAGCCACCGAGGAACGGCCCGCCGTCCGGCTCGTCAAAAACGAGAGCTTCCACCGCGAAACCGCGACCCATGCCGAGCCAGTCGCCGCAGAGGACGAACCCGCCCCGTGGTACATGTTCGGTGGCACGTTCATTTTCAGCAGCGACTCACGATTCCGACGCGCAGCCGGACAGTACGGAGCCATCCCGCTCCACGACCGCCGCGAGTAGACCCGTGGGTGGCCGGTCTTTCGTGGCCGGTCACCGCGGGCGGTCCGCCGCAGGTGGCCGGCTTAGGTGGGTGGTTGCCGGCGTCGGACCGCCGTTCCCGCCCAGGGCCGGCACTATTCACCTGGTGCGTGCGGCAAGCCCGGGCCGGGATTGACCTGGGCGGATCCGCGGCGACCAGGGGAGAAGCATGCTCGCGGGGGCTCGCACCCCTTTGGGCGTCCACTCCGCTTCGCTCCGTGGCCGGCTGTTGGGCCCGGTCCCGACGTCGCAGAGCTCCGCCGTGCGCGGCCCTGTCGTGTCTACGACGTTTTTTGGCTGCTGTCCTTCGGATTGTACGTGTCCACTCCACCCCGTCTAGCCCCTCCAAAAGCAGTCGGGGCCTGCGGTCCGAAAATTCTTTAGCCAGGGATCCTCGCTAGCTCGGATCCCGCAAGATTTTTCTGCCCTTGCCCTGCGGGTAGACGGGCCTCCGTCGGCCACAGCTCCGCAAGCTTCGCCAGCAGCCAAAAAACAACGGGGGAGGAAAGAAAGTAGCTGGCCGGGTCACACCGCTCCCTCACCAATCCTCTGCAAAGGACACAAAACCAGTGAACGATCCCATCAACATCAGCACCCCGGCCGACATCCTGGCCTACGTCCCCCACATGCTGGGCGAGACCCCCAAGGAATCCTTCGTCCTGATCACGATGCAGGGCAACGCACTCGGCGCCACGCTGCGCCTTGATGCCCCGCTCTGCTTCGAACCCAAGGCGTTCGCCCAAACCGTCGTCAGCTACGCGACAGCCGACGAAGCGGCAACCGGGACCCTGCTGGTCATCTACACCGACGAGAACACCACGGCCGAACCCCGCCCGTTCTCCGAGCACGTTCAGGCGTTGCGCACCGAGTTGGAGACAGCGCGGATGCCCCTGAAAGACGCATGGATGGTGACCTCGGAAGTGTGGAGCAACTACCTGTGCACCGACAGCGCGTGCTGCACCGAGCGCTCACTGGACGAGATCACCAACAGCACCGGCAACACCTCCATGATCTACCGGGGAAGCAACGTCACCGGTTTCACCGCCCCTGAGCCGTTCACCGGCGAGGATGCAGCACGCGAAACGATCGCCGCGCACAAACCCGACGGATGGCCCGAGGACACCGAAGCACGCCGCACCCAATGGGCTGAACTCCTAGAAAACCCCAAAGGACTCACCCACGAGGCCGCGCTGGAACTGGCAGGAGCGTTGCAGCACCCCATCACCCGGGATTACCTGATGGCGGACATCATCACCAACGCCCCGGATCAGTTCACCTCCGTGCTGCTCGGTGTGTTCATTGCCCGTCCTGACTGGAACCGCGTGGACACGGCCCAGGAACTTGTCTTCGAGCTGATGAAAGTCACCCCCGAAGGACAACGCGCCCCGATGCTAAGCGTGATCGGCTGGACGGAATGGCTGAAAGGAAAGTCCAGTTTCGCGGGCCGGTATTTCAAGCTCGCGCTGGAGGACGTCGAGGGTTACCGGTTCGCTGAACTCATGGCCGATCTGGTCAGCCGCGGCTTGATGGCTGACTGCGTGCGTGATCCGAAAAAGGCCTATGCCCGCAAGATAGGCCGCTAACCGGAAGAGGCCGGACCCCACACCAAGGGTCCGGCCTTACCCATCGGGATCTCGCCCAGGCGCGCGCGGCCTCCCCCGCTCCGCTCCGCCGGCCGCGATGACGCTGCCGCGGGCGTAGCGACTTTCCAGTGAAACCGCAGGAACAGCCGATACGGTAAAAGGACAAGCAGTCCAACACCCGAAGGCAGGACCATACTGTGGCCGATGAGATTCGCATGACCGAGGCAGACACCGTTGCCCCCGACGCAAGCCCAGCCGAAGACGTCCTGGAACTGCGCCTACTCACAGTCGGACCGGTCACCGGACCCGTTGACCGGCCCTTGGAAGACCACCGCCTAGACGAGCTGTAAAGCACGGCAGCAACCGAGCTGCCCCCACAAATTTCTTTTGCAGAGAAAACAGAAAGAGCCGGCACCCACGTGCCGGCTCTTTCGCCTTCCAGACCCAAATGACCCTGATGCCCGGTGGCCGGGAGTGAGGCATGCTCGCGGGGCTCGCACTCCTTTTGGGCGTCCACTCCGCTTCGCTCCGTGGCCGGCTGTTGGGCCCGGTCCCGTCGTCGCAGAGCTCCGCCGTGCCCGGTCCTGTTGTGTCTACGACGTTTTTTGGCTGCTGTCCTTCGGATTTTATGTGTCCGCTCCACCCCGTCTAGCCCCTCCGCAGGCTCCGGGGCCTGCGGTGCAGGAAATGTCCCTACGGCGCTCCTGCGTCGCTTATTTCCTCCGGGAATTTCCCACACCTTGCCCAAGGGTAGACAGGCCTCCGTCGGCCACAGCTCCGCAAGCTTCGCCAGCAGCCAAAAAACAACGGGGGAGGAAAGCAAGTAGCTGGCCGGGTCACACCGCTCCCTCACCAACCATTCCTCTGCAAAGGACACAAAACCATGAACGACCGCATTGCACGCGCCGCCCTGACTCGTCTTTTCGACTCCCAGGACTCCACTGGCCGAGCGCTTGTCCACGCCTTGGGCGCCTACGCGACCCTGAGGGTAGCAACCGGCGCCCAACCGCCCCACACCTTCCGCCACATCGGCGAAGAGGAATTGAACGAAGGGCTGCGCCGCTGGGCGCAGCGGATCCCAGACGTGGACGCAGAAAGGGACCTCGCCACCATCGAACGACTGGGCGGAGGTTTCCTTATCCCCGGGGATGAACACTGGCCTATCGGCCTCGATGATTTGCCTGATGCCCCGTACGGGCTTTGGTACGTCGGGAACATCACCCAGGGGATCCCCGCGGTACAGCGCACGGCAGCGTTGACCGGTTCCCGCGATTCCACCAGCTACGGCGCAGCTGTCACCGGTGAGATGGCTCATGGGCTGGCCCAGCGTGGAATCTGCATTGTCTCCGGCCTGGCCTACGGCATCGACGCGCACGCCCACCGTGGCGCGCTTGCTGGCTTTACCGGCACCGGACCGGCGACCATCGCGGTTGCAGCCGGAGGCCTTGACCGGGTTTACCCGTCCGGCAACGCCGACCTCGCGGCCGCGATCAGGGCCAACGGGTTGGTTGTCTCAGAGCAGCCCCCGGGAAACGCGCCCACGCGTTACCGCTTTTTGCAGCGGAACCGCATCATTGCCGCCCTCGCCGGGGTCACCTGTGTTGTCGAAGCCCGGTGGCGTTCCGGCGCGCTGAACGCCGCGCACCACGCCGAAACCATTGCCCGACATGTGGCGGCAGTACCCGGAAGCGTGCACAGCGCGAACTCGGCAGGCTGCCACAGGCTCCTGAAAGAAGGCACGGCAGCACTGGTTTCCGACGCCGCAGAACTGGCCGAACTACTCGCCAGCTAGACCAGCCGGTGGCCGGGACGGGCGTCCCGGCCACCACCCCATTCGTAAAGGAGACCGAACCATGACTGAAAGCCCCGAAACCCGACAGGCCGCCGAAGAGAGCGAATGGTTTCCCGCGCGTGACCTGGTGGACGCGATGAAAGCCGAAGGCCTGGAACTTCACGTCGAACAAACCGGCGGAGGCACCGCCACCTTTTTCCTTCAGAGCGAAGGCAGCCACACCTTCACGGTTGGCCCCGGATCATTCAGCTGGAAGAACCCCCTGGAATCCAAGTTCACCACCGCTGAGCTCTACTACGGCCCGGACCACTACGACGACGACGGCGAACCGGTGGAGTTCTCCGCCGACGAAGAGAAGACCATCACGCCGGGAACCCCGATGGCTGATATCGCCCAAGAAATCGCCGCGAACTTCCGCCGATTCAACACCCGCCCGACCGACAGCGCCACGTAAGCAGGGTGGGCCGTTCGCCTTGTGTGGGCGGGCGGTCCGCCGCAGGTGGCCGGCTTGGGCGCGTGGTTGCCGGCGACGGACCGCCGTTCCCGCAACGGGGCCAGCACCACTCACCTGGTGCGTGCGGCAAGCCTTGGCGGGTACTAACCTGGGCGGATCCGAGCGGGCCAGGACAGGAGCGTGCTCGCGGGTTCGCACCCCTTTCGGGCGTCCACTCCGCTTCGCTCCGTGGCCGGCTGTTGGGTGATGCCGGTCCGTCGCAGAGCTCCTGCCCGTCAACACCTGTTTGTCTACGACGTTTTCTGGTTGCTGTCCTCCGGATTGTAGACGTCCACTCCACCCCGTCTAGCCCCTCCAAAAGCAGTCGGGGCCTGCGGCACTGGAATTCTTCGACGGCGCTTCGCTTATTTCCTTTCGAAGATTTCCAACACCTTGCCCTGCGGGTAGACAGGGCTCCGCTGGCCGCCAAGCAAGCAAGCTTGCCAGCAACCAAAAAACAACGGGGGAGGAAAGAAAGTAGCTGGCCGGGTCCCACCGCTCCCTCACCAATCCTCTGCAAAGGACACAAAACCATGATTAACCACCTGATTGCGCTGTACATCCCGTCGCGACTCAGCGAGAACGTCACAGTCGCCAGCCTCGACGCACGGCACAGCAGCCTTCAAATCATCGTCGGCGGCGGCCTGGAGTGCATCGCCAGAGGCGACTGGCAGGTCTACCTGAACGCCGAGACGCAAACGACCGGACCATCAAACGTCCGCGCCGCGCAGCTGCTCCACGAAACCGGGCTTGAGCTGCCCGTCACCGGGAACGCCGTGTTCCTGGGCCGAGAAGGTCTCAGCCATGACGTCGACGTTCCGGAGTATCTGATCCGCCGCGCCGAAGCACTCTTCGACACCCGGCTCACCCAGCCAGCGGCCTAAACCCCTCGGGGTGGCCGGGACCAGCTCCCGGCCACCCCCCAAGTTTTGAGGAGACAGAACCATGACGAACTTCTGGGATGAAGACGGCGACTTCGACTACGAAGCCCACCACGAGGCAGGCCAACGCGACAAAGCAGCCGAGACCGCCGCAAGGATCGGCCACCCGGGAATGGCGGATGCCTTCTACTACTTCGGGCTACAGGGCAAACCGGATTCAACCTTCACGCCCGAACTGCTCACAGCGTTGGATACGTGGCAGGTCCAGCTCGAGAAAATAGAAGCTGCCCCGGCCGATGAAGAAATCAAGGAGCTGCAGCGCCAGACCGAGGAAGCCACCAACGCGATCCTCACCAAGATCGACAGCGCCACATAAACCCGAGGGTGGGCCGTTCGCCTCGCAAGGGCGGGCGGTCCGCCGCAGGTGCTTGCCCTGGGTGGGTGGTTGCCGGCGACGGACCGCCGTTCCCGCAACGGGGCCGGCACTACTCACCTGGGGCGTGCGGCAAGCCCGGGCCGGGATTAACCTGGGCGGATCCCCGGTGGCCAGGGGAGGAGCATGCTCGCGGGGCTCGCACTCCTTTTGGGCGTCCACTCCGCTTCGCTCCGTGGCCGGCTGTTGGGCCCGGTCCCGTCGTCGCAGAGCTCCGCCGTGCCCGGTCCTGTTGTGTCTACGACGTTTTTTGGCTGCTGTCCTTCGGATTTTATGTGTCCGCTCCACCCCGTCTAGCCCCTCCGCAGGCTCCGGGGCCTGCGGTGCAGGAAATGTCCCTACGGCGCTCCTGCGTCGCTTATTTCCTCCGGGAATTTCCCACACCTTGCCCAAGGGTAGACAGGCCTCCGTCGGCCACAGCTCCGCAAGCTTCGCCAGCAGCCAAAAAACAACGGGGGAGGAAAGCAAGTAGCTGGCCGGGTCACACCGCTCCCTCACCAATCCTCTGCAAAGGACACAAAACCAATGAACGCAACACCCACGCTCGAACTGCTTGACCCCACCACTCTGACGGTGGACACCAACGTCCGCAAGGAGGCCGGACTCACCAAGGAGTTCGTGGCCAGCATCAAAGAACATGGCGTGCTTGTGCCCGTCGTCGCCCACCGGACCGAGGACGGAACCGTGCACGTCCTGATGGGACAGCGCCGCACCCTTGGAGCCGTTGAGGCAGGAGCGGCGACCATTCCCGTGCTCGTCGGCGCCACTCCCGAGGAAGCGGAACGCCTCGCCACGCAGGTAGTGGAGAACGACCACCGCAGCGCACTCACCGACGGCGACCGTGCCGAAGCGTTCCACCAAATGGCTCTGCTGGGCGTGAGCGCCAGCGTCATCGCCCGGAAAATGGGGGCCAAGAAGGCAGTTGTCGAAACCGCGCTGAAGGTCAAAGCGAACACCACCGCCACCCGGGCCCTGGACCAAGGCCTGACGCTGGAGCAGTCCGCCGTGATCGAGGAATTCGCGGACGATGCCAACGCGGTGGCCGCGCTCGAACGCCTCGCCACCGAGAACCCCGGGAACTTCGCCCACCGGGCGCAGCGGCTCCGGGACGAGCGCAGAAACAACGCCCTGCTTGCCGAAGCCTGCGCCGAGGCTGCCGCTAAAGGCCTGACCGTGTTGGAACAAGATCCCCGCTACTACGACTACAAGGGACCCGCCGCCCTGATCTCCACACTGACCACCCGCGAGGGCGAACGCGTCAGCGAGACGGACGCTGACGCGGTCTACGTCGGCATCGGATACAGCGGGTTGGTGACACAGTTCGCCGTAGCTGACTGGAAGGCCCGCGGGCTGCGGAAGGACGGCAAGGCCCCGGCAGGAGGCATGACCGAAGAGGAAAAAGCCGCACGCCGGGAAGTCATCGAAAACAACAAAGCCATGGACTCGGCCGAGGTAGTTCGCAGGGAGTTCGTCAAAACCCTGCTGGCACGCAAGGCCCTGCCGAAGAACGCCCAGAAGTTCATCGCCCACACGATTGCCCACGCCAGCTACATCCTGACCAAGGCCTTCAACAAGACCGAACTCACGGCGGAACTGCTGGGAACCGGCACCGGCTACGGCGAGTTCACGGCCTACGTCGACAAGCCCACCACCAAACCCGAAACGGTCACCCTCGCCACCATGATCACCGCCTACGAGGCAAACATCGATCGCACGAGCTGGCGGACTCGCCACAGCAACACCCGCTACTACCTCACCCAGCTCACGGCATGGGGATACGAACCCAGCGACGTCGAAAAGATCATCCTCACCGACCCCAAGACAGAAACCGAGGAAACCACCGAACCCGCGGACGAACCCCAAGCCGCCTAAGCCCCTTGCCGGGCGGAACCCTCACCGCCCGGCAAGACCCCGGCCACTCACCACGGCAGGGCCGGGAACCTCCCAAACGTCGGGCGGTCCGACGCCCAGGGCGAACCACAGCAGCCAATCACCTGCGACGGACCGCCGTGCAACGCCACCAAGCACACGCCCACCGACAGCCGCGCCCCGCCGGCCACCTGGCTACTCCATCGCCCCACCACAGAGAAGTCTGTCGGAGGTCACCGTTAGGCTCATCCCATGGCAGCACAGACAGGAATCACCATGAACACCCAGACACCCCCAGGGGTCACTCTCGCCGAGATCTTCCCTGGACTGCCCCCAATCCTTGACCAAGTGATGATAGGTGCGTTGATCTTCGCGGCCATCGCCACAATCTATCTGGGCATCGGATGGATGATCGCTCACTCCAGAATGGAAGACCTCGATGACGACAACGACACCCTTCCGTTCCACATCGGCTTCGTCACAGCCATCTCCCTGCCCCTGATCCTGCTGAACAACATGCGCAGCATCACCGGCCTAATCCTCGGAGCAGCGATCGGAGCCTTCCTCGCCCTGGGCACCTACCTTCTCCTGCGCCGCCACCGGGCAACCCACCCAGGAACCACGCGCTGACGCGCAAGACTTCAGTCTTGTAGACTGAACCACAGATTTCCTTTTGCAGAGGGAAAATAGGAAGGGCCGGCACTTACAGTGCCGGCCCTTCACCCTTTAACCCGGAAAAATCAGCTGATGGATCCACCCAGCCGCGCCCAGTGCTCAACCAACTCCGGCTTAGGGTCAGCGGCCAGCAGAGCATCCGCATCAGCCTGCGCTTTCTTGATCGAAGCCTCCGTGCTGCGGTGCACCTCCCCGGCAAGTTTCTCCCCGGACTCCTTCCATCCGGGCATCAAAGCCTCCATGATCTCGTCCTGGCCGGCCACGGCTGCTTCCGCCCGCAAGAGATCCTGATACGTCTTCGCCATATCCGCAGGACGGTCAACTGTCGTGAAAACTACGGCCGGGACAGCGACGCCGGCAGAACACGCATACCCATGCCGCAACGCCAACGGCACGGTGTACTGATCAATCGGCCGCTCAGCGTCCAACCACTCGACCTTGCCTAGATCACCACCGTGCTCCTCAATAATCTCCAAGGTCGTCCTCACTGGAAGATCAACCCACTGAAGCCTCATATCAGGGCGAACAAGATAGAACATCAAGGAACCTTTCTGTCGGTAAACCCAAGGCTAGCGGCCCGCCCCACACAACCAGGATCAGTTCGCTACCAGAGCAGAACGACCGGCCACAGCACCCATGGGCCAAGCCAATCCCCGCCGACCCACCACCCGCGGGGGAACAGTTCCTTTCAGCCTTGACGACACATCGGGGCAACCGTAATCACCTGACACAGGCACAAGAACCCAACGGCCAGTCAGCTGCTAAAGAAGCCGGGGGAGTCACACCGGACTACTACCCGCAATCTTCCCAAATGTCATTTTCCGAAGCTGACTGCACAGAAGCTCCCGTGGTTATAGGCGTTATGCAGAGGACTTTAGAGCACTGCTCGGTCGATAGTTCCCTGCAATGTGGTGCTTTTGTCCGCTGCTCCTGTTTAGGAGGAAGGCGCGGAAAGGGCAGACAAGAGGCAGGCGTAGCTGAACGGAGCCCACTAGGGCACGTAAAACTCACGAGGTTCACTGGCTTGAACCGAGAGGGCCCCCGCCGGCCCGTTGCCTCCCGCCGTGTGCGCGTATGGCACGCCGGATCCGTGATTCCTGCCTGCGCAAGCGCATTCACACAGCCAGGTATTCTCGGTCTTGCCGCGTCTCCAGCACTGCTCGACACATTTGTCGACGCCGCCGTGCTGAATGACCTTGACCCGCCCGTAGCGATCAACCAGCCCTAGAATGACCGCGCTCGTGTGAGGTCGCGACACGGACCAGACTCCACGGTTGTACTCCACCTGGCCGCTGCGTGATGCCTTGAACATGTCACCCAGAATCGAGTAGCCAGCACCCCTGCCCTCATACGGCAGATTTAGAATCTCGGTCCGCGCACCAGCAGGGCGGATAACCACCGTTACGTCACTCATGGGTAGAGCGTATGGCTTGATCTATTCACGCAGCGAATCGGGTCATTTGGGGATCCCTTCCCTGGCATGTAGTGGCTGTGCAGACGACTTTGGACGTTTGTGCAGCTAGCTTCTGAAGATGACACTTCCCAAACTCACCAGACGCCCAAATCACCAGAAAATCAATACCAAAAGCCAGTCAAAAACCCCTGGAAATAAGGGTAAAAACCTTTAAATCCAATTGGATAAAAGCTAGAATAGTAGTAGCAAGTCAGCCAGACGAACCTAACCAAACTGATACGAAACCCAGGACTGAAAATGACTTCCTCAATCACCGATTACACGGTTTACACCAAGCCCGGTTGCCCGAACTGCGACCGCACCATGGAGTACTTCGACTCCAAAGGCATCACTTACACGCCCGTGGACATCACCGAAGTGCCGGCAGCGCTGGAATACATCACCCAAGAGCTCGGCTACTCCCAGGCACCCGTCATCGTGAACAATTCCGATGACCAGGACCACTGGTCCGGGTTACGCCGCGACAAGCTCGTCCAAGCCGCCATGAACCACACCACCGCAAGCCACCAGGAGGCATCATGAACACGCCCATCACCGCCGAGACCATCACCATAATTCTGGACGAACAGGGTGTTCCCGCGGAACTTCGCACCGATCCCGAAGTCCAGGCTGCCGCGTTCGGGCTTGCGTTCCTGAACTCCCCGGCAACTCCGGCCGAGGGACGCTTCTACGGCGCCTCAACCGTCTTCTACGACGAGGAAAACGAAAGCAGGTACGAGGTCAGCAACCGCGATCTCCTTGAAGAGCAGCTCACCGCCCGGCTGAGCGTCCGCATCGCCGAACTCGCCCAGAGTGATGACGGCATGAACCACCAAGCAGGGTGAGGACCGTGACCACCCCGCACCCTGTGGACGGGTTCAAGATCAGCCCGCGGGTCCCGTTGGACGTGGACTTGTTCCGGGAAACCAACCCCAGCGGCAGGATCTACCCCGACGCCAAGGAGGAACCTTTCGCCGGCTACTACGGCATCCCCCTCAGTGTCGAGGATGACCGCTACCTTGACGCGATCAACCGGGCCCCCATCGGGGCCGGCGGTCTCTGGGACAAACACACCGCAGACCAGCACCAACCCAACGACCTCACCCACGATGAACCGGGTGGGACCGAACCTCAGAACGAAACCAGCACACACACCGAGAACACCAACAGCACACGAGGAAAAGGAACCATCATGGCCGGCGAAACCACCATTACCGTCATCGGAAACCTGACATCTGACCCCGAGCTGAGGTTCACCCCGTCGGGATCCGCGGTAGCGAATTTCACGATCGCCTCCACTCCCAGGACCTTCGATCGGCAGTCGAACGAGTGGAAGGACGGGGAGACGCTTTTCCTCCGCGCCAGTGTCTGGCGGGAAGCAGCTGAGAACGTCGCCGAGTCCCTGACCAAGGGCACGCGCGTCATCGTTTCCGGCCGGTTGAAGTCCCGGTCCTACGAAACCAAAGAAGGCGAAAAGCGCACCGTCATAGAACTCGAGGTAGACGAGATCGGCCCCTCACTGCGTTACGCGAATGCGAAAGTGAACCGTACGCAGCGCAGCAATCAGGGCAGTGGAAACGGCGGAGGTTTCGGGAACCAGCCTAGCACCGCGCAGCCTGTCCAGCAGGACGATCCTTGGGCTACGAACTCGCGGACCAACGCCGGTTCCTGGGGCAACGGGCCCGACTCCGAACCCCCGTTCTAAGCCGAATCGACCACTCCCAGGAAGGTCAAAGACCATGAAGAAGTCGCTGGAGAAGAAAGGCCCCTACTTCACGGAAGAGGACCTGAGGCAGATCCGCGCAGCGGTCCAAGCCGTCGGGAAGCTCGAGGGGTATGTGTCCATTTCGGACTTCGTTGAAGCAGCTGCACGCCGGGAACTGCGGCGGCTTCAGCGCAAGTATAACGACGGCCGGAAATGGCCGGGAGTTGAAGCCGGCGAACTCCGTCCAGGGCGACGGACCCGCGCCGAAACAGCTGCTAAGGAGGACCACCCGTGACCGCCATCCAGTACAGGGGCCGGCTGCTGCTTGGCAGTGTTGTGGCTGTTCTTGCCCTGTCCGGTTGCGCGGCCCAGGGCGGACCGCAGGTCGTTCCTGCCGGCAGTCAGGCACCGCTGCAGGAAGTCCCTTGTACCGCGCCGGGTACGGCGACGCGGCCGCCGGCACTTCAAGTCACGGCCAGTGGCCCGTATGCCGTGGAGAAGGTGGTCGATGGGGACACGATTCGGATCAGCTGCAACGGCACCAGCACTCGCGTGAGGCTGGTGGGCATCAACGCACCGGAGAGCGTCAAGGGAGACGCGCCGGTGGAGTGCGGCGGCCCGGAAGCATCCATCTATCTGCACTCACTTCTGGACGGGCAACAGGTCTTTCTTTCAGCGGATCCCGCCCAAGGGGTCCGCGACAAGTACGACCGGCTTCTTGCCTACGTCTGGACCACCGACGGCACCCTGACCAACCGCACCATCCTCGAACAAGGTCACGCCGAGGCAACCGGCTACGGCAAGCCCTTTGCCTATAGCGAGGACTTCACCGCGGCCGCCGACCACGCCAGAAGGAGCAAGGCGGGCCGCTGGAACTGCTGAGACCGCCGTCCACGCATCAGCCCATCGCTAGGGGGCACATCATGGCTGTCGTTCTGATCTTCTTCGCAGCGTTCGCCGCCGTCGCACTGGGCGGCTGGATCATCTACGCACTCACGCACCCGGTGGCCGCCGGCCAAGTCATCTTGATCTTCCTCTGCAAGGCGGCCGGCGTCATCGCCTTGGTCACCGCCGTTGTGGCCTGGCTCGGTCAGAGCCTGCTCCAAGCAGTGCCACCGGCGCTGTTCATGGTCGCTTTCTTCTTCGCCGCGAACCGGCTGGAACGCCGCTGGCGTCGCTGGTGAACCAGCCGTGTCCATGACGCGGGACGCGGCCCGGTTCTGGTCCAAGGTCATCAAAGGACCGCGGGAGAATGACTGTTGGCTCTGGACCGGCGCGGTCGGTGATGACGGCTATGGCCGGTACTGGATCAAAACCGCCACGGGTCAACAGGCTCTCCGGCCCCAACGCTTCGCGCACTTGCTGCTGACCGGAGAACAGCTGGATCCCGACACCAAGCTCATGCACTCGTGCGATATTCCGATCTGCATCCGCGCGACGGGTGGGCCCGACAGTCACTTGTTCCCTGGCACGCAGGCCGAGAACCTGATTGACCGGTCACAAAAGAGACGCCACGCCAACGCCCATTCATGGCGTTGGCGTGGCGTCGGTCGCGCGAACTTCACCGCTCAGTCACGGCAGCTCCGTGATGCGCTGAAAGAGCACGGATGGGATGAGTCAGTGATCCGACCCCTCATGTCCGGCCACGACCCCGACGCTCCCACTCTCTTCTGATCCCTGCGCCTCGGCAGTCGGAGCACCGGCGCCGGCCTTGGCCTTCTTCGGCGTGGCCACGTCGATGCTGCGGACGTAGGAAACACTCACGTCCAGGAGTTCGGCGATGCCCTGCCTGGTCTCACCGGTGGCGAGCATCTTCCGAACGGTTTCCTTCGCATCATCAATGGCTGCGGCCGCGTTCTTCTTCGCCGTAGCGATCAATTCGGCTGCCTGCCGTTCGGCTTCCTCGACTCCTGCTTCGGCCATCATCGTTGCGGCGTGGTAGTCGGTAGCCAAAGAGTGAAGCGTCGCTTCACGTTCGCGCCGTTTCGCGGCCAACTCCTCGGTCTTCCGGCGTGCCTGAACGATCATCGTGTTGCGTGTCTTGCCAGCCATCACGGCCCCCTGTGGTGTGGTCGGTTTACTGTCTCCGTTCCCCATTCTTGCAGAACGCCCCCGGGCACCCCGAAACCTAACGGTTAGAAGCCCACGCGTGTTCAACCCGAGGCGCCGACGGGGCGTTGCGGGCGGTCGGTGGCTCGCTGGCAGGGGTTAGACACAGCTTGCCCTGGCCAGGCATGGCACCACTGGTGTTTTTCGGGCTGTGCATAACCCCTGCCAGCGAGTATCAACAATCAAAGCTGCCGCTTTTCATGTGGATACTCGCATCAGAATGATGGACTCGAATCCGACGTTTTTCGAACCGATACTCGCCAGCTCGCATCAAGCTCAAAACGCCAAATTCAGTCACACCTCTTGCATTTCGAATAAATGAGGCCGATTCCGCTAGAGTCGGGGCATGATGTCGCTGCACGTTCTCAGTGCTGGCACCGGTTACCTGTACTACACGCAGGAGACCGCCAGCGGTGATGAGCTGCGCGCAGGCGACCGCCACTTGGGCGATTACTACACCTTCCAGGGTCTTCCCCCGGGTCAGTGGCTCGGGCGCGGAGCTGAAGCGCTGGGAGTGTCCGGGAATGTCACCGAAGCCCAGATGGCCAATCTCTTCGGGCAGGGCCGGCACCCGGAATACGAAGCCATCCTCGCCGCGAAACTGGCCGAGCGGCTTCCCGCCAAAGCGGCAGAAAAGACCGCCCAGGCCGAGGCGAAATTGGGTCGCCGTTACTACGACTACGGCCCCAAAGACAACGCCCTGGCACAGGCCATCCGCGTTCGCGAGAGCGACTTCGAACGCATGCAGGGCCGCAAACCCAACGCGGGGGAGCGGCACCGTATACGGGCCACCGCGGGGGCTGTGATGTTCCGTGAAGGACACGGACGCCCGCCCGCTTCGAAGGAAGAACTGGGCAGGTACATCACCGCGCAGCTGCGACCCCAGCAGAACGCCGTGGCCGGATACGACCTGACCTTCACTCCCGTCAAAAGCATCTCCGTACTGTGGGCTCTCGGGGACGCCGACACTCGCCGTCTTGTCGAAGAAGCCCACCAGGCCGCTCTCAAGCAGTCCGTGGAGTATCTGGAAACCCACGCCCTGGCGACGCGGTTGGGTACCAACGGCATCGCCCAGACCTCCGTCAAAGGCGGGCTGACGGCGACGGCCTTCCGGCACCACGATTCACGTCTGGGGGATCCGAACCTGCACACCCACCTTGTGGTCTCCAATAAGGTCCAGGACTTTCAGGGGAACTGGAAGACCATCGACGGCAAGCTGCTGCACCGCTCCGCGGTGGCCGTCTCGGAGCACTACAACACCCGGATACAGGCCTACCTGGAAGAGCACGGAGTGGAGTTCGAAGCCCGCACCGTCAACGGGTCCAAGCAGCCCGTCATGGAAGTAGCGGCCGTGCCGCGGGAACTGAATGCGCTGTTTTCCAAGCGCAGCACGGGCATCCGTTCGAGCCTGACGGAACTGCGTCAGGCGTACGAAGAGCAGCACGGCCACAGCCCCGACCAGGCCACCTTGATCAAACTCGCCCAGGCCGCGACATTGGACACCCGGCCCGACAAAGAGATGCCCAAGACCCTCGCCGAACAGGCCAAAGCATGGCGGCAGGAAGCCGCGGCCCTGTTCACGGAGAAGGACCTCAAACGCATCACCGGTACCCGTTCCCGGACCCTCCGCCCTGCCGTCACTGAGATTGATATTGACGCCACAGCGCGGCAGATCGTCGCCGCGGTCTCGGACAAACGCTCCACCTGGACGGCGCAAAACGTCATGGCCGAGGCCAACCGATGGGCACGCGAGCACGCCGTTGAACACGGCCCGGTCCCGGCCGGAACCATTGAACGGGTTGTCTCCCACAGCCTCCGCACTGTATCCGTTCGCATCACACCGGACCAGGTTCACGGCCGGTTCGAAGCACTCACCCGAAACGCCGGAACAGCCGACTTCAACCACCGCACCGACACCCGGTACACCTCCACGAAAATCCTCGAAAACGAAAACCTGCTCCTGCGCGCCGGGAAGAAGGACGTCATCCCGGCAGCATCCATGCAAGACTTCAACGCCGCCGTGGAGGCCTACAACCTCGCCGTGGCCACCGGAGAAAAGTCCCACCCGCTGGACGCAGGACAGATCGAACTCGCACGCGAGTTCGCAACCTCATCGAAACTCCTGGCCGTGGGTATCGGAGCCGCCGGTACCGGCAAATCCAGTTCCATGGGCCTGGTCCGGGCAGCGATCACTCACGCCGGCGGCAGGGTCATTGGCCTTGCGCCTTCCGCCGTGGCAGCCGCGAACCTGGGCGAACAACTTGGCATCACCGCCGGGACGACAGACAAATTTCTGCTCAGCCCCAACGAGACTTACAAAGTCACCCCCGGCACCCTCGTGATCGTCGATGAAGCCGGCATGCAGGGCACCGGCAAACTCGCCGACGTCGTGCGGGCAGTGGAAGCCGGCGGCGGACTCGTCCGGCTCATCGGTGATGACCGGCAGCTCTCCGCCGTCCAAGCCGGCGGCGCACTACGGTTGCTGATCAACGAAGTCGGCGCAACCGAACTGGAAACCATTCACCGGTTCCACAGCCCCGAAGAAGCAGAAGCATCCCTGCTCCTGCGCACACCCACAGAACACGAAACTGACCCGTTCGCCTGGTACAAGGACAACGGACGCGTCCAAGCCGGAAGCATCGAAACCGTTGAAGGGTTGGCTTTCGGATTGTGGCAGAGCCGCCTGAACCAGGGCGACGCCGCGGTGATGATGGCACCGACCAACGAAAGCTCCCAACGCCTCTCCGAACGTGCCCAGGCCTACCGGATCGAAACCGGAGAAGTCGCCGGCACCGGAACCTCCGTGCAGCTTCGCGACGGCTCCCACGTCTGGGCCGGGGACCACGTAGTAACCCGTCTGAACGATTCCCAGCTGAAGGTCAAACGCGGCCGCGACGTCGTAAAGAACGGCGACCTCTGGACCGTCGAACAAACCCACGAAGACGGGTCCCTGTCGGTCAGCCACCTCGAGCACGACGGGACCATCCGTCTCCCCGCCGAGTACGTCTCAGAGCACGTCCACCTTGGCTACGCCCTGACTACCCACCGTGCCCAGGGCATGACCAAAGATGCTGGTATCCCGATCCTCGATGCCTCCACCACCCGTGAGAACGCCTACGTCGCCGCTACGCGTGGCCGGGACGAGAACGTGCTGTTCGTTGCCGTCGAGGAAGGTCAAGACAGGGACAGTGTTCTGGCCGCTATCGCGGGGAACCACAGCCAGGATTCCTCCGCACACGAGACCATGGCCACCGAATACGAACGCATCAACTCGCCCCTAACCTTGGCCGATCAATACCGCTACGTCAACGAAGAAGCCAACACCCTCCGCATGGCCGCAATGGCACGGGAGATCCTTGGACCGGACGCAGAGAAGTTCATCAACGCCGAGTCCTGGGGAGCGGTAGCCACGCACCTGGCCAAGGCCGAACAGGGCGGCTGGGACACCGTCGGGTTGCTGCGCACCGCAGTTGGCCAACGTGAATTCCAGACCGCCGATGACCTCTCCGCTGTCCTCGCCTGGCGCGTGGAAAAGATCGTGGACAAAGCCCCCGAGCTGATCGCCCAAGTGGGTGAACGACCCCTGCAAGGACTGACCGATGACCAGCTGGCCGCACTCCGGGCAGAAGCCGAAGCCGGTGCACGCGCCGCCCGTGAAGCAGCTGCAATCCACGGCCCGAAACCAGCTGACCACTGGACCAACCGCCGGCACGGCAAGCTCACCGACGCCGAACTGGAACGCCGGATCTTCACCACCCGGTTCACCGCACGCGAAACATCATCCATTAACGACCCGGCACAGGCCCGCCGCGCCCACCAGCAGCTGCGCGCGCTCCAGGACGAACACCGGATCCGCAACCAGCAGGTCAAAGAAACCCAGCGCACGGCCGAAACCGCCGAACGCGGCAGCCGCAGCGTCCACGGGAAGAACCCCGCCGCCAGGGCCAACACCCAGCGTGCGTGGGGACACGAAACGATCGCCGCCCGCGCCCGGGCGGAGGAACGCCTCCGCACCCTCACACCACGCCCTGCCACCCCCGTGCAGACACCCGACCGCTTGCCGGAATGGATCGCCCCGGCACGTGCAGCAGCAAGCCCGTACCTGCCCCAGGCCTGGAAGGAAGAACTCGCAGCCCGCCGCGAAGTCCTCGCCGCAAGGTTCGACGAACGCGGCCACCTTCTGGCGGCCACACCACCGGACTGGGCACAGAAACTTGGCCCTGTCCCGGCACGCCCAGATGCGGCCCAACAATGGCGCGACACCGCTGCCAGCATCGAAATGTTCCGTGCCCGCTACAACGTTCCCGAAACGGAGGCCACACCAGTGCCAGAACGGTTCCGAAACGAAGAAATAGGCCAGCAACTCCACGACCAGGCAGTGACCGTCTCCAAACGCGCACGCGCCCTTCCCAAACACGCCACCGACCAAGACCGGACGCTCGATGCACTGCACGCCGTAGAGCGCAGCAAGGACACGCACGCCCCCGAGTCACCGGCGCAGCGCGCTTCCGACACTGACAGGGAAGCCAACGCCCAGGAACCGGCCGCCATCACGCCGGCGCAGACGGAGAAACCACGTCTCCGCAGCCGACTGGAGAAAATCACGGCCGAACGGAATGCAGCACGACTCGCGGCCCAGCAACAGCCACAGCCGCAAACCGAGGAAACGGCAGAGCGGAAGGACGCCGCCAAGGAACAAGCCGAACGCGCAGCGGCGCAGTCGCGCCAAATTCAACAGGACCAAGGACGCGAACTGTAGTACCGGGCAACACGGACTACCTGCGGAGGTGGACGGACGCACCCATGATGGTCGTCTGTCTTCACAGCCAACCTCAAGCTTTGAGTGGGCATAATGCGACCGAAGCTTCGGTCAACCGCTATTTGACCGGGGCTTCGCCAATTGAGTCTGTGACACCTTGCGGCTCTAGTGTCTTAGTCGGGCGGTGTGCCGGCGCCGAGTTGCAGCAAATCCAGGCGACTAATTGTTGTGCATTTTGCGTAGGTACTCGGAGTTACAGTCTCAACATGTGGGATCTAGAAATCTGTCGGCTTCAACGTGAGTGCGAAGACCGGAGGTTCCGTGCTCCTTACGCGACACGCCCAAGAGTGTCGCGTTCTTGGATATTTCTAAAGTGCTCATGTAGGTTTCAGGTAGAAAACTACAGGAGGTTGCTTTGAAGAACGCGGTCGACGTCGAATGGTCGTTTCGTCGCTTTAGTGCCCACGGAAAGAGCCTTCCTGGGATCATCCTGACCACTCTTACGAACTGCCACAATGAGCATGCCGACGGCCAGGCGCTGATCAAGTCGAAGCATAAGCGGTCCTACGGTCAGGTGAGCTACACCGTCCAGGAGAGGCTCGAGGAGGCGCTGGCGGGACTTGAGGGAGTCGAATTCAAGCGGCCCGGCAAGGGCAAACCCAAGGTGCTCGTCGTCAACGGCACGGCTCTCGTTCCCTGGCGCTACTCCAGGCTGGCCACGGCCGACCTGCACCAACAGAAGTATGGGACGTCGGATTCCCGGATCGGCACCTTTTCCATGCCGGTGGGCCCCTCACAGGGAATGCTCGACCTCGGCGACGGCGCCCGCGCCACCCTGACGCCCGAAGAAATCGACCTCGTTGACGCTCTGGAAGAGCTGGAGGATTCCGAGTCGCTTAAGCATCACCCGGTAGTAGTCGTTGCCTATGCCAGCAACCATCAGGCCTTGCACCATGCAGTGTGGGCTGATGCCCAGTTGGATGAGGACGGCACGCTTATCCTGCAGAACACCCAGGAGCTCTTCCATGCGGACTCGGCGGATGCAGCAGCAAAGCCGGAGCCGAAGAGCTTCGATTCCGAGCCCCGCCGCGGCTTCAACCTGATGCCTAAGGAAGCATCCGGATCATGACCAGGCAGCTCACTCTGTTCTCAACCGAAGAACTGATGTCGTCCCAGGCTGTCAGAGATCACTTTGATCCTGCCAGGTTGACGCAGGCGCGGCGGTTGGCAGGGATTACCAAGCAAGCGCTGGGCGACGCGGTTGGTGTGTCAGGCGCTGCCATCGGCCAATACGAGGCCGGCGTGACACCACGTCCTGAGATATTGAGCCTGCTGGCCAAGGAGCTGGGACAGCCTGTTGCTTTTTTTGCCATGGGCAGGCCGATAGGAAAACTGGACGTCTCCCAGGCCCATTTCCGCAGTCTTCGCTCGACGCGCGCGGCGGAGCGGCTCAAGGCAACTTCCTTCGTCGAACAGGTGTGGGAAGTAACGTTCGCGCTCGAAAAGCGGGTGGCCTTCCCGGATGTGAATGTTCCGTTCAACGAACCGGACAGCAGCATGTCCCCCATAGAAGCCGCCAGGGCCCTCAGAGCCTACTGGGAGGTGCCCAGCGGCCCGGTTCCCAACCTGGTGGAACTCATGGAGCGCAACGGCATCGTCGTTTCGGTTCTCACTCTCCGCGGCGACGAAGACGAAACCGCACGGGTGGATGCATTCTCTACGGCAGCACTGAACCGCCCCATCGTCGTCGTGACCCCGGAAAGGGCCCGTTCTGTCTATCGGCACAGGTTTACGTGCGCCCACGAACTTGGCCATCTCATCCTCCATCGCGAACTTGCTGTCGGGGACCCGCGGCAGGAACGCGAAGCTGATGCATTTGCTGCTGAGTTTCTTATGCCGCGGGCCGAAATAGAGCCGGTTCTCCCTGCCACTATGAACCTTCCACGGCTTGGCCAGATCAGCCAGACGTGGGGTGTTTCGCCCGAGGCGCTGGTGTTTCGCATGCAGGAACTCAAGGGTGCTTCAGATGTTTCCGTCCGGCGTGCGTACCAAAAACTAAGGTCCGGCAACCGGCAGGAGGCGTCCGTGGCGGACTACCCGGGAGAAGTCCCGATGCTGCTGACCGAGGCAATGAAAGTTGCTGAGAAAATCGGGTTTGCTGTGGCCGATCTGGCAAATGAGCTCAGATGGGCTCCGGAACGGGTGCGGCAAGTGCTGGGGCTTGTAGACGAGCGGCCAAAGCTTACGCTGGTTCGCTGACGGGAAGCCCGGATCCGGGTAGGGGACCTCAACAGTCCGGACCTCGTTGAGGGGTCAGAAAGACGAGTATGCGCAGCGAAACAAGCATTTGGGGAGAACCTCCGCGGGAACGCGAATCCAAAGGGCTTTCTGTGGTGGCCATGCCTGCCGCGGCCCTGGTTGATGCCGCGCAGCAGTTGGTTCAGATGCCTGAAGCGGAGAAGCTGAAGGTGCGATCCGGAGAGCATATAGCGGCGATTCTCATGACAGCTCTGTATCTCCTGCCCGTGGAGGTAGACGAAGACGGCGGGGTCGACCTTGTGTTTGAGCGCACCAGCGCGCAAACACCGCTCTGGCCGTTCGGCGGGTCGCTCCGCGCAGCTGTAGAGGTAAAGTCGCTCCCTGGAAGGTGGCGCAAGCACGAGTACAACATGAGGCCGGGCGACACGTACCAGGTCGAAATACAGAATGCCTTCAAGATTCTCGAACTGGGCTCGAAGAAGATCATGGAGGCAGCTGAGGCCCTGCAACACAAAGTCGGATCCTCCGACATGTCCCGGAATGCCTTCTTGATCATTCATCCCATGGACGGGTTTGCGTTGGAGCTCATCAGCGCGGGACCGGTGATCGGGCATCTACTGCCCGCCTTGGATGAACATGTAGCCCTGGACTACTTGTGGGTCTATTGGTATCCCGGATTGCTGTCCAAATGGTCCCGGAAGGAGCGCCATTGGACGGACTATTTATTCGCGGAGATCAGTCCGGACGATCCTTCGCTGGACGATGCTATAGAAGCTGCAGAAGACATCTTTCTGGAAGGTATCGGCTGGACCGGCGGATCCCCTTGGCGGATGGCCTTTACTTAGTTTTTCAGCCCGGAAGCAGTGTTCGTTCCGAAAGTCGGCCGCAGCCAGGTGTCCAGTAGTTGCAATGCAGTAGACATACAGTTGACGGCACCGCGACGACAAACGTTCGTTTAGGGAGTTCTTCGCATGTCCGGCCGCTATGACAGGGCGCAGAACACCCCCGAACTCAGCTGGCTACGGTGCCGCGACGGTCGACGGCCGGCGGTTTTATTCGGAGCCGTTGCCATGAGCATAGCGCCGACGCATTGCTCTTTACTGAAGTGCCTCTCTCATTCCTTGGACAGATGAAGGCAGCGGGGAATCACCATGTAGAGAGTCAGGCAACAGCATTCTGAGCGATGGAACCTCAGTGGGGTACGTCAGAGGGGGTGGTTGCTGGGTCTCAACGTGAGTAGTTCATGGGCGCTGACGAGCCTCTAGATGAGACATCAGTCGGATACGATCATTGCAGGGAACACCGATAGGAGCATCTTGAGCGACTCAAATGGCATTCGACTGACTTCAGTCCGGGCGTCGAAGGTTCTTTATGAATATGATCACTTCATTCAGTTCGATAATGCAAATGAGTTTGTCATAATCTACGGCCCAAACGGAATCGGCAAAACAAAGTTCTTGGAAATAATTGACGCTCTTTCCAAGCTTCAAAGCTCACGTTTACTGAGAATGCCATTCGAATCTGCGACCTTGGCCTACAGCGATGGCACGCGCCTTGAAGCCATCCTTACCCAGACCCACGCCAACGAGGAAGGCGATGACAAAATATCGCTGACCGTCACGCTCTATAGACCAGGGTTTGACCCCGTTGATTGGACCACTACCACTGACGAGTCCACCGAGTTTGAGTCCTTTCTGCTTAGAAATACTTCGTGGATTAGAGTAGGGCCAGACCTGTGGCGCGACCGAACCGATGGTGAAATCGCCGAAACGGAAGATCTTGAACATCGCTTCGGCTCTCGGCAGATCGGGCGTTCGAGGCGAGGAACGAAACAGGGGCCACCTGTTGAGATGCAGGATTTCTCTACTGGCCTGCACACCCATCTGATCGAAACTCAGCGGCTGAAAATTGAGGAATATCTAGATAGAAATTCCCGAATCCACAGTGGCCGGAGCAGTCGGCCCCAAACAACTATTGTTGAGTATGCAAATCAAATGCAAAAATTGCTCGCCGATGCGCTGGCTGATAACTCAAAAATTACGCAGCAACTTGACAGAACATTTCCAAACCGGATGCTAACTCAGCGTGTTACACCGGTACGAAGTGAGGATGAGCTCCGCCAGGAGTATGAATCCCAGAATCGCTTCCGAAGCCGGTTGGCAGAAATCGCACTAATTGGCCTCGCGGCTGAACTCTCACTACCGCCTCGCGAGCTTGAACCCTACGAGCTATCCATGCTTGAGCTTTACCTTAGTGACGCTGATCAAAAACTCCATTCCTTTGAAGCGTTACTATCTAAAATTGAGCTCCTTGAGCGCATAATCAATTCCCGTCTCTTGGGCAAAAAATTGCATATCAATGCTCTCCAGGGCCTTGCGGTCAGGCATGACAATGGTCGAGACATCGACTTGGACGCACTATCGTCCGGCGAACAGCATGAGATTATTCTCATGTACGGACTACTCTTCAATGTTGAAGCCGGAAGTCTTGTCATGATCGACGAGCCGGAAATTTCTCTGCACATCAGTTGGCAGATTAACTTCATAAATGATGTTCGAGAGATCGCGAATCTTTCAGGTTTTCAATTTATTGTGGCAACGCACAGTCCTCAGATTATAAATAACTGGTGGTCCCATGCTGTTCAGCTTGGCCCGGAGAATATTGAGTTATAAGATGCAGCGGCTCCTGAATCCTGATATTGCCTATGCTTGGATAAATATGCAAAGACAAGTTGATCGCCACCTCTTCCTCCTGGTTGAAGGCGACGACGAGGACACCATTTTGTATGGGCACTTGCTTCGAGAACAGATCAGCGTTCTCGTCTTGGGCGGAAAGCCGAATGTGCTAGCCACCGGCCATTTGCTTGCCTCGCAGCCGGTAGCGGGTGTCTACTCCATGATCGATCGTGACCTAGACGATCTCACCGGGAAGACTGCCAATTATCCTCCAAATCTTGTAGCGACTAGAGGCTATGACTTAGTTTCAGACGTAGTTACCTCTAGGCCTGACATTTTTGAGCGCGCTCTTCGGGTACACGGCGTAGACGCCTTTGAGAATGTTGAGCAAATTACTGGAGCCAAGCTTACTGATATTTGTTCGAGCATGTGCTTGAAGCTGGCTGCACTTCGCTTGGTAAATGAAGTTGAGAATTTAGGACTCAATCTCCGCGATTTTCCTTTTTCCCAAGTAATCAATGGGGACTTCTCATCAAAAGGCTATTCGGCTTACATTATGGCGGCCAATGCACGTTCACCGATCAGTGTTGACATCCCCGCCGTTGAAACCCTAGTTCGTGAAGCCGCCCTAAGAATCAATGGGGACGTAAGGTTCTGCGGAGGTCACGATCTGGTTGGAGCCGCCGCCGCAATACTTCGTCACGGTGGTGCAAAGTCGGCTGGAGCAGGAGCGCTGGCGGCAAGCCTAATCACTGCTACAGATTGTGAGACCCTTCGTCAGCTCCCCGTGAAGGAGGCTATACGGAATTGGGCGGACAGCCACTCGCGCAATGTATTCCATTGCGCTTGGGCGACAATCAACTGAATTGTCCGTATCTAGCCCGAAGAGACACCTTCTGGGGCCACCAGTGAAAGGCGCGATCCCCTTGAGGTTGCTCAGATGCGCTTTTCTGAGATGAATACCTACGTAGCTGAAGTGAAGTGTAGGGCAACGCGATGCAACAATCACTTGTTCAATGCGAGCCGTGGCGCCGTAATCCCCAGACTTTCGTGCCAATTGTCCAAAGCGCCTTGGACAATTACCGCCGTGACCAGCGCTGGAGAACTAATTACGTCGTTAAAGCCACCACCTGAAACTTAGTCGTCCGTACACGTCCGTTGAGCGACGGCTACTCGGGGTTGAACTAGAAGCTGGGCACGCCAAGGACGTCGTAGAGAAAGTTTTCCGCTACGACGGGGATTCCGTACTGCCGGGCCTTCGCCGCCTTACCCGATAGGCTGTCGGGATCTGCGGCGATCACAAGGTCAGTTTTCTTCGTGGCTCGTTCTGCGACGACATAGCCCATCTCCGTTAGGAAACTGGAGAGTTCACTTCGCTCGCGTGTCATGGCCCCGGTCAAAACAAGGGTTGAGCCGGGACGAATCTTTCCTGTGACCGGCCCGGACTCAGCTGCTACCGCGGGCGGGTTCCTCAGGGCATGCTCGAGCACTACCCCATCCACGTCCAACAGCGCCGCCGCCTGGTACAGCTCTGCCTCCTCGGCAGGTGTAATGATGCCGTCAGCCCAAGCAGCAATAGCGAGTTGCTCAACGTAGTAGGCGTGAAGTTTCCGGCAGCGGTCCTGACTGATGCCCAGTTCATCAGCCAAACGGACCAAGGCGCGTGTTTCATGGACCGAGAGGTGCGAGTCCAGCATCGCCTGCCCAAGAAGATCCAGGTACTGGTCGTGCTCTTCCGGCCCGGTGTAGTCGGGCATGTGCGCGGTGATACGCGAGAGGAAGTGCTTCTCGACCGCACCCAGGGCATGGCGCTTGTGGGGAATGAAAGCCGCTGAGCCCGAATTACGGGAAGACCACGACAGCGACGAGGCGACACCCAACGCCTGTGACCATTCCGGTCGATCGGGGTCGAGATCTATGTACCGGCCGAGGAGCCCGGCTGCTGCCTCTGCGTCGTCGCCTGCGCAGTGAGCGCGATAGTTCTCGATGCTGAAGAACTCGCAGCAGTGGGCCAAAGACCGTGCGTTGCCGACGACGTAGTCGTGGGCAAGTCGCATGGTGCATAAACCTTGAAGGAACCCGTCGGGGATTTCGATACCAGCCCTGGTCATCTCGTAGCCGAGGAAGTCAGAGTCGAACCGTAGATTGTGGGCCACCATGATGCAGCCCTGCAGAACCTCCGTCAGCGCCGGAACCACCTCGGGAAAGGTTGGCGCATCAAGTATGTCGGCCGCGCTGATCCTATGGATACGTTGAGGGCCAAGATCCCTCTGGGGATTGACCAGCGTTTCCCAACGATCCAGAATCGCCCCGCTGGAGTCAACGCGCACCACGGCGATTTCAGCAACACGATCATGCATCGACGGGAATAGCCCTGTGGTCTCCACATCGACCACGGCGAACATCGGCTCAGACATTGTCCACCGACTCGGGTGCACGCGTAGGCCACGGGCGAGCGACCGGACCCCCGGCTCCCTTGTAGTAAGAGCGTGACTTCTTCAACCGGTCGTTTTCGATCTCTTGCCAATAATTGAGGAGTTGTATGCACCCATTAGCAATACGCAGCGCCTCGACGTTGACTGGGTCTTCACACGCTGGGCTGCTTTCCCACACGCTTGAGAGTGGGGGAGCGGGCCAATCAATGTCCTGCAGAGGGGCGCGTCCTGCAGAGGGGCGCGACGCTGAAAGTCGGGAAGCGGTAGGCCTGCCGCCTTGGCTTCCTTGCGGGCGGTTGCCGTGGTCGCGTTATACTCGCGGCGGCTATCGTTCTCGGCCCAAAAGAGTCCCTGGAGATAGTCGACCCATGACGCACAGTCTCTAAGGAAGTCCTCCGGTACAAAAGCCGTCGTATCCAGGACCACACGTTCCTGGCAGTGCTTCTGCGCCCGCGACGTCAGGAAGACGGGCCGGTTGTACGTGAGGCTCAGGAAAACCCGCTCGTCGAAGCCCTCGGTGACGACGGCATTCGTTGATCCCGCCCGTCCCGACCCCGTGAGCGATGCAGTCGAAACCTGCCAAACAGCCCAGCGGCCATCGTGAACATCCAGGACCGCGATCCCGTGCGCATTAGAGCCAGTTGCCCCTCTTCGACACGCTAGTCATTGAGCGCTGGTGAGATGCCCACAATGGGGGCTACTCTCCATCGGAAAGTCGTTTAGGGTTGCGGCCCGGTCGCCGATCCAAGGAAGGGCCGAAATTGGGATCTGGTTGAAAGGGCCTGGGCCTGGGTCTCGAACAGTGGTGCGGTAATAACCAGAGGGACCGGACCTCAGATCTGGCAACAACGAGTATGCGCCAAGTCCAGCCTTGCCGCACTGATGACCGCCTCTCGATGTGATTGGTAGAGTCGGGCCCACCGGGGTCGAGACCCCGCATCATTTGAGGGGAAACAATGGGGCTTGGATCTTGGATCAGAAGCATCTTCGGTGAGGCACAGGGTGTGCAGCACCCGGATTTCGAGCAAAGTCGCGCCGATCAGCCGATCACGCTTTCGATATCGTCGCAGTATCACCAGTGCCTCGAGGTAGCGGGCACAACAACTTTTGCGAAGGACGCCGTTGCCGCCTTGGTGGACCGCCAGGAGGTGGGGGAGCGCGGTTATTACGAGGGGCAAGCCCAGCTGCAGCGGGAGCCGGATAACCTCGTTGATGCCAAAGCAGTGGCCGTCCTGGTGGCGGGTGAGAAGGTGGGGTGTCTCCCTTCTTACGTGGCTCGGGACCTACCCCTCCCGATCGGGGCCAGTGGGGCGGTCGTGTACCAGCTTCACGTACTCCGAGATAAGAAATTCATGGCCAAAGCCTATGTTTGGCTGGGAGAAGGGGAACCGCAGTGGGCCTACTCGCAGGACAATCCACCAGCGCTCTCGTCAACGGAGAGAAACAACAGCTCCCACGTGGCTATGTCCACGATGGTCCGAGAGGCTCTTCAGGGTGGTGGTGAAAGGGCGCAACAGTTCAAGCGGGGAATGGTTGATGGCGTTCATTACCTTGAGCTGGTCGAACCGATCAAGCAGCTTAAGCGTGAAGGCCGGCATGAAGAAGCACTCGTGCTTTGCTACAAGGCCATTCAGGCTGCAGAACAAGATGCTGGCGGCCGGGAGCCCGCGCCGTGGTACACCGAACAGGCGGCCATCGTCCACAGAAAGCTGGGGGAGAGGGATAAAGAGATCGAGGTCTTGAGGCGTTGGTTGGCGCGGTGCCCGGGCAGCCGCCGCGCAGGCAGCAAGATTGCCGAGCGCCTCGCGAAACTTGAGGCGAAATGAAGCCAAGCGGACCGGAAGGGCTGTCCGGACAGCAGCCTGGCACCAGTGGTTTGTTCGCCGTTCGGATGAGCGGCCGGACGCCCCCGCGAAAACACTTTGGGGAGACTCTTCGCACCAGCCGATATGGCCACCGGTTGATAAGAGACGAGTACGCCCTTGTGAACAAACGGAGATCAACTCGGCTGCCCCGGGAGCTATATACAGACGCCGCCTGGGAAGACGAGGCATGGGCCTTCGAAGACGAAGATTATATCCTCTTCAACGACGAATACTGCGCGATGCAGCGCAAAGCGGCATTGGAAAATTTCGACCTAAACATGGACTTCTTCAAGCAGCTGTCGGGCAAGGCCTTCATGGATGTTGTGTCCAGGACGTCTTCAGCCCACAAAAACTTGGGGGTCGTAACCAATTTGTCCGACTTTAGCGGCGTGGAAGGCATCTACGTGATGGTCCTCGACAGATACAAGCAGATCTACGTTGGTTACACGGGCGATATCCGGGCACGGATCAAGCGCCATTGGAGCGGAACTAAACAGTTTGATCGACTCATCTTCGGAAGCAAGGACTCATCCGTTTTATCAATTGATTCGTTCCGTGCTCTGGATACTTCCCGCATTTTCGCGGCCAAGACCACCAGAGGCTTGGAACAGGAGGGACGTTTGGTCAGCGCACTTCCACCTGACTTCCTTCTGAACCGTGTCCCCGGTGGCGAGAGGATCATGGGCGCTCGATTCTTCCCCTGGGAAATCAAGCGGCGCCTACTGAAGCCAGTACGGCCCGAGGAACCTCACCCCGAAGACGTAGCCGAGTAAGCCTGCGCCTCCTCACGGCTTGGCGGCAGATCGACTCCGGAAACCGCGAATCTCCACCAACGAGCCTTGAGTGAGACGGATCCGGCCAGAGTTGTCTCACTCAGCAACAAGAGCCGGACTTCTGGGCTCCGCTCGGAGCCAAATCCGTTGAACATTGCACCCCGTGGGGCTGAAACGGTCACGTCGTCGCAAAATATCGCCGATGTGGCCGCGGGTGATGCGACGGTGGCCACCAGCTCATGGCTGGTGGCCGCCGCTCCCGTTTACGGGATGTTGTGCCAGAACAGGCGGGCAACATCAACGGCTAGCCTGATGATGTTGACTACCAGGTTCCAGGCGCCCCATGGTTCTTCACGTTTCCGCTGGGATCCCATGGCGGCACCTCCTCCCGGAGGAACAGGGCACGGCACGCACGTGTTTGTAGGCACAACAGCGTTGCGCCCTACATGCGTAGGGCCATAGACTCAAAGTGTGGAGTTTGAGGTTCTACAGCCCTCATACCGCACCAATGAGCGCACCGCTCAGAACGTGGATCCGATGCCAGTCGGGTCCATAGTTCGTTAACGGCACAGCAGGCTGTTGCCCGATGTTTCAAGCCTAGCAATGACTTCTAGTGCGTCCCGCTGGTTTCCTTTTATCCACAGGCTTTGGAGTGGCGTTAGGGCGGGAAAAATAGGGAAAACGCTGGGACGCAGATGTGCTTTTTGGTGCACTCAAAGTTTATATAGACGCTGAGTCCACGAAATAGAACCTGAGTGCGCCAAATGCAGTGTCCAGAGTTAGGGAATCTTCCAGGAAGAAAATTTCTTTAAGAAACTTTAATCCACAGATCTCTACCACGTATCCGAGAGCCACAACCATGGGCGATAAGCCTCGGACTCTACCGGCGGTTCAAAATCGGACGAGGCACGATGCCGGTCGCAGCGTTCGGCAGACGGCCTCTGCTCACGCCGTAGGCACCGTGATGACTAACGTCCCAAGGGCCAATCAGTGCCTCGCTCTCAGTCCAAGTTTTTGGCAGCACTTCGAGGCGTAAACGCTAGACTGAAAGTATGGGCTTTATGTCCTGTCATAATGACAACTTGACATAACGTCCGTTATAGGTTTCGTCGGACAGTCGCTGGGGGAGTGCTGTCCGAGCGGCCAAATTCCAACTTCAACTTTCACTGCGAAGGATGGATGAAGCCTTGAATTGAGCGTTCGGTTGCGTCCGCGCCATCCTGAAGTGCTTGGGGCATGAGGTGGCCGTAGACCTGTTCGGTTGTCCGCACAGATGCATGACCAAGCCGGCGTGAAATGGCGAAGAGCGGCATAGCGCCGTCCTGTAGGAGCCAGGAGGCATGCGTGTGTCGCAGATCGTGGATCCGTGGCGACTTCGTCAGCCCGTTAGTTTGGGCTGCTTGGACGGCTGGAACCCACAGGTGTTGCCAGAATGGCTTGTGGCCGATACGGGCCCCTCCAGCTGTGGTGAAAACCAGGTCGTTGCCCACCTTGTCGGATAGCAACGGGCGGAGCAGGTTCACCAGGCTCGTGTTGATCCCAATCGTACGTTTTCCCGCACCGGTTTTGGTGGGGCCTAGGTAGTAGCCCGACCTTCCATCCCGTTTCCATGCTTTGTTTATTCGTGCGGCAGGTACGCGCGACGTGAGGTCGATATCGGCTGCTTGGACGGCGGTTGCTTCACCGAATCTAGTTCCTGTCATGACGAGGAACTGCACAAAGGCTGTGTAGTTCTCGTCCATGCCGTCGAGGAGCAAGAAGAATTCTGCAGGGGTAAGAAACCGGGCGCCGTCGTCCACGCGCTCAAGCGTTGGCAATGGTACGCCCCGGCACGGATTGCGGGTGGTGTATCCAAGTAGTTCGGCAGTATTCATGGCCGCCGATAGTAGCCCGTGCATGTTGTGGATGCTTTTCGGTGCGATGCCTTTTGACGTGAGGTACTGGATCCACTGGATGATGTCTCGATAGCCGAAGTCCTCAAGCGCTACATGGCCTATGGTCTGTCGAATGTGCAGGTCAAGGATTCGCTGGTAGGTGGCAACCGTCCCGGGAGCTGGCCGGATGAGCAGATCGATATGTTCTTGGACCACGTCGGCAATAGTCAGAGACCCTGGCCGGCCACTCAGCGCCTCGGGTTCCGGGAGCCGGCCGTGGCAGTGGAGATGCTCGACCAGGCTGCTCGCTTCCTGCTCAGAGGCTACGGTCAGGCGGCGTTGGCGTCGAGTCTCGAGATCACGCCAACGCAAGGAGTATGCGATGGATCCGTCCCAGCGGAGGCGGGTGCTGATGCTGACCACGAGGGAAGGCTACGCCCTGCGGGTCGTTGTTTCCAAGAGCTGGTCCGCCTCTGACTGGTCCTTCGCGGGTGTCGAGCTTCCAGAAGTAACGGCGGAGCGATATGCCTTGGTCGGGGCAGGGAGTCTGAAGATCAACAACGGCCGACGACGGCGGGCGGCTGGGTGACGCCCGCCGCCGTCCCGACCGGTAGGGGTCAGGCTACGCGGACGAAGGATGCGCCCTGGAGCCAGCTGAGGGAGTGGACCTCCGTCTTGAAACCGTCCACGCCGCCGCTGACAACCTGGCCGTTGCCTGCGAAGACGCCGACGTGTCCGGCGGTGATCACCAGGTCACCCGGGGCAGGGGTGCCCACGACGCTGCCGTACTGGAAGAACTGGCCCGGGGCCAGGTCTCCCACGCTCTTGCCGGCAGAGCGCAGTGCCTTCTCCACCATGGCGGTGCAGTCCTGCTGCATTCCCAGTTGGGAGTACGCGGAGGCCAGGATTGCCGAGCCGGCTGAGCCGGTGGGGGCCTGGGCTGGAGCCGAGGTTGAGGCCAGCGCGACGCCTGTGTTGGTGGGCGTAGCCGACGCCAGGGCAGTCTGGGCTGTCGGTGCCGGGGTTGTTGCACCCTCGGACGCCGACGCGACTGTCGCGGCCGCTGCCGCACCCGTTTGCCCTGCGCCGGGGATCTTGATCTGGCCGCCCGGATAGATGACCGTGCTCAGGGACATCCCGTTGGCGGCCAGGACGTCGTTGAGGGATACGCCGTTCGCGGCGGAGATCTGGCCCAGGGTGTCGCCGGGGACGACGGTATGAACGTTGGCTGCGGCCGGTGCAGGAACCAGAGCCACAGCTGCCGGTGCACTTACCTGGCCCTGAACAGTGGCTGCCCCGGAGTTGTCAGGTCCGCCGACGCTGGCCTGTGCCGGGGCGCTGAAGCCGAAAAAGAGGCCGGACGCGGCGGCGACTACGAGGGCCGGCCGCCCGAGCATCATGGTGCGGGACGTGGTGGGGGCTGCGCGATGGCGTGCGGCAGTGAAGATCTTGGACATGGTTGGTTGCCTCTCCCATGCCTGCGGGGTGAGCTGTCGGGTTCGGGTCGGAGACACCCGGCCGTACGCCGTTCAGGACGGTCGTATGGCTTAACCCCAAGGCCTCGGATGAAGCCATGGAAAAGTGGTTCCCCCGTCCCTGCCAGTTGATTGCGTTGGGGTCCCGGTTCAGCGGCAGGGCTCGGCATACTGACGGGTATGTCCCAGCTTTGAACCAGGACACCGAGCAACCTTAGCCGCTGCTTTTCCCAGATGTCACATTCCGATAACGGAATATAGGGTTGGCGTTCACCCTGATGCCGCCTCAGATTCACCCATACCAGGACTGACGTTGCAGGTCAGCGACGGGAGTCCGTATACGCCCGGTAGCTCACCAATACGTATCACGGTCCTCAGCCCAGTCCTCCTATGTACCTTGGCTGGGTCGCTACTACCCGGAACGGGCCGGTTTCCTCGCCGGCGTCCGCCCCGCCCATGCTAACGACGGCGACGGGCCGGTACGGCACCAGCAACCCGCTCGGCTGCAACAAAAACGTCCAGTCACCGAAGGGGTAAAGACCCGCCCGCTCACCTGGGGTCAGTCGAGTAGCGCTACGCCGAACTCGGCGACGACGGCCCGCAATTCCCTGAGGTAGTGCTGCGCTTGGTCTGTGAGCGGGATCGCTGCGTGGCCGATCCAGCCGATCTCGATGCGTTCGTCAACCTCGAGCGGGATAGCGACGATCTCCGGGTCGAGCTGCCCGCTGATGATGCCCGTGGAGATCGTGTAGCCGTGGAGCCCGATCATGAGGTTGAAGATCGTCGCACGGTCAGAGACCCGGATCTCCTGCTTACTGGACATGGTGGAGAGAATCTCCTCCGCGAAGTAGAAAGAGTTGTTCGCACCTTGATCGAAGGTCAGCCGCGGCATCCCGGCGAGATCATCGAGGGTCGCACGCTCTTTTGAGGCGAGCGGGTTGTTCCGTGCAACGAAAATGTGAGGATCGGCGAGGAAAAGCGGAGTAAACGCGAGGCCGGATTCCCGGAGCAGCTTGGCAATGACCTTCCGGTTGAAATCGTTCCGGTAGAGGATGCCTATCTCGCTGCGGAGCGTCCGGACATCCTCAATGATGTCCCAGGTGCGGGACTCACGGAGCGAGAACTCGTATTCGGCCACATCAGTGGCCTTGACCATCCGGACGAAGGCGTCCACCGCAAAAGAGTAGTGCTGCGTTGACACCCCGAGCAGACGTCGCCGCGGTGGCCGGCCAAGATAGCGCTGCTCGAGGAGAGCGAACTGCTCCACGACCTGCCGCGCGTAGCCGAGGAACTCTACCCCGTCGGCGGTGAGGGTGGCCCCGCGGGCGGAGCGAATCAGGAGCGCACGGCCCACCCGGGCCTCAAGGTCCTTCATCGATGCAGACATTGTCGGCTGCGCTACGTAGAGAAGATCGGCAGCCGCGGAGATCGACCCCTCGGCTGCAACTTCTATGAAGTAGCGGAGCTGCTGCAGGGTCAATCCGCTCGAAATCTGGGCCATAGGCAAATTCTATATCAATGCATAGCAACCACTAGTTACCTGATACCCCTCCTAAAGCTGCACCATGGATACATCACCTTCGGAAAGGCCGTCTCCGGCCCATCAACGGAATGGCAGCACATGGCAGACGACTTCACCTTCAGCATCACCACGACCCCCTTCGACGAGGACTACTCCCCCTCGGAAGGCTCGCGGATCACCACGAATTTCGCCAACCTGGCACGCGGCGAGCACCGCCAGGAGAACCTCCGCAACGCCTTGACCATGATCCGGCGCCGCTTCAACGATCTCGCAAGCTGGGACAACCCGGACCGGGATCGTTACACGCTCGAGCTTGAGATCGTTTCCGTGCAGATAGAGTTCACTGCCGAAGGCACCGATCAGAAGTTCCCCCTGTTCGAGGTTCTCGACATCCAAATCGTTGACCAGCTGAACGGGGTCCGCCACCAAGGGATCGTGGGGAACAACTTCTCCTCCTACGTCCGTGACTTCGACTTCAGCGTCGTACTGCCAGCGGCAGCAGCGGAGGCAGGCAAGCCCACCGTTCCCGAGGACTTCGGCGATCTGCACGGCAAACTGTTCCAGCAATTCCTCGATTCCCCGGCATGCCAGGAACGCTTCCCGCAGCCACCCGTGGTGTGCATCAGCGTCTCCACGACCAAGACATACCGGCGAACGGAGAACCATCACCCCGTCCTGGGCGTCGAGTACCAGCAGGACGAGTTCTCACTGACGGACGCCTACTTCGCAAAGATGGGGCTGCAGGTGCGCTACTTCATGCCACGCGGCAGCGTTGCGCCGCTGGCCTTCTATTTCCGCGGCGACCTGCTCAACGACTACTCCAACCTGCAGCTCATCGGCACCATCAGCACCATGGAGACGTTCCAGAAGATCTACCGCCCGGAAATTTACAACGCGAACTCCGCCGCCGCCGTCGTCTACCAACCGAGCCTGGGAGAGCAGGATTACTCGCGGACCCAGATCGATTACGACCGCGTCGAGCGCAGTCAGCTCGCGGTCACTCAGGCGAAGTACACGGAGGAACACTTCATTACGCCCCACAAGGATCTATTGGACCAGTGGACCGCCAAATACCCCGCCCTCGTCAACTGACCCACGGAGAAACGTCAATCATGAACACACTTTTGCCCACCACTGTTGTTGGAAGCCTGCCCAAACCATCGTGGCTCGCACAGCCGGAGACTCTGTGGTCCCCGTGGAAGCTGGAGGGAGATGCGCTGCTCGAGGGCAAGCAGGATGCGCTGCGTATTGCCATCCACGAGCAGAGCCGGCGCGGTATCGACATCGTCAGCGACGGCGAGCAAACCCGCCAGCACTTCGTCACCACCTTCATAGAGCATCTCAGCGGGGTGGACTTTGAACAGCGCAAGACCGTGCGCATCCGCGATCGCTACGACGCGAGCGTGCCTACCGTCGTCGGGCCGGTGCGCCGCGAGCGGCCGGTATTCGTCGACGACGCGAAGTTCCTCCGCGCAACCACCGACCGGCCGATCAAATGGACTCTTCCCGGTCCCATGACCATGGTGGACACACTCTTCGATGACCACTACAAGAGCCGCGAGAAGCTGGCCTGGGAGTTCGCTGCGATCCTGAACCAGGAGGCGAAAGAACTCGAAGCGGCCGGCGTGGACATCATCCAGTTCGACGAGCCCGCGTTCAACGTCTTCCTCGAAGAGGTCAAGGACTGGGGCGTCGCTGCGCTCGAGAGAGCGGCAGAAGGACTGCGCGCGGAAACCGCCGTGCACATCTGCTACGGCTACGGGATCAAGGCCAACAACGACTGGAAAGCGACGCTCGGCTCGCAGTGGCGGCAGTACGAGGAAACGTTCCCGCTGCTTCAGAGCTCCAGCATCGACATCATCTCGCTGGAATCCCAGAACTCCCACGTGCCCATGGACCTCATCGAGCTCCTCCGCGGCAAGAAAGTCATGCTCGGGGCAATCGATGTCGCAAGCGAAACCATCGAGACCCCGGAGGAAGTCGCCGACACCCTCCGCAAAGCCCTGCAGTTCGTCGATGCGGACAAGCTCATAGCCAGCTCCAACTGCGGCATGGCACCATTCCCCCGGGACGTCGCACTGGCCAAACTCAGTGCCCTCAGCGCAGGAACAAGAATCGTTCGCGAGGAACTAGCCCGCTCCGCACCCAAGGTGTCCTAACAATGTTTCACGCCTACCCCCCAGACACCTGGCTGGGGGCTCCGAACCAGAGCTTCCCGTCCTCCCTCTCAGCCGACGAATTCAAAGCACTGTTCCGTGGCCACCCAGGCGGTGTCGCCGTCATCACGGCCGATGCCGGCGAAGGACCGGTGGCACTGACAGTATCGTCCGTGGTGTCAGTGAGCGCGGAACCTCCGTTGCTGATTTTCTCGGTCTCGGCACTGTCCTCTGCGTCTACGGTGCTTTCGCGCGCCGAAACCGTCGTCGTGCACCTGCTGGACGCGCACGACGTCGACTTGGCGAAGTTTGGAGCGACCCCCGGCGCCGACCGCTTCAACCAGACGCACCGCTGGTCAGCCCTTGCAACCGGCGAAGCGGTGTATGACGACGTCCGCGCCTGGGTGCGCTGCGCCGTCATCAACCGCATGGAGGTAGGGACCTCCACCATCATCGCCGTTCACGCCCTGGAGTCCCGCGTGATGCGTGACGTCCCAGCGGGAGAACCCGGCGACGCCCTGGTCTACCACAACCGTTCATGGCACCGTCTGGGCGAGCATTCCAAGCTCGAAGGCTGAGCGCCGCGCCAACAACGCGAGGCGCCAAGACGAACAACGCTCGACGGCGGGAGGTAACTCCCGCCGTCGTCGTCGTTAACAGCGGAGCCCATCGACTTCCTGAACGGCTGGGATGCAATACGCAGGTTTTATGCTGACTACGAGGACACGCTACGCCCGGCTGTCCAGGCTTCCAATGGTTCTGCAACCCAAAGAACCCCTCAACGCGGACTCGATATGGCGCTGGCCGCTCCCGCATGGCGAATTGAGGAAGATCAGCGTGGCACCAGATGCCGGGAAATCTTGCCGGCAGAATCCCGCAGTTCAATGGCGCCTGCGGCGACACCAACGACAAGCTCGAATCCCTCGTCTGTGGTGAAGTCGTGCCTGTAGCCGTTGACCCACAGCAACAGCGCCATGAGCGTCCAGGCAGTTCGTTTGTTCCCATCAATGATTGGATGGAACCGGGCCACGGACTCAAGCAGCGCAGCGGCCTTCAACGCAAGATCTGGATAAGCTTCTGCGCCCATGACGGTTGTAGCCGGCCTGGCCAGCGCCGAAGCCAACAAGCCAACGTCGCGGATGTGGAAGCCGTACCGGTCAACGACCTGAAGGGCGTCTTCAATGTCGAGGTACGCTGTCACGCGTCCTCAAGCCGGGTCAGCAGCTCAGCATCGTGACTCATGACGAAATCAAGGCCTTCGCTAATTTCACGTCGGCGGGCATGGCGCTGCAGAACCAGCTCCGCGCCTTGCAGCAGGAGCGCGGACTTGGAGGTGTGTTCCTCAGCGGCCAACTTCTCCAATCGGCGATCAAGGTCTTCTGGGACACGCAGATTCATTGCCATGACTCAATGGTACCAAATCGGTACCTTCCTATTGATGCCGCCCGGATGATCCTCAGTCAAGTGACAGGCAACTGAATCCCGGCGCCACGCTGCGCAGACCAAGCATCATTGTGCTTCTGGTGGGTCCGCCGCGGCGGGCGGAGGAGGAGTGAATCGTGCACCCGACGCAATAATCACTGGTTTACTTTACATAAGATCAATTATCGGCGTTCGAGGGGGGCGAGTAGAAGTGGCTGAAATAACTCCCGTTCCCTGAGTAATGTGGCGTTTCCGCTGGTCACCCGCCTCGCCCCAGACGAACGTGCTCGTGGCCTGGGCTGGTCACGCGCAACCTTACGTAGACTGGTGGTCACGGCGTCGACGGGAAGCAGGCACAGCATGAGGGCAAAAGACGCGGTCGAGGCATCCGACAGCCTCCGACTCGCCGCGGGTGAGCTCGCCGAACTCAGTGAACGGCTCGACAGGCCCTCTAGTAGCGGTCAGGTCCTGGGTGCCCTAATGGACGCGCAACGCTCCATTGAGCATGCTCTGCGCGAACTCGCCCAATGGCACAAACGCACCACGCCGGGAGTCCAATTCGCGGAACATCACGACGAAAGCGCCGTCGGCGTCTCGATAGCCGTCGAACAGCTGGACCTCTCGGTCCGGCAGGCGGCGGGGTTGCAGGAGATGCTCAGCCGGGCTTATGAAGGCAGCGGCGTGGTGCGCTGGTTCGATGAGGAACAGGAGTCATCAGCACATCCGATTCTTCCGATCGGCTGATCCCGAGGTCGACGCGCGCTGACGGCCATCGGCCTGCCTGGCCCGGCACCGTTTGCAACAGACCACCCTGAGGTCTTGCATCAGTGCTCTAGCGTTGCTGGTGTTGAAAATCGATAGCTTCTGCCGCGCTGGACATCCCGGACGGAACCACCGGTCGACGAGCGATGCCCGGGTGGTGCCCTTGGCGGAGTAGACTCACAAGGACTCACAAGACTCACAAGGACTCACAGGATCTGCGATGATGAACCCTTTCCGCCCAACTGCTGGCGCCACTCCCCCTGAGCTCATTGGCCGCGAGGGGATGCTCGATGAGTTTGAGTACGGCCTGCAGCTTGGCTCCGGGGCTCCCGGATTGCTGACCATCATCACAGGCGCCCGCGGCATCGGCAAGACTGCCCTACTCAGTGCAGCGCAGGGCACGGCCGCCCGGCAAGGCTGGGTTGTTGTTCCCGAGACGGCCACACCGGGATTCGTTGGACGGATCGGCGAGACCATGCGGCTGCACCTGGACGAACTCGGCTCCGGCCCGACCGGTCGCAGGATTACAGCGTTGGGCGTGGCAGGGTTCACCGTTACTACCCAGCTGCCGCCCGAGCGCCAGGTTGACTGGAGACGGTTGGGAAACCAGCTGCTGAACCTCCTCGCGGAGAAAAAGACCGGGCTGCTCTTCACCGTTGACGAAATCCACTCGGCAGACCGTACAGAACTGTCCCAGCTTGCCGCCGACGTCCAGCACTTCATCCGCGACGGGCTTCCAATAGGACTGATCTTCGCCGGGCTGCCGGCAGCGGTCTCGGACCTGCTCAACGAAGGAGTAGCAACATTCCTGCGCCGGGCAGAACGCATCGACCTGCACGCCGCGGCGATTGCCGATGTCGAACGTTCCTACGCCAGCACTTTCCGCGACGCGGGCATCAGCATCGGTAGTGACTTGGTCCGGTACGCGGCTGAGGCAACCGGAGGGTACCCGTTCCTGATCCAGCTCATCGGATACCAGTTATGGCGGCAGGCCGAAATCAATGACATGGCCTTGGAAAAGACAAACATCACCCAGGCCATCAATGCTGCGACCCGTCGCCACGAGGCGACCGTCATTGAAGCGGCACTTTCCACCGCGTCTGACAAAGACAAGGATTTTCTCCGTGCCATGGCCGAAGACGACGGCCCCGTTGTCGCAGGCGACATCGGAAAACGGCTCAACGCCAAGAGCAACGTCGTGGCCAACTACCGGGCACGTCTCATCGCAGCCGGACTCATCGAAGCCCCTGCATACGGCAAGGTCGACTTCGCCATCCCAGGCCTGCGCGAATACCTCCGCAAAACAAGCCCCCAATAGCCGCATCCTGCGCGATGAGCACCTGAACGACTCAATGCGGAGGACTCACAACCGAACCTGACTCATAGCTAACGAAACGTCCATTATCGGCGTTTAAACAACGCGAGTAGAAGTAGCTGCGAGAACTCCCATGCCGCGAGACCTCCGGCGTTTCTCCGGGTCAGCTCGTCTATGCCGGGAATGAATTTCATGTCCTTGGGTCTCCTCACAGTTGTGGGAATTTTCTCTTCAGTTTTCAAGCACCGATCGTTGATTAACCCACGATGCGATTTGAGTGCGTGACTTCAAACCTAGCTTCGCGAGAATGCTCTCCACGTGCCCCTCGACGGTCCTGGTTGAGAGGACTAGGTTGTCAGCGATCTCCCGATTGCTCTGTCCCGCAGCGATCAGTTGGGAAACTTGAAGCTGCCTCTTTGTGAGCGTTTCCACGACCCCTTGAGCAGCCGACTTATGGGTTGGGCGCGCTAGGCCCAAGAGATGAGCTATAACTTCGTCGGCACCCATTTTGTAGCCCCGGGCCACTGCCTCACGATGAAGACGGGGACCCAAGGCTCTCGCTGTTCGCTCCGCCGCCCGGTCATGCGCGCGGGCAAGTTCCGGCCCGAACGCGGCAATGCTGCTCTCCACGGACTCCCAACTGCGGGTTGCCATGCCGCTGACCATGGCCGCGTCCTCGTACTTTGCCAACTGGGCCAGGGCTCCAAAGACCACTTCAAGGTTGAGTGCTGTGACGACTTTATCGTCAAAGATTAGAGAGCGGTTCAGGCTCTCGTGGGCGTACTGAAGTGCCTTTTCCGGATCTCCCTGGGCCCAGGAGCAGTAGCTCTGGGACCAAAGATTCACGGACTTCACGTAAGTTTCTCCGAGGCTTTCGCTGAGTTCAATTGCTTCAGTAGAAACCGCGTCGGCTTTTTCGTAGTCCGACATTACCGCGTAGGCGACACTCAGCTGCAGGAGCACAAGCATGATGCCCTCGATGTGATTCTTTTGCCGGCTATGAGCCAGTGCTCCTTCGAATAGGGTTGCGGCACCCTCCGGGTCTCCGCCGAAGAGCAAAATCGTGCCCGACCACGTTTGAACTTGGGACTGAAGCTCCTCAGCTTCCAGCAGGGCTATCTGATTCCTGCATTTCAGATTCTCGATTAGTCTCGTGCACGAGTCGAGGAGCTCCCGTCCTTCAGCAAGATCGCCTTGTACAGCAGCTGCCCAAGCGGCGATGCAGAGTGCGCGTGCTCGATCAACTTCTTCATGACCGGGTGTTGCAAGGGCAAGATGCAGCCAATGCCTTCCCTCACTGACATATCCGCCCACCATCCAGTGGAATCGCAACTCGGCGGCAAGCAATAGCACTGACCCACCTTTAGCCTCGGGGAGGGAAAGTAGGTATGCGAGGGCACTTCTAAGGTTCTCGTGCTCCAGACGTAAATGACCTATCAAAGCATCCTGTTCTGTCGACCAGAACTCACGGGTGCTGGTTTGCGCGAGTCTCATGTAGTACAGGGCATGCCGTTGTTTCAGTTCATCGTCCTCGCCGAGTGATTGAGCGCGTTCGAGGGCATATTGCCGGATTGTCTCGAGGACCCTGTACCTAACGCTGCTCGGCGTTACGATGGCGATCAGGACCGACTTAGATACCAACGAATCGATCAAGGGGAGAATCTGGCCGCGAGGGAGAACTGTGTCTGAACAAACTTGTTCAACGGCTTCAAGGTCAGCGCTTCCTGCGAAGACGGACATCCTTCTCCATAGGACTTGCTCTTCCGCAGAACAGCGATCGTGACTCCAATCAATGAGTGCTCGCAGTGTCTGCTGACGGGCCGGCGCCGTTGGGCTCCCTGACGTCAGAATGGCAAAGCGGCTCTTTGTCCGCTCCAGCAGTTGCCCGATGCTGAGAGACCGAAGACGTGTGGCCGCTAGCTCCAGAGCAAGCGGGATGCCGTCGAGCCGCGCACAAAGTTCCGCAGCTGCTGCCACATTTTCATTGTTTATGCGGAAATCCGGTGAGTTCGCCATTGCACGGTCACAAAGAAACGCCAGTGAATCGAAGCGACGGACAGCTGTCTCGTCTAGTGCTTCGCCCTGCTGTGGTAGTTCAAAGGGCAGAACGGGAATAACCCTTTCGCCTCTGATGCCAAAGGGTTCGCGGCTTGTCCCCAAGACATTCAGTCGAGGACTGTTCTCGAGGAGCGACTCGACCAATTGTCGGCAACCGCTGAGGATATGCTCGCAGTTGTCTAGCAGTAATAGAAGATGGCGTTCGGCAAGGTAGGACATGAGTTGAGCAGCCGCGCGTTGGGTGGAGATCGCTCGAAGTCCCAGCCCAGATAAAAGGGCGTCGGGGACCAGCGCAGGATCGTCCACTGATGAAAAATCAAGGAACCAAACGCCGTCATCGTAAGATGGTCTTACCGTTGCCCCGACTTGCAGGGCAAGTCTCGTTTTTCCCACTCCCCCGGGCCCCACTAGGGTGACCATTCGTGACCCGCTCATTGCCTCACGCACGTTGATGAGTTCCCGACGACGGCCAACGAATCTGGTCAACTGCAGGGGCAGATTTCCCGATCCTGAAGCGGACCTCATCGACGCCCGGAATTATTCATTGCTCAACCGATCAGACGCTAATCGTGGCCTGCGACGGGGCGTCGCGTGACCGCTGGATTCCGGAGACCTCTGTAAGCCATGCTCAACCGATCGACTCCATGCATGGCGTCCGCTGCTCGGACGAGAGCAAGATGTGAAAAGGCCTGCGGAAAATTGCCAGCCATGCGATTCTGATCTCCGTCGTATTCCTCGCTAAGAAGGCCAAGTTCGTTTGTTAAGCCGACCAACAGGTCCATAAGAACTTGAGCCTCGGCATGCCTTCCCGTGCGGGCGTACTGCTCCACTAGCCAAAAAGAGCAAGCAAGAAAAGGATGCTCTCCTGGTTCAAGTCCATCGACTCCGGTATCAGTGAGGTACCTCATCAAGAGCCCATTGCTGGTAACAAGTTCATCTTCGATCCGGGTGACTGTTCCCAGCATCCGCTCGTCGTCGTAGGCAAGAAATCCAACCTGAGGAAGCACTAGTAAGGCTGCATCGGTCTGGGAACCGCCGTAGGTTTGCGTGAAGCTGTTGAGATCGCTGTTGAAACCGCGGTCCATCACTTCTGCGTGCAACCGGTCTCGTAGTGCCGACCAGTGAGCGACTGGCCCGGAAAGCCCATGATCGCAAACGGCCCGAACACCGCAATCAAAGGCCGCCCACATCATCACCCGTGAATGCGTAAAGTATCTGCTCGACCCGCGCATTTCCCATAAGCCGTAGTCCTCGTCGTCGTAGTGTTGCTCGATAAACGATAGGAGCGCCCGTTGAAGGGCCCAGGAGAAAGAATCTTCCTGCCCTCCGGCCAACCGCAGTCGTTCCAGAGCGACCATCACTTCACCAATGACGTCAGCTTGGTATTGGGTAGACGCAGCGTTACCGATGCGAACCGGGGCTGATCCGTTATAACCGGGAAGGTGCTCCAAAACTCTTTCCGGCAGATCCCGCTCGCCCGCTATGCCGTACATTATCTGCACGTCTTCGGGATCCCCGGCCAAAGCCCGAAGCAGCCAGTGACGCCAGCTCAATGCTTCCGATTCGTAGCCGTGTGTCAGCATCGATTCAAGGGTGAGGGCCGCATCCCTGAGCCAACAAAACCGGTAGTCCCAATTGCGGGTTCCCCCGAACTCCTCTGGCAGGGACGTGGTGGGAGCTGCGACAATTCCACCGGTCTCGAAGTGAGTCAAGGCCCGCAGTACGAGAATTGAGCGTTTGACCACCGGGCTGTACGGACCGTCCTGGCGGCAATTGCCGCCCCATGTCGTCCAATAAATGAGAGCCTGCTGAAGTGCCCCGTCAAAGTCGGTGGGCGAAGGGGGTTCCCGGTATGACGGGAACCACACTAGTTCGAAATCCCTTTGGTCGCCCGCAGTTACATCGATGGTGCTGCTGTGGCCTTCCAGGTGCGGAGCCGAAGTGGGTCGCAGTACAAGGCCCAGGCATCCGGGCCGGCCATCGCTTGAAGGGAGTTTCGCTCTTTTGTGCCCGTTCTACTCATCCACGGCCTTATGGCGCCATATTGGGGCCTGATGCTTATGTCCTGGCTAACTCTGACGACCCCCGTCAACCCGTTGACGCGACGCAGAAGTGATGAAGTCGGTCGTCCTACGGGCATGAAGTCGGTAACCAAAACCCGCCCCCTATTTGTCTCCCAAGTTGTCTCCAATATGAAAGTGGAGTCAATATAGTGGCGATCAATCACATGCGCTGAAGCATCGTCGGGTGCCAGGACCCAGCGACCATTGGCCTCAGTTCCCAGCAGTGCTGCAAACGTCGCTGGGGAGTCGAAGCGGGGAAAGCAGAGCCAATCGATGCTGCCCCTCTTGGAGACCAAAGGCCCCGTAGCAAGGTCTGACAGCAGCGCGTAATCCTCAATCGATTCCGCCATACGCCTACTAAAGCACACCTGCAGCACGCAATGGCAGAGGTTAGTGGATAGTTCGCGAGGTCCAGGCGTCCGGGCACGATGCCGAAGCCTTCCGCAGGTAGGACTTCCCAAACCTCAGAGAAAGTGCAGAATATGTGCTGATTATTGAACTTTACCCGATGAAGATTGCTGCCCAGAATAGCCGTAGAAGCAGGGCGTTGAGCCCAGTTAGCCGCCCGACGGGAAGATCAAGTAGTGAATCAGGTAGTTTCCCCCGTCCCAGGCCCCGCACTCTTGGGGATTCTAGGGACATCAGCAATCCTCAAGTGATGCAGGAAAGGTGGCGTAGGTTATGACGCGAGAAGAAGCTTTCGTAAGTTGCCCGGCGGACTCCTACGTGGAGTTCTACGGTGGAGAGTGGTTGATTGTTCCCTACAAGCCGGTCATGCAGCCGCGATTCTTCATTTGCCACCCCGGTGGGCGCCCTTCGAGGGCTACCGCCCACCCAAGCACCGGACTTACTGTTTTCCAGTAGCCCGCCTCGGGACATCAGGCATCACCACCAGGCGTTGCCGTGTTGGGGGCCTTGTTCCCTGGTTGAGGTATAGACCTGTACTGATGCAGGTTTACAGGACAGTAGCTTGGGTTATACGGAGGTTTCCCCTCCTGCGCTCAAGGCTGAGCGAAGAGCCTAACAAGGAAGTAAGGCATGCAAACTCCCGGGGACCAGCCTCGCAAAAGCGGACACTTTCAGGTTGTAAGCGAGCGGGCAACTTCCCTCGAAAGTGCCAGCGTTGTAGGCGGACGGCTTTACCACCCCCACCGCGCTACCCCTTTGAGTTCAGGAGAGGCACTGACTTTCTCCGTGGAGGCGCTGGTAAGCGCTGACCTGACAGTAGGATTCATGAAGTACAGCGGCGGCGTGTACATCAAGACACCCCCGCTGGACGATTCCTATCACGTCAACGTTCCTCTGGACTGGCCGCTCAAGACGGCAAGTGGGGACATTTCGCGGGTTATCGAAACCCGCAGCGCTGCCGTTTATCAGCGGGGTCAGCATGCCATCATTCAGGGGTGGGAACAGGAAGGGCGGGTCCTCGCTCTGAAGATCTCAAAGGATCTTTTGGAGCTGCGTGCAGCGGAGCTCTTCGGACATCCTGTACGAGACCTTCATTTCGACCTGTCCCTGCCGCTAAACACCCCGCAAGGACATGAGTGGCTCACTCTGCTGAAATTGCTCACTAACGGTCTTTCGCCGTTGGGCACTCTCACAACGAATCCTCTCCTAAGCGGGGCGTTACAAGACTCAGTAGTTTCAGGCCTGCTCCTGTTAACCGGTGGCGCCGGGCTTGAAGGAGCCGCCGGCGCGGTGGAGCGACGCCAGGACAACTTAGTTCAGTTGGCTGTTGCCTACCTGGACCGGTTCGCCGACCAACCAATCACCATGTCGTCTCTGGCCGCCCATGTCGGGGTGAGTGTTAGGTCCCTCCAAGCCGCCTTCCGAGCTGACCTGGACACAACTCCCCACGAATATTTGCGCTCAGTGCGCTTGGAGCGTGCCCGCCAGGAACTGATCCTTGCTACCGCCCAGGAAGCGTCAGTAGCGCAAATCGCCCGACGGTGGGGTTTTGGCAATCTGGGACGTTTCGCGGCCTATTATTCACACGTTTTTGGGGAATCTCCGAAGGCCACTTTGCGCAACACTCTCGGCTAGAAGCCCCACTTCTGGCCGCTTTACGCAAAGCCGTTGAGCTGCTGGGTGGCGCGGCTCACACTGGAATCCGTCGCACTTAGAGGCGAGAGATAGCAATAGCGCGGAGGCCCACACATCGGAGTGTTGCCGACGGCATAGACGCCGTCCTGGCCCACCCAGTGACACCGAGGTCACCCGCGCATGAGGAGGGAACTGCCACATGAACGAAACTCAGACTTCCACACCGGCCCTGCCGACAACATTTGCCGTCATCGGCGCAGGACCTGCGGGTCTGGTCGCAGCCCGGGCGTTCAAGCGTTACGGCCTTGAAGTGGAGATTCTTGAACGGTTCAACAAACCCGGTGGAATCTGGAACATCGACAACCCGGGCTCCCCACTGTACGAGTCCTGCAACTTCATCTGCAGCCGGGACGGCGGCGGATTCATCGGCTACCCGATGCCCGAAAGCTACCCGATTTATCCCCGCTGGGATCAGATTCGCGACTATGTCCACGGCTTTGCCAAGGAAACGGGCCTGGAAGAGCTGATCACGTACGGCGCTGAAGTTACTGAAGCCCGGCCCGTTTCAGATGAGCGCGGCGACTACTGGATCGTTACGCGCGCCGATGGCAAGACTACCGAGTACCGCGGCGTCGTTTACGCAGGGGGTGCGCAGTGGGATCCTTTCATCCCTGAGATTCCCGGCGTCGAGACCTTTACTGGTGAAGTTATCCACAGCGCCCGCTATGACTCCCCCAAGCAGTTCCGGGACAAGCGGGTCCTCGTCGTAGGAGCAGGTAACAGCGGTGTCGACATCGTCTCCGATGCTGCTTTCCATGCGGATAAGGCGTACCTGTCCACGCGCCGGGGGTACTGGTTCTTCCCCAAGGTTGCCTTCGGCGCAGCGGTGCCGGATATCTTCCAGGGCAACGCCCAAATCCCCGCCACCAGCCTCTTCGACACTCCCAACTTCGAACAGGCTGTCGAGCTCATCGTCGCCGGGGTTGGTGATCTGTCAAAGTACGGTCTCCCCCAACCCGACCATGCCCCAGCTACAACCCACCCGATTGCGAACAACCAGGTCCTGCATGCACTCTCCCACGGCCTCCTTGAGCACCGCCCGGGCATCGAACGGATCGACGGCAGCACCGTCCACTTCACCGACGGCCGTTCGCTCGAACTTGACCTAATCGTGCTGGCTACCGGATACGACCTGCACATCCCGTGGCTCCCCGACGGCCTCGTGGACGAAGTCGAAGGACACCCACAGTTCCTCCTCGGAGCCTTGGCCCAGAATGTCCCCGGGCTGTACGCATCAGGTGTGCTTCACTTCGCCGACTGCACCTTCTCAATGTTCGACGAACTCGTCCAGGTCGCTGCCGCAGACGCCGCCGCAACGGTCACAGGCGAGAACCTGGAGAACATGCAACGGTTGCGCCGCGAATACCGGCCCAACCTCCAGGGAGACTTCCCGTTCCTGCAGGTCCGAAGGAATGTCAACCAGATCGACGTCCCCACGCTTCGTCGAGTTCAGGACGAGCTCCGCACGGAATACAACATCGAGATCCCAACGCACCCGGGCAGTGACGACTTCTACGAGTCCCCTGCACTCGTGGCCGCAGCCACGGTCTGAACACCCTAGCGGTGGACCATTCCACCGCCTTCGCCAAGTCAAAGACGACAAGGACAAACATGAGTCAGATGAAAGCAGCCGTTTGGCACGACGTGCACGATGTACGCGTCGAAGACTTCGAAATCCCGCCCATCGGTGGAAGCGAAGTGAAGATTGCCGTCGCCTGGGCAGGGATTTGCGGAAGCGACCTCCACGCCTATCACGAAGACCTCAGCAAATCCCCGCTGGGGGTATCACTGGAAAAGCACGCACTGAGCGGCCGGGCAGCCCCGCTGGTTCTAGGCCATGAGTTCTCCGGCACAGTGGTCGAGGTCGGACCCGATGTGACCCACCTAGCGGTCGGTGACCGCGTGGCCATAGAACCGGTCCTGAAGGACTTCTCTTCACCTGTCGTCCAGCGAGGGCAATACAACCTCGGTGACTTCCGTGCAGGCGAAGTTGGCCTCTACGGCTTCAACGCCGATGGCGGCTTCGCCGAATACGTGGTCGTGGAAGAATATGCCGCTCACAAAATTCCCGACGGCCTCGGTCTTGACGAAGCGGCCCTCGCAGAACCATTGGCTGTGGTGCACCGAGCTGTTGTCGCCAGCACCTTCCGTGTCGGCCAGACCGCTGCCGTTGTCGGCGCCGGACCCATCGGCCTGCTCACCGTGCTCATGCTCAAAGCAGCCGGTGCCCGCGAGATCTATCTTGTTGATATCGTCCCGGAACGCCTGGCCCTAGGCGAGGAAATCGGTGCACTCCCGATCAACTCGTCCACTGAGGACGCATACGAAGTCATCCAAACTGCCACTAACGGCCGCGGAGTAGACGTCGTCTTCGAGGCCGCAGGAGTGCAGCCCACCCTCGATCTGGCTCTCACGCTGTCCAAGAAGGGCGGCGAACTGGTGATCCTGTCGATCTTCAGCGCTCCCCCCACCGTCAACACAGGGCTGGTGATGGTCCACGAAATCCGCATCACCTCAACCATCATCTACCGGGACAACTTCCCCGAGGTCCTCGGGCTTCTCGCCTCGCGGGCAATTGATGTACGCCCGCTGATCACCAGCCGGATTCCCTTGGATGACGTCGTCACCACCGGGCTGGAAGTTCTCAGCAAGGACCGCAGCCAAGCAAAGGTCCTCGTCTTCCCACCCAGCGCGCATGGAGGCAAAAACTGATGATTACTCCGTACAAGATCGACATCCCCGAAGATCTGATCCGCCAAACGCGCGAGCGTGTCCGCCAGACCAGGTGGCCGGTCATCCCCCAAGGTGAGAGCACCCGCTACGGTGCATCCATTCCTTACCTCAAGAACATGCTCAGTTTCTGGGCAGAGGAATACTCGTGGAGGGCCTGGGAACAGAAGCTCAACTCACGACCTCACTTCCTGACCGAAATTGACGGAGTGGATATTCACTTCTGGCACATCCGCGGCGCCAAGCCGGGGTCTGTCCCACTGCTGCTCCTTCATGGCTGGCCCGGCTCACCCATTGAGTACTGGGATCTTATCGGCCCCCTCACCGACCCGGCAGCTCACGGAGCACCGGATGCTCCTTCGTTCGACGTCGTCATCGCAGAGCTGCCCGGTTTTGGGTTCAGTGGCAAACCGGTCGATGCCGGCTGGGGGCCTGAGCGCATGGCGAACGCTTTGCACGAGCTCATGCACGACGTTCTGGAGTATCCCACCTACGCCGTCCACGGCGAAGACTGGGGAACCCTCATTGGTGCGCGCATCGCCCGGCTGCACCCCAACGAAGTGGCAGCCCTTCACATCACGATGCCGTTCACCGGCCCGTACGGTGATTTCGTCCCGACCCCCGAATGGGGAGGGCGCATGTATGAAGCCACCGGCTACCTTCACGTGCAAAGCCTGGTTCCGGATGCACTGACGCTTGGAATGGCCGACTCACCTCTGGGGCTCGCCGCCTGGGTCTTGGAGAAGTTCAGCGCATGGAGCGACTCCAGCGGAGACCTTGACGCAGCCTTCTCCAGGGACATCCTTCTGACCAACCTGCACTTCTACTGGCTGACGGGAAGCATCGTCAGCTCGACCCGCCTCTACCGCGAATCCGCGCTCGAAGGCGGGGACGTCATCGGTCCCCCGCAGATTCCCGTCCCCACCGCAGTAGCTGCCTTCCCGGCGGAACCGTTCGCCTCACCAAGGGAGTGGCTCGAAGGCGTCTACAACATCGCGCGTTACAGCGAATTTGAATCCGGCGGTCACTTCGCCGCTCTGGAAAAGCCCGAGATTGTTCTCGACGAAATCAGGGCCTTCTTCCCCGCCTACTTTGGAGAAAACGCATGACAACCCAACTCGCTACTGATTACCTCGTCGTCGGCGCTGGCGCCACCGCACTGGCCTTCGTTGACACCCTTCTGGATGAAACTGACGCCGACATCATCATCCTTGATCGTTACGACAAGCCAGGCGGACATTGGCGGGTCGCTTATGACCACGTTCGTCTCCACCAGCCCTCGGATTTCTACGGGGTCAACTCCCGGCCCATGGGTACCGGCCACGTGGAAACCCGCGGGCACAACAAAGGTTTGTTGGAACTCGCCACAGCTGATGAAATTCGTGACTACTTTGAAAAGGTCATGAGCGAGAAGTTCCTGGGTAGCGGCCGCGTCCGGTACCTGCCGAACACCGAATATCTCGGGGATGGCAAGGCGCGGGGCATCCTTTCCGGGGAAGAGATCGACATCAAGGCACGCAAGCGCACGGTCGATTCAACTCACAGCAAAGTATCTGTTCCGGCCACGACTCCCCCGCCCTTTGCCTTCAACGGTGTTGACGTCGTTCCTCCGAACGGGCTCGCCCGCATCGGCCAAGGCTACAACCGCTATGTCGTCGTCGGGGGCGGAAAGACAGGAATCGACGCAACCCTGTGGCTGCTGGACCGAGGCGTATCTCCGGACAGCATCACGTGGGTTGTTCCCCGGGACGCGTGGCTGTTCAACCGCGAAGTCTGCCAGCCTGGCGAGCAGTTTATTGAGATGACGGACGGCTATGCCAACGCTCTCTTCGGCTCCTGGCTGGGATCTGAGTCGATGAATGAGCTGTACGACAAGCTTATTGAGAGTGGATACTTCTTCCGGCTCTCCGACGATGTCCGACCTACAGCCTTCCGTTGTGCCACCGTTACGCGCTCGGAGCATGAAGCCATCCGCCGGATCTCGGATGTGGTCCGCCTCGGACGCGTCCTCGAGATCGATCCTGCCGGCATTACCCTGGAAAACGGTCGTCGAGAAATGGAACCCGGCGCCCTTTACGTTGACTGCACGGCCAACGGCCTCGCCCACCTCGAGACTGTTCCTGTCTTTAGCGAGGGACTCATCACCTTGCAGTCTGTCGTTTTCTGCCAGCAGGTCTACAGTGCCGCCTTCATCGCTCACATCGAGGCCCGCTTCAGTGATGATGCCACCAAGAATGACTACACTCCCGCGGTAGCCCACCCTGCAGATGAGGCGGACTTCCTCCGTGCCTACCTTGCCAACTTCCATAGTGAGATGATCTGGTCCCGCGATCCGGAAATTGTGCAGTGGCGTCAAGACGCTCGGCTTTCGGGTCTGACCACCCGTGTCGGAACTCCCCTCCCGCCGGCCGGCCCTGACCGTGAAGCGGCTCTGGAAGGATTCCGCGGACTGGTTGAAACGCTCATCGGGAAGACCGAGGAGCTCCTCAGTGAGGTCGATTCCCCCACCAAGGTGGCTGCCAACGTCTAAGCCCAGGTGCCTATTCGGCATCAATTTGACGTCTCGCTCCTGATATACGCGTAACAACCGCTGAAGGGTAGGACTTTCCCGCAACGAACCCTTCGCCGGCTCATAACGTCAGACAGGAGCGCGGAGACACAAAGACCTCCGGACCCCAAGGGTCTGGAGGTCTTTGTATTTGTGGCGTTCAGGGTCACATCAGCAGCCGCCCGCAACTCAGGGCCGGAACAGATGGATGATGACGAGCGTCCCTCGGCTCATCGACGGGTTCTTGGGTAATTTGGCCCTATACAAAAATGCACCCTTCCCGTGTGGGAGGGTGCATTTTTGGGCTGAAGAATTAGTGGGTGTCGACCGCCGAGATTTCGGACTTGTCTTCGCCCCAGAGGGTGTGGAACGTTCCCTCGGTGTCCACACGGCCGTAGGTGTGCGCACCGAAGAGGTCGCGCTGCCCCTGGATGAGGGCAGCGGCCACGCGCTTGCGGCGCAGGCCGTCGTAATACGCCAGTGAGGACGAGAACACGGGTACCGGGATGCCCAGCTGGACTGCGGTTGCCACGACGCGGCGCCAGGCCGGGAGTGCCTCGGCGATGGCCTTGGTGAAGGCCGGTGCGAACAGCAGGTTTGCGGGCTTCTCCTCGGCCGCGTAGGCCTTGGTGATGTCCTTGAGGAGTTCTGCACGGATGATGCAGCCTGCGCGCCAGAGCGAGGCGATCTCGTCCAGCTTCAGGTCCCAGCCGTACTCCTTGGCAGCGGAGGTCAGCATGTCCAGTCCCTGGGCGTAGGAGACCAGCTTGGACGCATACAGTGCCTGCCGGACATCCTCAACGAACGTCTCGGGGATTTCCACTGCGGCTTCTTCACCGGCGAGCAGTTCCTGGCCAAGCTTGCGCTGCTCGGTCTGGGAAGACAACGCGCGGGCGAAGACGGACTCGGCGATGCCGGAAACCGGGGAACCAAGCTCCAGGGCAGAGATAACCGTCCAGCGGCCCGTACCCTTCTGGCCTGCAGCATCAACCACGACGTCCACGAACGGCTTGCCCGTCCTGGCGTCAACGTGGCCCAGGACCTCAGCGGAGATTTCGATCAGGAAGGAGGACAGATCGCCCTTGTTCCACTCAGCGAAGATCTTGGACTGCTCAACGGGCTCAATGCCGGCGCCGGAGCGAAGGAGGTCGAACGCTTCACCGATGACCTGCATGTCGGCGTACTCGATACCATTGTGGACCATCTTGACGAAGTGGCCGGCGCCATCGGTGCCCACCCAGGCGCAGCACGGTTCGCCATCGACCTTCGCGGAGATCTTCTCCAGCAGCGGGCCAAGGGCGTCGTAGGACTCACGCGAACCGCCGGGCATGATGGACGGGCCGTTCAGGGCACCCTCTTCACCACCGGACACACCGACACCTACAAAGTGCAGGTCCTTCTTCGCCAGCGCGGCTTCCCGGCGACGGGTGTCCTCGTAGTGGGAGTTGCCAGCGTCGATGATGATATCGCCCGCTTCGAGCAGCGGTTCGAGCTGCTCGATCACGTTGTCAACGGGAGCGCCGGCCTTGACCATGATCAGGACACGGCGGGGCTTTTCAAGGGAATCGACGAGTTCCTGCAAAGTTTCCGTGCGGATGAAGTCACCCTCAGCGCCGTGCTTTTCAAGCAGGGCGTCAGTCTTTTCCACGGAGCGGTTGTGAAGAGCCACGGTAAAGCCGTTGCGTGCGAGGTTGCGGGCCAGGTTGGCGCCCATCACCGCAAGGCCGGTGACACCGATGTGTGCTGTCATCAAAACTCCAATTTTGTAGGGACTTCAAGGGAAAGAAAGGAGGCGGTTTTCGATAGGGATGTGGCAGTCGACTGCCCGAAACCGGGCATCGATAACGTCAGAGGCAGATTTAGTGGTGCTTATGGAAGGGCTTCCGGTCATTTACCGGCTTTGATCACGGCGGGGTTGGTACTTCTCATCAGATGTGGTGCTGTCAACCCAGTTGCAGGAAGCCGAGACCGGGTGACTGCCGTAGGCAGGATTCCTAGAGAATGGATCTTTCACGGGTCTCACCGAAAGGGACCTCGGCGCTGAGTTCCAGGCTGTATTTGTGAAGGTTGTGACGCGTGACGAGTATCCCGAAGGCTTTCCGGAGCAGAGCTTCTTGTTGAAGCTTGTTCTCTGCTTCGGACAGGAGGACGTGTCGGTCCTCGGGGATGGTGACCAGGACTTCCACAGGGGTCAAAGGGCTCTGCATGCCACGACCATCAGAGGTTATTTCGCCGGTGGATGACCAGCCGTGTGGTCCATTGGGAGTTCGTAAAGTAATCATGCTGAGAGCTCCGCCAACTTCACTCTCTCTGTCTTTGGCGCGTAGAGAGTTATTGGATCGCTCCGGAGGACCAGCCGTCGGCTGCCCGTCCCGTCCTCTACGAGCCAAACAATGGATCCGTTCTCGCTGAGGTCATCAACGTAGGCGTAATGGAGCGCTGTCCCTTCGGACCACACCTCGACCAGGTCTCCCGGGGCCAGCGCTTCCCAGTTTTGAAACGGCTGCCAACCGGGGAGCCCGCGGGCGCCACTCAATTGCGAATGTTTTTGACGCTGCATTTCGCTCCTTCCGAGCGTTTGCCGCTGCGCTGTGCAGCCGCGCAAGTTATGAAGTAGGTGTAGCGGAGAGGCGGTCTGCACCATGTGCAGACCGCCTCTCGAGTCGGGTACTAGGCGATTGCTGCCTTGAGTTCCTTAGCTGCAAGCGCCGGGTCAGCAGCGCCGTAAATCGCTCCGCCAGCCACTGCCACCTCGGCACCGGCCTTCTGTACTGCCGCGATGGTGCTGGCGTTGACGCCGCCGGCAACAGAGAAGGGCACGCGTGCTTCTTCTCCTGCCGTAAGGAGCCCGTTCAGGTCGAAGCCCGGCTGGGCCTGCTCGTCCAGGCCAGCGTGGAATTCAACGAACTTGGCACCCAATGCACGCACTTCCTTCGCGCGGGTCACCTTATCGGGAACACCGATGAGGTCTACAACGATGCCCTTGTTGTGGGCCTGTGCTGCCTTGACGGCGCCAGCAACTGTTGAATCATCGGCGCTGCCCAGTACGGAGACAAGGTCTGCTCCGGCTTTGAAGGCGATATCGGCTTCGAGCTCGCCGGCATCCATGGTCTTCATGTCAGCAAAGACGAGCTTGTCGGGGTGTGCGCCCTTGATGGCCGTGATCACGGACAAGCCTGCAGACTTGATCAGCGGCGTGCCGAGTTCGATGATGTCGACGTGCTCGGCGACCTTGCCGGCCAGTTCGAGTGCGTCTTCGGTGGTCAGGAGGTCGATTGCAACCTGGAGTTTCATGGTTTTTCTCTTTCTTTATGTGGGGTGAAACAATCCGTGCGGGGCTGCCGCGCGGAATTCGTGGGCTACTAGGCGAGGGGCTATTCCAGATTCGCGTGGCGTAGCCAAAGTTTGTCTGCTGGCTCATCGGTCGTTTCCCACAGGGTTTGGAAAACCGATTCTGTTGCCAGGAACAGGGTCTGTTCGAACAAGCTGCCGGAGTACTGCTTAGTGACAGACGATCCATGATCCGTTTTTTGTGCAGCAGGTACTACGACAACTGCGTCTGCCAGCTTTGCCAGCGGCGAATCAGGGTTTGTGGTGATGGCCGCGATCCGTGCGCCAACGCCGGAAGCAGTCTCCGCGCTCATGACAATGCCAGAGGTCGTTCCAGAGCCGGATGCAACGAGCAGCAGATCTCCGGCGGCAATGGCTGGAGTCGTGGTGTCGCCTGCTACATGGACTGTTAGTCCTAGGTGCATGAGTCGCATGGCGGCCATACGCAGCACGAGCCCGCTGCGGCCGGCGCCTGAAACGAAGATACGATCAGCATTTTCGACGAGACCGGCAACCTTAGCCAGTTGCTGTGTGTCTACTCCAGCGAGCGTTGCAGCTATCTCTTCTTGGATGACGGAGATGTTAGTGGTCACGGACTGAGCGGCATCCCGGGGACGAGCACCGGTTACAGTGGGATTCACGTTTCGTTTCCTTCCTTTGGATTGTGGGGGGCCGAACTTCGGCCCTTGAAGTTGGTACGTCGGACATCTTGCGAACCTGACCGAATGGTCACCCGACGAGGATGATCTCCGCGGCCGGACTGGGAGTCACGATGTCCTCTCTGCTAGGCAGCGTGTGTACGGTCTCGCCAAAGATCTCGTCCGGATCGAGCCGGCGGAGCTCTTCGGCCAGGCAGTCCTTAAGGCTGCGGCGCGGAAGCGTGATGCGCTGTGCCGGTTGGCCCGGCTGGGACAGCTCAGCGACCGACACTCCCGGACGGAATAGTTCGACCCGCCCATCGGGTGTTTGGAGGCACACACGACGGAGACCGGTACCCTCCTGGCTCGACTCGATCGAAACGGGTACGTCCAAGGTCAACATCAGCCAAGCGGCCATCAGCAAAGTGCTCGGAGAATCAGGTGCGCCTTCGATCCGGGCAGAGGAGACCGACCCTGCATGTATCTGATCGAAAACCGCTGCCAGTTGCATGCGCCAGCTCGTCAGCCGGGTCCACGCCAGGTCGGTATCGCCTGCCTTGTACGTGGATCGGATGTTCTCCAGAGCTGCCCGAGGGTCCGGCTCGTTCGCGGAGTCGGTAATCCGTCGGTGCGCAATCCTGCCGATGGAGGTCTCATGTGCGCTTTCCGGGGCGCCGTGCGGCCACCAGGCCACGATGGGGGCGTCCGGGAGCAATAGCGCCGCAACTAGTGACTCGCTCTCATGGGCCATTTGCCCGAAACCGCGCAAGACGATGACCTCGGAGGCTCCGGCGTCACCACCGACGCGGATCTGGGCATCGAGCCGATCCGGGGCTTCAGCTCCTGCATCGGTGAGGACGATGATCCTGCACGGGTGTTCGCAACTGGCTTCGTTGGCCGCCTCGATGGCCTCCTCTTCGCGCCCGGACTTGGTCACGACGACCAGCGTCAGGACGCGACCCAGGGCGATCACACCGCCCTGCTCGCGCAACGACGTGATCTTCTTGGAGATCTTGGAAGTGGTGGTGTCGGGGAGATCTACGATCATGGCCTTCTCCAGGTTCGTCCGTCGCGGGCAAGAAGCTCGTCGGCTGAGGCTGGACCCCAGCTGCCGGGTGCGTAAGGTTGCGGTCGTTCATCGAGCCCGGCCCAGTATTCCTCGAACGGGTCCAGGATCTTCCAGGAGAGCTCCACTTCCTCGTGCCGGGGGAACAGCGGCGGCTCACCCAGCAGCACGTCCAGAATCAGCCGCTCATACGCTTCGGGGCTGGACTCGGTGAAGGAATGTCCGTAGCCGAAGTCCATGGTGACGTCGCGGACTTCCATCTGCGTCCCCGGCACCTTGGAGCCGAAACGGATCGTGGCGCCCTCATCGGGCTGGACGCGGATGACCACGGCGTTCTGGCCGAAGTCGTCCTCGCCGTGGTCTCGGAACAGCAGGTTCGGGGCACGCTTGAACACCACGGCTATTTCCGTGACCCGTCGCCCCAAACGCTTCCCGGCGCGCAGGTAGAACGGCACGCCATTCCAGCGTCGTGTGTTGATATCGACACGAATGGCAGCGTACGTTTCGGTCTTGGAGTCGGCGGGAATTCCGTCTTCTTCCAAGTAGCCGAGGACTTCCTCACCGCCCTGCCAGCCACCGGTAAACTGGCCGCGCGCCGAGTGGGTGGACAGGTCTTGAGGCAGTTTCACTGCGGCGAGGACTTTTTCCTTCTCGGCCCGCAGATCATCGGCGTTGGAAGAGATGGGCTCTTCCATAGCGGTCAGTGCCAGCAACTGCAGCAGGTGGTTCTGGATGACGTCGCGGGCCGCGCCTACGCCGTCGTAGTAGCCTGCCCGGCCACCGGTGCCGATATCCTCGGCCATGGTGATCTGAACATGGTCAACATAGTTCGCGTTCCACAACGGCTCGAACAACTGGTTGGCGAAGCGGAGCGCCAGGATGTTCTGCACCGTCTCCTTGCCCAGGTAATGGTCGATCCGGAATACGGCATCGGCTGGGAACACCGACTCAACGATGTCGTTCAGCTGCCGTGCCGACTGCAAGTCGTGCCCGAACGGCTTCTCGATGACCACCCGGCGCCACTGGCCGGGTTTGGCCTGGGCCAACCCGTGCTTGGACAACTGACGGCACACCTGCTCAAACGCCTTAGGCGGAATGGACAGGTAGAAGCCATGATTGCCTCGGGTACCACGTGTCTCGTCGAGCTCGTCCAGCACGGTACCGAGGCGCTCAAATGCATCGTCGTCGTCAAATTCGCCCTGGACAAAACGAATACCTGCGGCCAATTGCTGCCATACAGAAGCGTCAAATGGTGTACGGGCAAAGGACTTCACCGACTCCAGCACGTGCGCTGTGAACTCTTCGGTGCTCCACGCCCGCCGGCCAAATCCGACCAAAGCAAAGCTCGGTGGGAGGAGCCCGCGGTTGGCTAGGTCGTACACGGCGGGAATGAGCTTCTTACGAGCCAGGTCGCCGGTGATTCCGAAAAATACCAAAGATGAGGGCCCGGCGATGCGGTTCAGGCGCCGGTCCCGCGGATCCCGCATGGGGTTCCTGTACCGGCCCTCCAGCCGGGTCTCAGGGAGTGTGTCTACCATTGCTCAGGCCTTAGCTGTTAGTAGCGGATGTGGTGATCTTGGATAGCGAGCTGATGCCGGCCCGGAGTTGCTCCACGCCTGCTGCCCGGTCCCTGAGGTGCAGGCGAAGGACCGGACGGGCATGGCCTTCGAGGACTTGGGCGTCGCCCGAGGCCTGTGCCTGGATGAGCTCACCGAAGCTGAACGGGCGGTCCGGGATCTTCACGTCCGTGGACGCTGCTGCTGTGATCTGGAGGAAAACACCAATGGCCGGGCCACCCTTGTGGAACTGCCCCGTGGAGTGCAGGAACCGGGGTCCCCAGCCATAGGTCACGGGTCGTCCGCTGACTGCTGCCAATTCATCCCTGATGCCCTCAAGGGGTGAATGCGTTACGCGGTCCAGATACGCCTGGACACTCAGATAGCCGTCTGTCCCCAACTGGCTCAGCAGTGCCTCAACAGCCTCGGTGACTGAAGCCGCCGAACCAAGCCAGTCGCCACCGCGTACCTCCACGACACCATCGGTGAAAGCGGCGGGTGTGGGCTCGGGGCGGGCGTCCAACAAACCCCTCGCCGCGATCTTGGCGGCTTCGACATCCGGCTGGTCGAACGGGTTGATGCCCAGCAGGCGGCCAGCAACTGCGGTGGCGAACTCCCAGACGAACATCTGGGTAGCCAACCCGCCGGAAATGGCAATCTCGTTCTCACGCAGTTCCTCGCTGGCCCCGGCACCGACCAGGCGCACAACCAGGACGTCCTCAGCACCACCGAGAGCCTCGGGCGAATCGGGACCTGCCACGACGGGCAACACGCCAGTTCCCAGCTTGCCGGTCGATTCAGCGAGAAGCTGCTCGGCCCAGTCGGCGAAGCCAACGATTCCCGAGCCGTCCTCAGCAATGACGATCTTGTTGCGCAGCGGGCTGGTACCACCCAAGGCAATGCCCAGTGCCAGACCGATGTTGTCCGCAGAATCCTCGTTGAGGATCTCAGCAGCCTCTTCTGCTTCGTCCAGGAAAGCCTGGATGTCCACCCCTGCCAAACCGCAAGGGACCAAACCAAAAGCGGTCAAGGCGGAGAAACGGCCGCCCACATTGGGGTCTGCGTTGAAGACGGCACGGTACCCGGCTTCACGGGAGGCCTTGTCCAGCGGAGATCCCGGGTCGGTGACGACAATGATCCGACTTTTGGCATCGATGCCGGCCTCGGTGAACGCCTCCTCAAAGACCCGTCGCTGGGAATCGGTTTCCACGGTGGATCCGGACTTGGACGAGACGACGATTGCCGTTTCATTCAGCCGGTCCGCCAAAGCAGCACTGACCTGTTCAGGATCAGTGCTGTCCAGCACAGTCAGCTCGACACCTGCGGTGCGGGTAATAACCTCGGGGGCCAAGGAAGAGCCGCCCATGCCGCACAGCACGATACGGCCGACACCTTCTGCGTGTAAGGCATCGTGCAGTTCCAAGATTTGATTCACCAAAGGCTGAGAAACAGCCGGAGCGTCCACCCACCCGAGGCGGATTGCTGATTCCGATTGCGCAGCCGAACCCCATAAGGTGTGGTCCTTTTCGAAAATCCGCGTGGCGATCTTGTCCTGAACCAGCCCGTCAATGTGCTGGGCGATGGCCTGTTGAGCCGCGCCGGTGGCGCCATAGCTGATTGCATTCATTGGTTCTTGCCTTCCGGGGCACCGCAGAGGGCGGCCGGGTCATGGAACAGTGGTGCTGTCCTGTCGGAAAGTTGATGATTCGGCAGCTGTCAGCCCGCGGTCACGGGGGCTTTCTTTGAGAAGCTCTTCAGGTCGAAGTCGGGATCCATGATTTGTTCTTTGGACGGAAGATTCCCCGAGGACAGAATTCGACGTGCTGCCATGTGATCTACGGATGCGTTGACGGACTCGACGCACACCAGCGTTTCGTCATCGAAACCGAACACCGAAAACTTCCCTGCCTCCATATCACCGCGTATCACGGTTTGCAGGTCAGGACGGGAAATTCCGACCATGTTCAGTCTGATATCGCCTTGATGGCTCCAGAACCAAGGGACCTCGGAGTAGCGTCCTCCCGCCTTGCCCGTGGTGATCCGGCGGGCAAGGAACTTGGCCTGGTCGGAAGCGTTTTGTACCGATTCCAGCCTGGCGATCTGGCCGGCATGGATGCTGGGATAGCTGGCGCAATCGCCCAGAGCCGAGATGCATGGATCATCCGTCGCCAGATACTCGTCGACGAGGATTCCATCGTGGGCTTCCAGGCCGGCCGCTGTGGCCAGGTCGTCGTTGGGAATGACGCCTACCGCGACAACAACGAGGTCGGTTTGGAGTACTTCTCCCGAAGCCAGGGCTACAGCATTGACGTGCCCTTGGGCGTCGGTCATGATCTCGGCGACGTCTTGCCTGTACCGAATATCGATGCCTTTGATGGGAAGTACCGACTTGAAGTATTTCGAAGTTTCAGGCGTCAACGAACGGCGCATTGGGCGGTCTGAAGAAGCCAGGACCACTACGGGCAGTCCCCTGGAAGCTGCTGCTGCAGCAAATTCGAGACCGATGAAGCCGGCGCCGATCACTACGGGAGCCTTGGCCCCGCCCAGCTTGTTCCAAACCCGCTGGGCGTCTTCGTGTGTCCGGATGTTCACGACGCCAGCGGCCTCCGCGCCAGGCACATCGAGTTTGCGGTTTCGGACCCCCGTGGCCAATACCAGATGGTAGTAGCCAAGGGTGCTTCCGTCGTCCAAGATCACCGAGTTCGCGCCTCGGTCGATGCTGACAACCCGGGCCGGGGCCAGCAACTCAATGTTGTTGTCCGTGTAGAAGTCGCTGCCCCGCAGCGGGAGCGCATCAGGCATCTCATTAGGATCCTTCAGGAACTCCTTGGACAGCGGGGGGCGCTGATAGGGAAGCCCTGCTTCGTCGCCGACAACAGTGATCAGGCCGGTGTAACCTTCTTGGCGCAGTGAATCAGCCAGTTGGATGCCGGCCTGGCCGGCTCCCACAATGACTACTCCGCGGCGGGTCATTAGATTTGACTTCCTGGGATTTCGACGACGATTTTCTCGAAGTCGTTGCCGGCATGGAGCTGGCAGCCGAGTCGGCTGCGTTCCTCGTCGCGCGGTGCAGTCGCCTCTTCAAGCATTTCCTCTTCGTCATCACTGATTGGGGGCAGTGCTTCCAGGAATTCGTCCCTGACATAGACGTGGCAGGTTGCGCACATTGCCTGTCCCCCGCATTCTCCGATGATGCCCGGCACGGAGTTGGCTACGGCCGCTTTCATGATGGAGACGCCGTCTTTGGCTTCAATGGTGGTTTCCTTGCCGCCAGCAGCGACAAATGTGATTTCAGACATTAGTTCCTCGTTTCCTTTTCCCAGGTGACGGGTACATCCAGTGGGCCCCGGAAGACCCACCCACCCACGGTCACTGGTCGGCTTTGGTCAAGCTTCAGTCCCTCAAACCGTTTAAAAAGCTTCGGCAGCGCAACCCCGGAAATGGACGCTTTCGCCACCCAGGCACCTGCACAGAAGTGCGCACCGCCGCCGAAGGCAAGATGGGGCCGCTTTTCACGGTTGATGTCGAATTTGTCGGCATCTGCGAACTGTGATTCGTCGCGGTTCGCGGAGAGCAGGCAGATGCCGAGTTTGGATCCGGCCGGAATAGTGACGCCGCCGATTTCGACCTCGCGGGTTGTCTGGCGGGGATACATGCCGATGGGCGCGACCCAACGCACGGTTTCATCAAAAACGCTGGGCCAGAGCCCCGGGTTGGCAAACACCTGCGACAGCTGGTCCGGATTCTGCAGAAGCCCTACCAAAGCGGTCCCAATGACGTCGCGGGGCTCGTTGATCCCGCCGCCAATGGTCATCTTCATGTTCGAGCGGATGAGCTCCACGGGCATTTGGTATCCGGCTGAGTTCACCAGGCCGGAGATCATGGAGTGGTTCGGGTTGGTCTTGTAGTGAGCGATCATCTCGTCCAGCGCGGTGTCCAGTTCCGCTGCTGAACGATTGGCGCGTTCCCAGGTGTCTGCGTTATCTCCGTAGTTGCCCGTTCCGTCAATCAGGTCCTGGGACCAGCGCTGCAGGTCCTCCTGATGGGCATTCTCGAAACCCAAGATGCGACGGAGGTTTTCGGCCGCTAGGGGGGCGGCAAAGGACGAGATCAGGTTGGCGCCGGGGCCATGGGCGGCGAGTTCCTCGAGGTACTTCTCGGTGTTTTCCTCAAACACGGACTGCCAGTTGTCCTTGATCGCGCGGGGGCGAAGGGTCGGCTGCCAGGCCTTCCGTTCAACGTCGTGCTCCGGGTCGTCTTTGCGGAGCATGTTGTGCCCCATGACTACCTTCATCAGCGAGTCAGTCTCGTTCGCGCTGAACGTTTCTTGGTCCAACTCGATGTTGTGGCAGTCCTCATAGCGAGTGACGAGGTAGCGGTTGGCTACCGGAACCCACGACACGGGCGCCTCGCGGCGGAGCCGGGCATAGATGGGAAAGGGGTCCTTGTAGAGGTCGTCCAGGGTGACCCAGTCAGATATCAACGCTGATGTCGTCATGTCTACTTCCTCGTAGTACGTGTGGCCCCGCTGGGCCTCTACAAACATTCTGGACAGACACCATTCGTCAGGTAAAGTTCAATAATCAGCGCATATACCTCAGAATTTCCGTGGATGTGCCCGGAGTGAGAGCGAGACTGGTGTGGAATTCACGCTGCGACAACTTCAGTACTTCATAGCCGCCGCGGACGCCGGAACGATCTCGGCCGCCGCCGAGTCAATGCACGTATCCGCTTCAGCGCTATCAGCGGCCATTACCGACCTTGAGAGGGTCCTCGATGCGCAACTGTGTGTGCGCCGGAAGGCACATGGCCTCGCTCTTACTCCCAGTGGGCAGCAAGTCTACGAACAAGCACGCTCCATCCTGCGGGCAGCCACTGAAATTCAGCATTCAGCTTCGGCGCCCAGCGGAGAACTTTCCGGACCGGTGACGGTCGGCTGCTACCTGACGCTCGCTCCAACGGTCCTGCCGAAGGTCCTGGCGGGTTTTGGCGAGCTGCATGAGAGAGTCCAAGTAAACATGGTTGAAGGCTCCCAAAACCAACTTCTGGAGTCCTTGGCCGCCGGTGACATTGACGTCGCTGTAGTGTACGACATGCAGATTTCGGGGAATCCCAACCGCGTCCGCCTCTATTCCGTGCCGGCCCACATCCTGATCCCGGCCGATCATCCACGCGCTGACCAAGAATCGATTTCGCTGGAAGATCTGGAATCGGAACCCTTCATTCTCTTTGATGTACCTCCGAGCACGACCCATACAATGGCTCTCTTCACCGGACGTGGCCTGCAACCGCGTGTTCGTCACCGGTCAAAAAGCTACGAAACAGTAAGGGCCCTGGTCGGGCGGGGCCTAGGTTACAGCGTGTTGGTTCAGCGTCCACGCAACAATCACAGCTACGAGGGAAGACCCCTGTTGGTGAAGGAAATCACCCCTCCGGTCCCTCAGATTGTCGTCTACATGATTTGGGCCGAAGGGGTGCACCTCTCCTCCAGGGCGCGGGCCCTGGTGAAGTACGCCAAAACCATCGACTGGAGCGCCCCCATCTAATCTTCTGCACTTTTTCCGTGGAAAAACCCCCGCAATTCCTGCTTTACCGCAGTATGGGTCCTGGGTCACACTCAAATCTCCAGTCGCACAAAAACAGCCCCCGTTGGGCGCAAAGATTTGTCGACCCCAATAGCAAGGAGGCTATTGATGTCCGCAACTGCAACTTCAGGTCAATACCCAGAGACCAAGGACCTTCGGCTACAGCAACGAACGGTCCGCCGCGTGGCTCTGGCCAGCGCCATCGGAACCACCGTCGAGTGGTACGACTACTTCATTTACGCCACAGCCACAGCCCTGGTATTCGGAAAACTCTTCTTTCCGGACTTCAGCCCGGCAGCGGGAACCATGGCCGCATTCGCAACTTTTGCCATCGGCTACTTCGTTCGGCCCCTGGGTGGCATCGTCTTCGGCCATCTCGGGGACCGGATCGGGCGGAAAAGGATGCTCGTCCTGTCACTGATGATGATGGGCATAGCCACTGTAGGAGTGGGCTTGTTGCCCACCTTTGCCGCCGTCGGCATCGCAGCCCCGATTCTGCTGTTGACCCTCCGCATGATTCAAGGATTCGCAGTAAGCGGCGAATGGGGCGGTGCGGTGTTGATGGCCGTGGAGCACGCGCCTGCCCACAAACGCGGCTGGTATGGAAGCTGGCCGCAGGTCGGCGTCCCCGCAGGACTCGTTCTCGCCAACCTCATGTTCATTCTTCTCACAACCACACTCTCCCCCGCCGCCTTCCTGGACTGGGGCTGGCGGGTGCCCTTCCTCATCAGCGTGGTACTGATCCTGATCGGGCTTTTCATCCGTCTTCGCGTGGAAGAAAGCCCCATCTTCGCCAAGGTCAGAGACGAGGGCACAGAGGCCCGCCTCCCTCTGGCAGAAGCATTCAAAAAGTATCCAAAAGCCATCGTGCTCGGATCCCTGGCAATCGTCGCGAACATCGCACTGGGGTACATCATCTCCACCTACAGCCTCAGCTACGGAACCCAAGTCATCGGCATGGATCGCTCGGCCATGCTGTGGTCGGTGTTGATCGCCGCGCTGATCGGAGCTTTCGGGCTGCTGTACTTCTCGCGCCTGTCCGACCGAATCGGTCGAAAGCCTGTATTCCTGGCCGGAGCCATAGGCCAGATCCTCTGGGCTTTCCCCTTCTTCGCACTCATCAACACCGCGACGCTTTGGGGCATCATCATCGCGCTTTGCGTAATGCAACTCTTTTCCTACGCCATGTATGGCCCCGTAGCTGCTATGTTGGCCGAACTCTTCGGCACCCGAGTCCGTTACACCGGAATCTCCATCGCATATCAAGTCGGTTCAATTCTTGGTGCCGGATTCGCGCCTCTCATCGCGACAGGAATATTTGCCGCCACGGGCAGCACGGTTTTGATTTCCGCTTACATCATCGGTATCTCTGCTGTCAGCCTCGTCGCAGTGCTCCTGATGAAGGAGACTTCCAAAGGCGCACTCCACGACGTGCCCTCAAGCGATCCTGCCACCGCAGAAGTTCACCCGTAGATCAGTGCCAGCCTCGCCCAAAATATCGGCGAGGCTGGCACTGGTGCGACGCTGGCCCAGTGGGCGCTATTTTTTCGTTCTATTTTCGTATACGATTTCATATCAAATTCAGGAGGAGGCGCCATGACACCGGAGTTCCGGACCCAGGAAGTCAGCCAGGACAGGCTGTCCCGCGCCCGCAAGGTCATTGCCGTCCACATCAATTACCCGAGCCGCGTGGCCCAGCGCGGACGCACCCCGGCGCAGCCCTCATACTTCCTGAAGCCGTCCTCCTCCTTGGCGTTGGGGTCCGCGGATGCTCCGGGCGAGGTTGAGCGTCCGGCCGGTTGTGAATTGCTCGGCTACGAGGGTGAGATCGCCCTGATCATCGGCAAGTCCACCCGCCGCGTTGACCTGGAAGACGCGTGGAGCCATGTCGAGTGGGTCACCGCTTCCAATGACCTCGGTGTGTACGACCTCCGGTACGCGGACAAGGGATCGAACGTCCGCTCCAAGGGCGGCGACGGCTTTACCCCGATTGGCCCGGCCTTGATTCCGGCCGATGCGGTGGATCCCGCCGCCCTGCGGATCCAGACCTGGCACAACGGGGAACTCGTCCAGGACGACACCACCGAGGACCTGCTCTTCCCGTTCGCCCAGCTCGTCGCGGACCTCTCGCAGCTGCTCACCCTTGAAGCGGGCGACATCATCCTCACCGGCACCCCCGCTGGCGCCTCGGTCGCTGCGCCGGGAGATGTTGTGGAGGTAGAGGTCACCGCGGGTGATTTCAGCACCGGCCGCCTGGCCACCAAAGTAACCGAAGGTACGACGCCGTTCGCGGACTTTGGTGCCCGGCCCAAGACTGATGACACGCAGCGGGAGGAGGCGTACGGTTCGCGGGAAGCCGCCGGACTGGCACCTGCCGCGGGTGTGCTGACGCCGGAGCTGAAGGCCAAGCTCGAGTCGGTTGCCACCGCGACCCTGTCTTCCCAGCTGCGCAAGCGTGGGTTGAACAACGTGAGCATCGATGGCTTGCAGGCCACCCGCCCGGACCGCAAGGTGGTGGGCCTGGCCCGCACGCTGCGCTACGTTCCCAACCGCGAGGACCTGTTCAAGGGCCACGGCGGCGGCTTCAACGCCCAGAAGCGCGCGATCGACTCGGTGAACGAGGGCGAGATCCTGGTCATGGAAGCCCGCGGTGAGAAGGGCACCGGCACGGTCGGGGACATCCTCGCCCTGCGCGCCCAGGTCCGTGGTGCTGCAGCGATCATCACCGACGGCGGGGTCCGCGACTACTCGGCCGTGGCCGGCCTGGAGATGCCCACCTACTTCGCGAACCCGCACCCCGCCGTGCTCGGCCGGCGGCATATTCCGTGGGATACGGACATCACCATCGCCTGCGGCGGTGCCACGGTTCAGCCCGGGGACATCATCGTGGCCGACTCCGACGGCATCCTGGTGATCCCGCCGGCCATCGCCGAGGAACTCGTGGATGACTGCATCGCCCAGGAAAAGGAAGAAGTCTTCATTTTCCGGATGGTCCAGGAAGGCAACAGCGTCGACGGGCTCTACCCGATGAACGCCGAATGGCAGGCCCGGTATGCCGAGCACCAAGCAGCCCTTCAGAACTAATTTGCGACTAATCACAACCCACAGTTAGGACTTCAACGATGACGACCTCAGTAGAAACCACCAAGCATTACGTTCCCGAGGATCTGCCCACGCACATCCAGCACTTCATCAACGGCCAGTTCGTCGACTCCATCTCAGGCAAGACCTTCGATGTCCTGGACCCGGTATCCAACGGCAACTACGCCACCGCTGCAGCGGGCCAGAAGGAAGACATCGACCTCGCAGTGGCGGCCGCCCGCGAAGCGTTCGTCAACGGTCCGTGGCCGAAGATGAAGCCGCGGGAGCGTGCACGCGTGCTCAACAAGATCGCCGACGCCGTGGAGGCACAGGAAGCCCGCCTCGCCGAGCTGGAGACCTTCGATACCGGCCTGCCGATCACCCAGGCCAAGGGCCAGGCGCTGCGTGCGGCCGAGAACTTCCGCTTCTTCGCTGACCTGATCGTGGCCCAGTTCGACGACGCCATGAAGGTCCCGGGCTCACAGATCAACTACGTGAACCGCAAGCCGATCGGCGTCGCCGGCCTGATCACTCCGTGGAACACCCCGTTCATGCTGGAGTCCTGGAAGCTCGCCCCGGCCTTGGCCACGGGTAACACCGTGGTGCTGAAGCCTGCCGAGTTCACCCCGCTGTCCGCCTCTCTCTGGGCGCAGATCTTCAAGGACGCCGGCCTGCCTGCCGGCGTGTTCAACCTGGTCAACGGGCTCGGCGAAGAAGCCGGTGACGCGCTGGTGAAGCACCCGGACGTGCCGCTGATTTCCTTCACCGGCGAGACCACCACGGGCCAGACCATCTTCCGCAACGCCGCGGCCAACCTCAAGGGTCTGTCCATGGAGCTCGGCGGCAAGTCCCCGTGCGTGGTGTTCGCTGACGCAGATCTGGATGCCGCGATTGATTCCGCGTTGTTCGGTGTATTCTCCCTGAACGGCGAACGCTGCACCGCCGGCTCCCGCATCCTGGTTGAGCGGGCCATCTACGACGAATTCTGCGAAAAGTACGCTGCCCGGGCCAAGAACATCGTGGTGGGCGATCCCCACGATCCCAAGACCCAGGTGGGTGCCCTGGTCCACCCGGAGCACTACGAAAAAGTCGCTTCCTACGTGGAGTTCGGCAAGTCCGAAGGCCGGCTCCTGGCCGGTGGCGGCCGACCCGAGCACCTGCCCGAAGGCAACTACATCGCACCCACGGTGTTTGCCGACGTCGCGCCTGACGCGCGGATCTTCCAGGAGGAAATCTTCGGTCCCGTCGTGGCCATCACGCCCTTCGAGAACGACGACGAAGCCCTCGCCTTGGCCAACAACACCAAGTACGGCCTGGCGGCCTACATCTGGACCCAGAACCTCACCCGTGCCCACAACTTCTCCCAGAACGTCGAAGCCGGAATGGTGTGGCTCAACAGCCACAACGTCCGCGACCTCCGTACCCCGTTCGGTGGCGTGAAAGCCTCCGGTCTGGGCCATGAGGGCGGCTACCGTTCCATCGATTTCTACACCGGCCAGCAAGCCGTGCACATCACCCTCGGGTCCGTGCACACCCCCAAGTTCGGCAGCATCGACGCTTCTGCTGCCAACGAGGGCTAAAGCAACTCCCCACCGACCCCTTTCAACGAAGAGAGACCATCATGAGCAACCCCCTCACCGGCCCCATCGCCACCCCCACCGTCCCTGCACCGGACATTGTCCGCTGCGCCTACCTGGAACTCGTGGTCACGGACCTGGCCAAATCCCGCGCGTTCTACGTGGACCTCCTGGGCCTGCACGTCACCGAAGAAGACGAGAACACCATCTACCTGCGCTCCTTCGAGGAGTTCATCCACCACAACCTGGTCCTCCGCAAAGGCCCGGTTGCCGCAGCCGCAGCGTTCGCGTACCGGGTAAAGTCCCCGGCCGAAGTGGACGCCGCCGAGGCCTACTACCGCGAACTCGGCTGCCGGGTGGAACGCCGCACGGAAGGCTTCACCAAGGGCGTGGGCGATTCCGTCCGTGTGGAAGACCCGCTGGGCTTCCCGTACGAGTTCTTCTACGACGTAGAGCACGTCGAACGCCTCACCCAGCGCTACGACCTCTACTCCGCCGGTGAACTGGTCCGCCTGGACCACTTCAACCAGGTCACCCCGGACGTCCCCCGGGGCCGCAAATACCTCGAGGACCTCGGCTTCCGCGTCTCCGAGGACATCAAGGACTCCGACGGCGTCACGTACGCGGCGTGGATGCACCGCAAGCAGACCGTGCACGATACCGCCTTGACCGGTGGCAACGGACCCCGCCTGCACCACATCGCGTTCTCCACGCACGAGAAGCACAACATCATCCAGATCTGCGACAAAATGGGTGCCCTGCGCATCTCCGACCGCATCGAACGGGGTCCCGGACGCCACGGCGTGTCCAACGCTTTCTACCTCTACATCCTGGACCCGGACGGCCACCGCGTAGAGATCTACACCCAGGACTACTACACCGGCGATCCGGACAACCCCACCGTCACCTGGGACGTCCACGACAACCAGCGCCGCGACTGGTGGGGCAACCCCGTGGTCCCGTCCTGGTACACCGAGGCGTCCCTGGTCCTGGACCTCGACGGCAACCCCCAACCCGTGATCGAACGCGAAGACAAGTCCGAAATGGCCGTCACCGTAGGCGCTGACGGCTTCTCCTACACCCGCCCCGACGAGGGCAACTCCGCAGAGGGCTTCAAGTTGGGAGTGCAGGTCTAACTAAGACCGGGTGGCCGGTCCGCATCGCAACTGCAGGCCCGGCCACCCTCATAAAGACTCACCCGCACGACTGAGGAGAACGTTGATGCTGGACGCGAAGACGATTGAAGCCATTGCTGATGAACTTGTGAAGGCGGGGCAGGACCGTAACCCGGTGCCGCGCCTGACTGCCCGCTACCCGGAGATGACGGTGGAGGATTCCTACGCCGTGCAGCAACTGTGGCGACAGCGGAACGAGGAAGCCGGGCGGACGTTGGTGGGGCGGAAGATCGGCCTCACGTCCAAGGCCATGCAGGCCGCCACAGGCATCACCGAACCGGACTACGGCGCGATCTTCGATGACATGGTCCTCGAAACCGGTTGCTCCATGGAGTGGGACAAGTACACCCACCCCCGGGTTGAGGTGGAACTCGCCTTCGTCCTGAAATCAGGGCTGAAGGGACCTGGCTGCACCATTTTCGATGTCCTCAACGCTACCGATTACGTGGTTCCGGCCCTCGAAATCCTCGATTCCAGGATCGAAATGGAGGGCCGGACCATCGTGGACACCATCTCGGACAACGCCGCGATGGGAGCCATGGTGATCGGCGGACGACCGGTCAAGCCCGACGCTGTGGACCTGCGCTGGGTCTCGGCCATCCTGTACAAAAACCAGACCGTGGAAGAGACCGGAGTGGCAGCCGGAGTACTGGACCACCCGGCCAACGGGGTGCACTGGCTGGCCAATAAGATCGCCGCGCACGGGGACTCGATGAAAGCCGGTGACATCATCCTCGCGGGCTCCTTCACCCGGCCCCTCTGGGTCTACAAAGGCGATACCGTGCACGCGGACTACGGACCGTTGGGAGTCGTAACATGTCACTTCAGCTGAGCCCCACCTTCTACTCGTCCCTCGCTTCGGCGGAACGCCCACTGGCCGGCATGTGGGTCTGCTCCGGTAGCCCGCTCGTCGCGGAGATCTGCGCCGGGTCCGGCCTGGACTGGATCCTGGTCGACGCCGAACACAGTCCCAACGGACTCGAATCGATCCTCGCCCAACTCCAGGCAATCCACGGCTACCCCGTCCAGGTCATGGTCAGGCCCCCGGTCAACGACACCGTCGTGATTAAGCAGTTCCTGGATCTCGGGGTGCAGAACCTGATGATCCCCATGGTGAATTCCGCGACTGAGGCATCCGCCGCCGTTGCTGCGGTGAGGTATCCGCCACACGGGGTCCGCGGCGTCGGTTCCGCCCTGGCAAGGGCGTCACGCTGGAACCGAATCCCGGACTACCTCGCCCAAGCCGGCGAAACCGTCAGCATCACCGTTCAGATCGAATCCACCGCCGCCGTTGACGCCGCCGAAGACATCCTCGCTGTCGACGGCGTGGACGGCATCTTCCTCGGCCCCTCGGACCTCGCCGCGTCCATGGGCCTGCTGGGACAGCAGGAAAACCCGTTGGTGCGTGCCGCCGTCGAGCATTGCCTCGAAGCCGCGAAAGTGGCCGGAAAGCCAGCCGGTGTCAACGCCTTCAACGAGGCCACCGCACGCGCGTATCTCGACGCCGGCGCCTCCTTTGTGCTGGTAGGGGCCGATGTTGCCATTTTGGCCAGGGCCTCCGAAGGCCTGGCCGCCAAGTACCGTCGACCATCCACCAGCGAAATTCTTACTAGTTACTGACTCCGTTGTTAGGACACCTCATGACTGTTGTATCTGATGCCACGCCTTCTGCCTTTTCCCGAGAGGAGCGCGAAGGTGCGCTTCTCGCTGCGGTTCCAACAGGACTCTTGATCGGCGGTGAATGGCGCGAGGCATCCGATGGCGGAACCTTTGACGTACACGATCCGGCTACCGGGGAGGTACTCGCCACGCTTGCATCTGGTACCAGCGCGGACGCTGTCGCCGCGTTGGATGCGGCCGACGCCGCTCAGGCACATTGGGCACGCACAGCACCCAGGGTGCGTGCCGAGATCCTGCGCCGGGCATTCGACTTGGTGACCGCGAGGGCGGAAGACTTCGCCCTATTGATGACGTTGGAGATGGGTAAGCCGCTGGCCGAGGCCCGTGGCGAAGTCACCTATGGGGCCGAGTTCCTCCGCTGGTTCTCGGAAGAAGCCGTCCGTGACTACGGTCGTTACCTCACCACTCCTGAAGGCAAGAACAAGATCCTGGTCCAGCACAAACCGGTCGGCCCGTGCCTGCTGATCACACCATGGAACTTTCCTCTCGCTATGGCCACCCGCAAGGTAGCCCCAGCCGTGGCTGCGGGCTGCACCATGGTGCTCAAACCGGCGAACCTCACTCCCCTGACCGCGCAGTTGTTCGCCCAAACCATGATGGAGGCCGGCCTACCTTCCGGCGTTCTGAATGTTGTATCGACATCCAATGCTGCTGCGATTTCCGGACCCTTGCTGAAGGACTCCCGGTTGCGGAAGATTTCATTCACCGGCTCCACGCCCGTGGGTAGGCGCCTGATGGCCGACGCCGCGCACAACGTGCTACGCAGCTCAATGGAACTAGGCGGAAATGCCCCCTTCATCGTCTTTGAAGACGCGGACATCGATGCCGCCGTCGAGGGGGCCATGGCCGCCAAAATGCGGAACATGGGAGAGGCCTGCACTGCCGCCAACCGCTTCCTCGTTCACGAGTCTGTCGCGCAGGACTTCACTCGGAAGTTTGCCGCAGCAATGGGCCAGCTCACCGTCGGACGAGGCACAGATCCTGCTACCAATGTCGGTCCTCTCATCGACGCACGAGCGAGGGCCGATGTCCACGCACTGGTCACCCAGGCGGTCGAGGCTGGAGCAGTCCCGTCCATCGGAGGATCACCGGTAGACGGACCCGGCTTCTTCTACCAGCCCACCGTCCTGGCGAACGTTCCAAACAATGCTGCGATCCTGCGCCAGGAAATCTTCGGCCCGGTAGCCCCCGTCACCACATTTGCCACAGAGGAAGAAGCAATAGAACTTGCCAACAGCTCGGAATACGGGCTTGCGTCATATCTCTACAGCAAGGATTTCAACAGACTCCTTCGGGTAGCGGAACAGATTGAGTTCGGCATGGTCGGATTCAATGCAGGCGTGATCTCCAACGCGGCCGCACCGTTCGGTGGGGTCAAGCAATCGGGGCTCGGCAGGGAAGGCGGAGCCGAGGGCATCTCTGAGTACACCACCACCCAATACATCGGCATCAGCGACCCATACTCGAGCTAGTTCTCGTGACAGAAGGCGCCCCCGGAGGCACAGGCGGGGGCACCTTCTGTCACGAGAACACTTCGGATGCGTACGTGATCAGCGCTTGAGCCCGCCGGCTTACCCCGGGGGTGGGTGAATATGCTGCTACTACCGACGTCGCACCGGCAGCCGGTGCCAGCGGAACGGCATTGATTCGACGCCCCTCAATTGTGTACGGCACCCAATTGGGACGGGCCATCAGCAGGCTATAGCCGAGGCCGCGGCCCACCAAAGCACGTACCAACTCGATCTGAGGCACTGACAGCGCCACATTTGGGCTCAGCCCACGTTGGCTGAACATGAGCAGAGTGTTGTCGGAACTCGGCGCTGAATCCAGCAGAATGAGGGGTTCGTCCGCCAAGTCAGCAAGATCGATAGCGGCGTTCCCGCCAAGCGGATGATGCTCAGGCAGAATCGCCAGAACCTCCGTGTCGTAGATCTTGTGCGATACCAAGCCCGGCGGAAGCCCCAAATCGTACAAAACGGCTACATCAAGCTCGCCTGAAACGACACGCGACAGCATCTCATTGCTGCTGCCCATGGAAATCGACAGTTGCACCTCAGGGTGTTCACCAGGAAATCCCTCAAGGATCGCGGGCAGCACTGTATTGGCAAGCCCCGGATAACAACCCAGAGAGACAGGACCCTTCAGCCGCCCGTCGAGATCAGCCAGTTCTCCCGCCAAAGCATTGGCATCGTTGAGAATCACGCGAGCCCGACGGACGAAGTACGCCCCGGCAGGCGTTAGATGGACACCTCTGGCTTTACGACGTACACACAGTTGCTCCCCCATGAGGTTTTCCAGATCGGTGATGGCGTGTGAGAGCCCGGACTCCGAAATGTGCAGGGCAGCAGCGGCTGAACTCATGGTTGGGTGCTCTTCCAACCCCACCATGAGTTCCAATTGCCGAAGAGTGAACCCGGCCATAAGAATCCCTCCTAAAACTGAACTAATACCCCTAATATCTTCAATTTACGCGAGGAAGTTCCGGTGCGAAACTGATGTCTAAAGACCTTCCAGGAGTGCTCAATGACGACCCCCGCAGGAACTTGCCCCTTCGGTTTCACTGCCGACGATGCTCCAGCATCCGGCCTGGCACTAAACACCGGAGATGCTATGTCCGCCCTCAAAAAAGCAGCGATCACTGTCGCCGCCGATTCCACCTCTTCTGACGCCCCAGAGGCGGCATGGCTGGACCCCGCCGAGATGATGGCTGATCCCTATCCCACTTATGAACGTCTGCGGCGAGAGTCTCCCGTAGCGTGGGTTCCTGCGCTCAACAGATACCTCGTTAGTTCCTACGAACTCTGTCACGAGATTGAAATGGATCAGGAGACGTTCTCGGCAGATGTCGGCGGGTCGACCATGAATCGGGCTCTCGGTGCCAGGCCGATGCTCCGTAAGGACGACCCCGAACACGCGACGGACCGTGCCGCGGTCAACCCTGTTCTTCGCCCCAAGAACATCAAAGAATCGTGGGCGCCGGTGTTCGAACGCAATGCGCGCCGATACCTTGAGGTTCTCGAAGGGGAGGGCCCCGACAGCGCTGACCTGAATCGTGATTACGCCGCTCCGGTGGCTTCACAAAACCTCATCGATCTCCTGGGCCTAAAAGACGTCGACGTGGACCAAATGCGGCGGTGGTCCCACGATTTCATCGCGGGAACCGGCAATGTGCTGGATGACCCTGACATCTGGCGGCGTTGCGATGCGTCCCAGTCCGAGCTGGACGAGCTGTTGGACGAACTCATTCCGTACTATGCGGCCAACCCTGATGGCTCGATGACGTCGGCCTTGGCGAACAGTGGCCTTCCTCATTCGAACGTCGCTTCCAACATCAAGCTAACGATCGCTGGCGGCATGAACGAGCCCCAGCACATGATTACCAATATTGTCTGGGCCCTCAGCCGGGATACATCCCTCCTGGAATCAGCAGCCCACGATCCGGCACTCTGGCCCTCAATTTTCGACGAGGCCGTACGGTGGCTTTCCCCCATCGGAATGTACCCACGTGAAACCACGCGGGAGACAACGCTGGGGGGCGTACGCCTCCCGGCTGGCGCCAGCATCGGAGTAGTTGTCGGGTCAGCAAACCGGGATACGAAGGTGTTCGGCGCAACCGCCGACGTCTTTGACCCCCTTCGACCAAAACAAGCGCATCTGGGTTTCGGCAGCGGAGTGCACCTGTGCGCAGGACACTGGGCAGCCAAAATCGCCATCGGGCAGATTGCTGTTCCCCTCGCCTACGAACGATTCCCCGGCCTCCGCACCGATTCTCGCAGAAACCCTGAATGGGATGGCTGGGTCTTCCGTGGCCTCACCAGCCTCCCCATTACATGGAACTAAGCCAGCACCAGGTTTCACCACTAATCGATCGGACGGCCATGGAACGGCAAGTACCCAGCGTGGACAGCCTCCGCGAACTACTGCATTTCAAACCCATCGACATCAACCGCCGGCGGGCACGCATCAACTCCGCAACAACCATCAACGACCTCCGGAGAATCGCACGCAGGCGAACTCCCAAGGCAGCTTTTGATTACGTAGACGGTGGCTCGTTCAGCGAGTCAACCCAGAAGCGTAACCGGGAAGCCTTCGAGCACGTTGAGTTCGTCCCACACGTCCTTCGAGATGTCACCAGCGTTGACCTCTCCGGGTCCATAGCGGGCACGGATTTTTCCATGCCTGCGGGCATCGCCCCGACGGGCCTCACCAGGCTAGCCCCCGCCGAAGGAGAAATCGCCGGTCGCCTGGCATCCGCAGCGGCGGGAATACCTTTCGCTCTTTCGACCATGGGAACCACTTCCATCGAGGATGTATCAGCTGCAGCTCCTACCGCCGTCAACTGGTTCCAGCTCTATCTGTGGAAAGACCGTGCCCGGTCCCTCGAACTGATCGAGAGGGCCGCGAAGGCGGGCTACTCAGCCCTCATTGTCACCGTCGACACCCCGGTCGGAGGCGCTCGTTACCGGGACGTCAAAAACGGGATGACCTTGCCGCCGACTCTCTCGCTGAAGACGATTCTTGACGCGTCGTACCGCCCCGAATGGTGGATAAATTTCCTGACTACAAAGCCGCTGGGTTTCGCCAACTTCGACAGCAGCCATGGTTCCGTATCCGAGCAGGCAAACGCCATGTTCGATGCATCCCTGAACTTCCAGGATTTGGCCTGGCTCAGGACTGCCTGGAACGGAAAGCTCATCGTCAAAGGAATTCAAACTCCCGCTGACGCCGTACGGGCCTTCGACGCAGGAGCCGACGCAGTCGTCGTCTCCAACCATGGAGGACGCCAATTGGACCGGGCACCCGTGCCCTTCCTCTCACTACCGGCGATCCGCGAAAAAGTAGGGCCGGACGCAGAAATCATCATCGATTCGGGAATCATGTCCGGCGGGGACATCATCGCTTGCATAGCTGCAGGTGCGAACTTCACGCTCATCGGTCGGGCATACCTCTATGCCCTGATGGCCGGCGGTCAGGAGGGTGTAGACCGGGCACCACAGATTCTCGCTGCTGAAATGAAGATCATCATGCAACTCCTGGGCGTCACCAACTTGGCTGATCTGACACCTGACCACATCCGGAGTTATCCGCCCTCAGCGCCGTGGCGTAACAACGAAACACTCGTCAGCCTGGGCATCCCTGCACCACTCCCCTAAGGACATTCATGTTTTTCAACCAACAAACCGTCTCCGATGTCGTAGCAGACATCGTCGCCGAGCGATGCGATGCGGTATTCGGCCTCATGGGCAACGGCAACGCGCACCTGCTCAGCAACCTCACCACCCGGGGAACAACATTCATCAGCGCACGCCATGAATCCGGAGCTGTCGCGATGGCGGACGCCTATTACCGGGCATCTGGAAGAGCCACCGTTGCCACAACCACCTACGGAGCTGGTTTCACGAACACGCTTACCGCGCTCACCGAGGCGAGGATGGCCCGTATCCCTCTGGTCCTCATAGTTGGAGATGCGCCCGCAGTTCGCCGCCCAATCGACATCGACCAAGAAATGGTCGCGGAAGGTCTTGGCGTTCAAACACTGACCATCACAGCCAGCAACGCTGCAGCAATGACTCATCAGGCATTCGAACTTGCATACCGCACCTCTTCCCCCGTCATCCTGGCCATCCCCTACGACATCGCAGCAGCCGCCGCAGAGCCAGCAACACCCGTGACCCCATTGCCTCATTACGTCCTGCCGCAGGCCAGCGCTGAAGACGTTGCACGCATCGCCAGTCTTCTCCGGCAGGCCGAACGCCCCCTGATCTTGGGTGGGCGCGGTGCGCTGGAAGCAGGCGCAGCAGAAAATTTGCGGGATATAGGAGATGACTTGGGCGCACTGTTTGCCACCTCAGTCATGGCACGGAACCTCTTCGACTCCCCTTGGGACCTGGGTATCGCGGGCGGGTTCGCCAGGGCTGGGGCCCATGACCTGCTCCGCCAGGCCGATGTCGTCCTAGCCGTGGGCGTCAGTCTCAACACCTTCCAAATGCGCTACGGAACACTGTTCTCCTCAGCCCAATCCATTGTGCAAGTAGACACGCAGGCAGCCCAAACACACGCCAGCGTGACAGAGTACGTCCAAGCCGACGCCCAGGATTTCGCCAACAAACTGCTCCATGCCCTACGGGCTGTTCCTCCCCGCACCAGCTCGTCCTGGCGACTCAACGAACCAAGAGTTGCGGCACGGGAAATCTTCGACGAACCATCATTCAACGAAACTGCAGATGACGGACGGCTGGACCCACGTCCGTTCGCTCAGGCACTCGACAACATACTCCCGGCCAAACGGACCATCGTTCAGGACGGCGGCCACTTCCTCGGATGGATGCCGATGTACGCCTCGGTGCCCGACGCACGATCACTCATACTAAGCGGCACCGCCTACCAAGTCATCGGGCTCGGGTTCCCTTTCGCAGTAGGTGCAGCCGCAGCTCGCCCGGAACACACCACCGTTCTCATCAGCGGTGATGGCGGAGGACTCATGGCCTTGCCCGACCTCGAGACCATGATCCGAACAGTCAAGAGCGGTGTCGTTGTAGTTTTCAATGACGCCGCCTACGGCGCAGAACTTCATCAATACGCCGTAAAAGGGCTAGACAAGACCGCAATGCTCATCGACGAAGTCGACTTCGCAGCCGTAGGCCGCGCGCTGGGCGCCCAAGGCATCAAAGCCCAATCACTGGCCGACCTCGACTTCCTACGGGAATGGGTAGCTGCCGGAGCAAACGGAGTCTTCGTCCTCGACATCCCGGTCTCCCAAACCATCGTCGCGGACTACATGCGAGAAAGCGTAGAAGCGGCGTCCAAGAAGGACGCAATTCCTGCGGCCTGATCACGGGCCACAAACCTGGACCCACAACATATGACATCAGTTGCAGCGCCACCGCGGACCAGCCGATGGCAACACCAGCCCCAAAACCTCACCCTTATGGGTGAGGGTCGGGACAACACCCTTACGAACAATGGAGTTCTTATGTCATCCCAACCACTACCCCCTCGTGCCAGCCACCGCATGAGCAAAGAACAACGACGGGTGCTGGCAGGCACCCTGGTCGGTACCTCAATCGAATGGTACGACTTCTTCATCTACGCCAGCGCAGCCGCCATTGTGTTCGGTCAGTTGTACTTCAAACCCCTCGGAGCGGACAGTCCTGCACTCACCCAGCTCGTGTCCTTGGCATCAATCGGCATCAGCTTCCTTTTCCGACCACTCGGGGCAATTGTTGCCGGGCACCTCGGAGACAGGCTTGGCAGGAAGAAGATGCTGGTACTCACCCTCATCTTGATGGGTGGCGCCACAGCCGCGATGGGGGTACTGCCCACCTATGCCGAAATCGGCGTGTGGGCGCCCCTGCTCCTGATGCTGCTGCGCATCGTTCAAGGTTTCTCAGCCGGCGGAGAATGGGGTGGCGCGGCATTGATGGCGGTGGAGCACGCGCCGAACCACAAGCGCGGACTCTTCGGTGCGTTTCCTCAAATCGGTGTCCCCATAGGCATGCTTCTGGCCACGGGTGTACTTGCCGTTCTGAGCGCCACGTTGAGCCCCGCAGACTTCTTGGCATGGGGCTGGAGGATTCCGTTCCTTCTCTCGGTTCTTCTCATAGTTGTTGGCTTCTTCATCCGGCGCGCCGTGGACGAGAGTCCCGTTTTTAAGGAGCTGCTTGAGCGTCGCAGCGAGTCCTCCGCCCCCTTGGCCAGACTCTTCAAATCCAACAGCAAGCAGGTTCTTCAGTCCGCACTGATCTTTATGGGCAACAACGCGGCCGGCTACGTACTTATAGCGTTCATCGCTTCGTATGCCACCACAAAATTAGGAATGGACCGGTCGCAGGTCCTGCTTATGACCACCGTAGCTGCGGCAGCATGGTTGATTACGACGATCTGGAGCGGCGCACTGTCAGACAAAATCGGCCGGATCAGGACATTCCAAATCGGCTACGTCGCCCTCATCGTATGGATGGTGCCATTGTTTTTCCTCATCGACACCGCCAACATCTGGCTCCTTGGCCTCGGCGTCGTCGTGATGACCGTCGGGCTCGGCTTTGCCTACGGTCCAATGTCAGCTCTGTACGCCGAAATGTTCCCCGTGGAAGTGCGCTATTCGGGCGTATCCATCGGATATGCTATCGGAGCAATTCTCGGTGGAGCATTCGCGGCAACGGTTGCGCAGGCGCTCCTGGACGCGACATCCTGGTCGCCCTCCGTAGGGCTGTACGTCATTGCCCTGAGCTTGATCTCACTTGTGGCTGTAAGCACAGTTCGCGAAACACGTGGAGTGGATCTAGGGGTCGAGGGTTCCGACGTAAACACAGAACCTAAGACTCAGCAAGATTCGAACGCGACAAAAATGGCCTAAGCCTCAGTCCTGGGGTGAGCAGACAGGGAAATCGCCCTGTCCGCTCCCCTCAGCTCGGCGCACTGAAAACCCGGGCGGACAGGGCTCGAGCAGCCCTCTCCGCCTTTGCTCGAGTCCACGCATGGGAGGCGTGCTTTGACCACATTCATCGAGACAATTCGAAGTTCATTCCCTGCTGAAAAGTTCAGCACCACCGAATCCAATCTCCATAAATACTCTGTCGATGAAGGCCCTGTACAGGAGCGAATCAAACCGTCGGTAGTGCTCTGGCCTGAAAATATTCACGACGTGCAACTGGCTATGTGTATAGCCCATGCACACGGTGCGCCTGTCGTGACCCGCGGCGCGGGTACCGGCGTGTCAGGTGGTGCCCATGCCACCGAAGGATGCGTTGTTCTCTGTCTAGACAAGATGAATAAGATCATCGAATTAAATCCTGCGGATGAAATAGCCCGCGTCGAGGCCGGGGTGATCAATGCAGACCTTAACGCGGCCGCCGCCGTGCACGGGCTCATGTATGCACCGGATCCGGCCAGTTACAAGACCTCAACAATTGGCGGCAATATCGCGACTAACGCAGGCGGGCTGCGATGCGCCAAATATGGGGTCACGCGAGATGCCGTCCTCGCTCTCGACGTAGTCCTCGCGGACGGGAGGCTTATCCAGGTCGGGCACCGGACCGTGAAGGGCGTGGCCGGTTATGACCTCACTGGTCTCTTCGTTGGTTCAGAAGGGACTCTTGGTGTCATCGTGGGAGCCACTGTCCGCCTGAGATACTTGCCTGTTGAAACGCGGACAGTTGCTGCATTTTTTCCCGACATAAAATCAGCGGCCGTCGGTGTCCAGGCCATCGCAACTAAAAGGGTTCAACCCGCCATCCTGGAACTTCTGGACGAGGGAACCCTTAGACAACTGGATGAACAACAAGGTTCGGCGCTGCGAGCCCGTGGCGCCTGCCTGCTGCTCGTACAAACCGACGGACATGGCGCAACCGTGGAGGAGCAAATTATCCGGGAAGCTCTTACCGTCCTTGGCGCAGACGTCACCAGGGAAACAAGTGCCGAAGCCGAAGCATTAGTTGAGCTACGTCGGCACAGCCGGGGCGCAGAAGTTGAAACCGTCATCAGAGTCGGCGAAGACGTGGCGGTGCCCAAATCCCGCCTAGGTGAGTACATAGGGGAACTTGAGCGCATCGCAAATCAACGCGAAATCGGCCTGAAAGTCGTCGCGCATGCGGGAGATGGAAATCTGCATCCCACATTTTGGGTTCCCTCAACCAGTACCCACCTTGTGCCGCAGCTTGATGCAGCCCTTGACGAGTCGGTTCGGGTAGGCCTGGCACTCGGCGGAACCATAACCGGTGAACACGGCATCGGACAATACAAAGTGAAGTGGCTACCGTGGGAACAAAGCGAGGAAGTGCTCGACATTCAACGCCGAATCAAAGCAGTCTTGGATCCCAAGGCACTTCTGAACCCCGGAAAGGTTTTACCCGAGCGTGCATCGGTCCTTTCCGCCGTATGAGGTCCTTTTAGGAGCTTCCCGGTAGGCGGGCAGCTCGTCCTACGCAAAAGGGCCTCGGCCCACTAATTCACTCGATGAGTAGGTCGGAGGAAAAGGTGACACATGGGTGCTTATCGGCGTTGGAGTGAGGCGATAAAAAGAGAATCGCTAATCCGTCCCCAACTGTTTCGGGTGTTTTCGCAGGTTGGTCCCGGGTAGTCGGTCAGCGGCCAGCGCCAATGTCATGCACGGCGGTGCGGAACTGCCCAAGCCACTGGGGGTCCAGGTCTGGTCCCCGGGGCATGGATCATCGGACGACGATCGAGTCTGGGTAGGTGGCCCTGGAGGAGTAGACTCACAGGGACTCACAAGACTCACAAGGACTCACAGGATCTGCGATGATGAACCCTTTCCGCCCTACCGCCGGCGCCACTCCCCCTGAACTCATAGGCCGCGAGGGGATGCTCGATGAGTTTGAGTATGGCCTGCAGCTTGGTTCCGGGGCGCCCGGGTTGCTGACCATCATCACAGGCGCCCGCGGCATCGGCAAGACCGCGCTGCTCAGCGCGGCCCAGGGAGCGGCCGCAGGGCAAGGGTGGGTTGTTGTTCCCGAGACGGCCACACCGGGGTTCGTCGGACGGATCGGCGAGACCATGCGGCTGCACCTGGATGAACTCGGCTCCGGCCCGGCCGGGCGCAGGATCACAGCATTGGGCGTGGCAGGTTTCACCGTGACTACCCAGTTGCCGCCGGAGCGGCAGGTTGATTGGAGGCGGCTGGGAAATCAGTTGCTGAACGTTCTTGCGGAGAAAAAGACGGGCCTGCTTTTCACCGTTGACGAAATACACTCGGCAGACCGTGCGGAACTGTCCCAGCTTGCCGCCGATGTCCAGCATTTCATTCGCGATGGGCTTCCGATAGGACTGATCTTCGCCGGTCTGCCGGCAGCGGTTTCGGATCTGCTCAACGAAGGCGTGGCAACGTTTCTGCGCCGGGCAGAGCGTATCGACCTGCACGCCGCGGCCATTGCGGAGGTTGAACGGTCCTATGCCAGCACCTTCCAAAATGCTGGCATCAGCATCAGCGCTGACTTGGTCCGGTACGCGGCTGAGGCGACCGGAGGGTACCCATTCCTGATCCAGCTCATCGGCTACCAGTTATGGCGACAAGCCGAAATCAATAACATGGCCTTGGAAAGGACAAACATCACCCAGGCCATCAATGCCGCCACCCGCCGCCACGAGGCGACAGTCATCGAGGCGGCCCTCTCCACCGCGTCAGACAAAGACAAAGACTTCTTGCGTGCCATGGCCGAAGACGACGGCCCTGTTGTTGCCGGCGATATCGGAAAACGGCTCAACGCCAAGAGCAACGTCGTCGCCAACTACCGGGCACGTCTCATAGCAGCAGGACTCATCGAAGCCCCCGCATACGGCAAGGTCGACTTCGCCATCCCCGGCCTGCGCGAGTACCTCCGCAAAACAAGCCCTCTATAAGCGAAACCTCCGGAATGATCACGGCTAGGAACTCGCCGCCGCCGTTTACTCTCCCAGCTGACGAAACGTCCATTATCGGCGTTCGACCGGACCGTCATTAGACGAGAGAATCGCTCGTCGGCTTGCGGTGGCCCCCGCCAGCAGTGCGGGCCCACGCCAACCGGCAGCAGAGCGCAAGGACCAAGGCCAGCAGGCCACAGGCGGGGCATCAGCCGTCCGGCGAACAAGATAATAGACGTTGCATTATTGTGGCGATATGACTGCTCGCACCATCGATCCCCGCATTGGGCTTGCGCTCTCCCTGCATGCCCAGCCGGGCGTCTATGCCCTCCTTATCGGCTCGGGAACATCTACGGGTGCCGGCATCCCTACGGGGTGGGGCGTCATCAAGGATCTTGTGCGACAGGCAGCAGCTGCCGAGGGCACCCCAATTAGCGCTGACGCTGGTGATGCGGAAATAGATGCCTGGTGGGCAGAGCACGGTGATGGCAATGAACTTGGCTACTCAAGGCTCCTCGAATCCCTGGGCCGAACGCCTGCCGCCCGCAGCGCGCTCCTGCACGGACACTTCGAGCCCACGGATGAAGACCGGGCCGACAATCGCAAGGTGCCCGGTACGGCGCACCACGGGATCGCTGGACTCGTCCGCCGGGGGGCCATCCGGGTCATCCTTACGACCAATTTCGATAGCCTCATTGAGCAGGCGCTAGACCAGGCATCCATTCCATACCAGGTGTTGTCCACGGAAAGCGCCATAAAAGCCCGAAAGCCGCTCCATCATGCGGAGTGCACCGTTATCAAGCTCCACGGCGATTACAAGTCCCTTGATCAGAAGAACACGCTCGCCGAGCTAACCGTCTATGGGCCCGCCACCCACCAAATCCTTCAAGAGGTTATGGAGAACTTTGGTCTGATCATCAACGGCTGGTCAGCGGACTGGGACAAAGCTCTGGTACAAGCTCTCCAAGGCAGGCAGAGTCGACGCTATCCCCTGTACTGGTCCACCTTGTATGGGCTGGGATCGGCCGCCGACGCCCTGATCGAACAACACGCGGCTGCCGTCATCAGTAATGTCACAGCCGATGAATTCTTCCCAGACATACAACAACGCCTGGATTCCTTGGATGCCTTGGCGGCGCCGCAGCTGACCGAAGACATGGCCATCGCCCGCCTGAAAAGACTCTTGCCCCATCGGGAGTCCTACATAGAAATCCGGGAACTCCTCGCCGCCGAAATAGGCCCTATTGCCACATACATCCACGGGCGCGGAGGTATGGGCCCTTCCGGGGACTACGCAGCCGTCTTCGACGATCAATGCCTATCTCTGCGTCGTAGCTCTCAGACGCTAGTGCGTCTCATTGCTACCGGTGTATCTCTTGATCGGGACCGCATCCATGCTGATCTTTGGGTGTGGGCAGTTCAACAGCTATTGAAGGCGCGCGTGCCGGTTTCCTCGTATACAGAGGCCTGGTACAACCTTGCGCACTACCCCGCACTACCCCGCACTCCTAGCCCTCCGGGCCATCGCCATGATTGCTGTCACCGAAGATAGGGAGGACGTGTTTATCCGTGCGGCAACTGAGCCGAAGTGGAAAGACGCGTACTCCCAGCGCGATCCTGAACCTGCCTTCTTAGCACTGCAGGACGAGATCGTTGTTGACTACAACCTCGCGAAAGCAGCACCACGCTGGAACGGAACACTTTGGATTTACCCTCAAAGCGAATTGATCGCGGACGATATGCAAGAGCTGATCGGCCACCTGACTGGGCCTGGCGACGACTTTAAGAGGGCTTTCTGCCAGGCCGAATACCGTATGGCCATGGCGCACACGTTCCTTACGAAAGAACACAGCACCCCCTCAGCTGGCAAGTATCTCCATGCAGCCCGTACAAGAATTTCAGGAGACAAGAACGTCTGGCGGAAAGACTTCGAGTTGCACGGCGACCACCAAGCCTGGAACTGGTCTCCATCAGCTAACGGGGAGCCAGATCCCTTTACCGCAAAGTTGGATGATTTGGACACGGTCCTAGCTAGGTCGGAGCGCTGGTAGGGACGCTGGCTCCCAGCTCCACCTGGCACCCGCGTCGCATAGAGAGGCGCTGGACTCTCGCTTCCCGAACCACGCCGCAAGGCGTCCGAAGAGTCGTGACCCGGCGGCAGAGGACAACCCGCCCAGTACCTGCGCCAAGCCAGGCTTTCCTAAGTCCCCTCCCCCAACCGCCCCGATCGATCTGCCGCTGCTGGAGGCCTGCTAAGTTGACGGAATCTCCGTTATCGGCATTTAACTAGGACGAGTTCAAACAGATGAGAGAACCCGTCCATGTGCGTTTTGCTGTGTTTTCCCATGTCAGGGACCAGCCCGAACTCCTTGAGGAAAAAAGATCGGTCGATAGTTATTGTCGTCGACGTCGGCCCAGCCGTCCGTCGTAGCCTGCGTTGGAGTAAACCTGTGCGTAGGATGATTGCCGTGGGAAGGGGACGCTGCTGCTGTTCGCAGGTCTGCTCTCCTCGCTCTATATTTTCTCGGCCGCCGTGCAGGCACCTCTCATCTTCCACGCACTATTGCTGTGCGTAGGTGCGAGTACTCTGCTTTTGCAGACCTTGGCCAACTCCACGGTGCAGATCGCCGCCCCCGGCAGCATGCTGGGGCGCATCATGGGTATTTACGAGCTCGTCTGGTTCGGCGGTGCCGCCATTGGGGGCCCCTTCTCGGCAATGTTGTTGAGCATTTCGGTCCCCCCGCCGGCATGTTGCTCGCCGGTGCCTTACCTGCCATCGCCACGCTGATAATCGCAGCGAGGCTCAGCATAACGACGCGACGATCATTGCGCTCCAGCCCGCAGCCGCAGGTCGTTTCTTGCCAGAAGCCATCAAAACGCTTTGCCGCTGAGGAGCATCCACAGGATAGGACCATTCCACTTGCTCCACCCTGCAAGGGGCAAGATCTCCCAGAAACACGGGGGCCACGTTCTGAAAGGGATCATCCTTGAATGACAAATTAGAACGATCATTTGGTGCCTCAACTGCAATAGGAGATCAAGGCACAGGACTCGTCATCCCCGTTGACGTGATCCATGCCGTCGATAGGACGGAAATCTCCCAGCGGACCGCAGACCGTCCCTGCCGCGGACTATCGCTCCCTGATCGACGATCTCGAAACCTAATGCCTCCCAAAGTCCTGCAGATGCCGGCCAAGGCCAAACCAGCGGTCCCCCAGCGCGTGGACCCTCGGGTGGTGATCCACCAGTACTGGAACTCCGTACCGCCCCTGGAGCCGGGCACCGACCTGGAGTCCGTTCAGCCCGGGCGTCAGGTGCATGGAGATGATGGTGCCTGTGGTGGCATCAACCATGCCTGCAGCCCCCACGCCGATGCCGCTAATTTTCCGCCCAACGAAACACTCATCGGCGGATTCTTCAATGGCTGCCATGATGGCCTCGCCGGAAGCGTCCCGTGCGTAGGCACAGGCGAACGTTCAATAGCATCCACAGGGGACTCTGCCGCCGCGGACCCGAGCTGATCTGGTGAAATACGATGGTGGAATGGTAACCAGCGTTGACGTGGCCCGTCATTTGGGATTGTCGCAGTCGACAGTGTCTCGTGCCCTTCGTGGCCATCCATCCGTTGCCCCAGCCACGAAAGCGCGGATTCTTTCCGTGGCGAGGGAGCTTGGGTATGTGCCTGATGCCGCTGCCCGGATGATGGTGACGCGGCGGACACACGCCGTTGGTGTGGTTGTTGCTGACCTGACCAGCCCTATTTATCCGGTCATTGTGGAGTCGTTGCAGAACCGGCTTCTTGAGCGCGGGTATCGGATGGTCCTCATCCGGGACCCGGACATTTCACCTGACCCTGAGGCAGTTGACGTCCTGGACAGTGCAACGGTGGACGGAATGATTTTTGTTTCGGCGCGGGAATCTTCTGCCGCCGTCCGCAGAGTGTTGGAGCGTGGGACACCTGTGGTGTTGCTCAGCCGTGACGATACAACTGTTGAAGTCGAGGCAGTGCTTGCCGATGACCGACGCGCTGGCGAGATCGTTGTGGCCCATCTCGAAGGCCTGGGACACAAGAGCATCGGTGTCCTGACCACTCTGCGGGACCGGTCCAATGGCCGGGACCGTGAGGACGGGTTCCGGGCGGCCATGGGACGGCGTGGGCTTCAGGTTCGTGAGGACTGGATTCGCCATCTGCGGCTAACCCATGAAGAGGGGGTCCGGGCCGCGCTGGAGTTGTTGGACACCCAGGACCGGCCGACGGCAATGTATTGCGTGACGGATGCCTTGGCGTTTGCCGTGTTGGACGCGGCTGCGCAACTGGGGATCAGTGTTCCCCAGCAGCTTTCGGTGGTGGGATTCGATGATTCGGGGCCGGCGCGGTGGGCCTTCATCAACCTCACCACAGTGCATCAGCCGATCCCGGAGATGTCGTATCTGGCAGTGGACCGTCTTGCTGGGAGGATCGAAGGCGAGCCTCCCAGCGAAGCGATGAAGTCCGTGTTTCCGGTCCATTTGCAGGTGCGCGCAACGACGGGCCCGCCGGCTTAGGCCGTGTTACGGCCGCCGCTGAGGTCCAGTGTCTGGCCTGTCATGTAGCTGGCCTCGGTGGATAGCAGCCATGTGGCCAAAGCCGAGAATTCCTCCGGTAGCCCGACTCTTCCCATCGGAACCTTGGCAAGGAGTTGGGCGTTTCGTTCCGGGCTCAGGTCCTGAAGGAGCCGGGTCTTCATCATGGACGGAGCGATGGAATTGACCGTAACACCATAAGGGGCCACCTCTTTCGCTGCCGTTTTCACCAGTGCAACAAGGCCAGCCTTGGACGCAGAGTATGCCGCCTGATGCGGATTCCCTTCACGCGCGGAAATGGATGACAGGATGGCAATCCTGCCGTAGGCCTGCTTGGTGAGGACCGGCAGGACGCTGGCCAAGCCGTGGAGGCAGCCGTCCAGATTCACGCTCAGGGTCCTGGCCCATCCCTCTGCCGGCATCTCCGTCACGGGAACCTCCGGCCCCTGGATGCCGTGGGCAAACAGCGCCCCGTCGATCCTTCCGTACCGCTGCAGAATAGCCTGCACGCTGTGGTCCCAGTCCTGCCTTTGGGTGACATTCAGGGCCATGCAGTTCGACGGACCGCTGCCATCGCCCCGTCCGCCGGCATGGACATCCGTGCATACAACTGTGGCACCTTCGCGTGCCAGCCGGTCCGCGGTGTCCGAGCCGAGGCCGCCGGCGGCGCCGGTCACCAGGATCACCTGGTCCTGAAAGCGACCGGGCCAATAGGTCTCCGGGGTGGCGGTTCGGGTTGTTTTTTCCTGGGTGAGTTCGCTCATGGTGTTCACTTCGCTTCGGTTTTCAGGGAGGTGCGGGTCAGCGTTGCGGCTGCCTCATAGAGGTGTTGGAGGTGGGCAACTGTGCCATGCGCCTCTACAGCCAAGACGTCAGGGACTTCGACGCTGACCGGCGTGTCCGGGAAGAGGTCCAGGATCTCCCTGAGGGGGAAGACACCCTCCCCTGGGGCAAGCCTCTTTGAGCGGGATTCGATCTGCCGAGGTGATCCGTTGACGTCCTGTCCCAAGGGCATGGCACGCGGGACCGGCAAGTCCGGGGTGTCGGCTGGGCCGTCACACAGCTGGATAACAGTCACTGCCCCTGACGGAAGATCCTCCAGCTCCGCAATCCGGCCGCCGGCACGCACGAAGTGAAGAACATCGAGCATGATTCCGCATCCCGTCTGCTGGACAAGCAGTCCCGCCGCAGGCACGGATGCCAGAGGCTGATAGGAGATCGGCTCAACGGAAGGCCTGATCCCGAACGCGCGGGCATCTTCGACCAGCGCCGCAAGGCTATCCCTTAGCCGGCCCACCTCCGGATCACTCCCGATCACGTTCAAAACACTCGCACCCAGGGCAGCTCCCGCTTCAAGCATGGGCTCCCATTCGGCGCGTCCACGATTCCCGTTGAGCGTGAATACCTCTACATCACGCACCGCCATTCCCGTCCCTGCGAGACGATCAAGCGTCTGTACAAACAGGGGGGAGCCAACCGCCATGGGGTAGGTCGATTCGCCTTTGGTCGCCGGGTAAACGCGGATGCCGACAGAGGTGAAGCCGGCGTTGGCCGCAGCCTGGACCAGTTCAGGCGGGCTCAGATGCAACGCTGACAAGTGGGCCAGGCCAATGGTTCTGTTCATGTCTTCCGTCCTGCTCAATGGGTGTTTGACCGCGATCCAACGATGCGCGTATGATCAAAATCACTAAATGACTACGTAGTCATTAAAGCACTCATCCCGCTCGCCAGCAAAGGTGCAGCCGAGCTACAGAAAGGTTGCGGTGAACCGCAATGACGAGTCCCCAAACCCCCAGCACAGGGAGCACTGCCGCCATGAGCACTCCCACCCATCCCCCGGTAACGATCAGCGCCAAGGCCGGCCGCCGTGCGGCACTGGCGAGCACAGTCGGCGCAGTCGTTGACTGGTACGACTTCTTTCTCTACGGCACAGCCGCTGCCGTTGTCTTCGGTCCCCTGTACTTCCCGTCGGACAACCAAGTTGCCGGTCTGCTGGCATCCATGGGTTCCTTCGCTGTCGGTTTCCTGTTCCGCCCGCTGGGCGGGGCCATCTTCGGCCACTTCGGTGACAAGTACGGCCGCCGCACCATGCTCTTCATCACCGTCATCATGATGGGCCTGGCCAGCACGGCCATCGGATTGCTCCCCAGCTATGCGGCAATCGGTGTCGCAGCACCCATCCTTCTTGTGACCCTGCGGGCCATTCAAGGCATCGCTGTCGGCGGTGAATGGGGCGGCGCGGCCCTGATGGCGGTGGAAAACGCACCCGCTGGCAAGCGGAACTTCCTGGCCACCGGTGTCCAGATCGGCTCCTTCCTCGGCTTGCTGCTCGGCACCGCGGCGTTCTCACTGGTCACCGCCATGACCACCCCTGAACAGTTCCTTGCCTGGGGTTGGCGCCTGCCATTCGTGATCAGCATCCTCTTTGCCCTGGTCGGCCTCTGGATCAGGGCGGGCGTGCCGGAATCAGCGGAATTCGCCGCGGTCAAAGAGGAACACAAGGCCGCACAGGCACCTTTGGCCGAAGCCCTGCGAACAAGCCCCAAAAAGATCCTGGCAGTGATCGGCATGAGAATGGTGGACCAAAGCACCTTCTACATGGGCTTCACGTTCTCGCTTGCCTACGTCAAGAACTTCACAGACACCCCGTCCTCCACCGTCCTGACCGCATCCATGGTTGCCATGGTCCTGGCCATCCCGTTCCTGGCCCTCTGGGGACGACTCGCCGATAAGTTCGGCCGGAAGTGGTTCTACATCATCGGCCCACTGGCCGCAGCACTTGCAGCAGCCCCGTTCTTCGCAGCCCTTGAAAGCGGCGATCTGTTCCCGATGATCCTTGGCTTCGTCGCGTTGATCAACCTCGGACACAACATCTCCACCTGCGTCCAGCAAACGTGGTTCACCGACATGTTCGACGTCCGGATCCGATACAGCGGCGCAGGATTTGCGTACGCATTGGCTGGCGCGGTCGGTGGTTTCATTCCCCTGATCGCCACCGCCCTGATGGCAAGCAGCGGCAGCTGGGTCCCGGCAGCAGCACTCCTTGCAGGGCTATGCCTCATAGCACTGGTCTCCAGCCTTTGGTCCTATAAGTGGGCCAACAAGGAACACCGCTAAACCCAAAGCAGTACCCAACCAGCCCCTGCACGCGACCAACCAACAAAACTGAAGGCCAGAACAGAGTGAAGACCCCCAAAACCAGTGAATCATGCGCAACCTCCGGCACCACGTTGGACTGCGACGTCCTCGTCATCGGATCGGGCGCAGGCGGCCTCTCAGCTGCGGTCACAGCGGCCTACCACGGACTGAAAGTCATCGTCGCGGAAAAGGCGGACGTTTGTGGCGGTGCCACGTCCTGGTCCGGCGGCTGGGCCTGGACCCCGGGAAACCCCTTGGCCAAAGCAGTCGGAATCAACGAGGACCCCGAACTCTTCCGCACCTACCTGCACCACCGCCTCGGCACGAACTACAACGCGGAAAGGATCGAGGCCTTCCTGGAAGCAGTCCCCCACATGGTCGGGTTCTTCCACAACAAGACCAGCCTCCAATTCGTTCCCGGGGCCAAGATCAAAGACATCTATGGCCAGACCCCCGGCGCGGGCACCGGAAACCGCTCTGTCGGCCCCAAACCCCTCAACGCACGAAACATCAAGCCCCAGCTACGGGCAAAGGCACGCCACCAACTCTACGAAACCTCATTCCTGGGCATGGGCATCATGGCCGGACCTGACCTCACCAAATTCCTCTCCGCATCCCAGGGCAACATCCAAGGCCTGCTCCATGCGACATGGCGCGTGGGACTCCACGTTCTGGATCTGCTCATCCATCGTCGGAACATGCAACTCGTCAACGGCACCGCCCTCACCGCCAGGCTCTTGAAATCAGCTGACGATCTTGGTGTTGACATCCGCGTCTCCACACCAGCCAAACACCTCCTCACCGACAAGAAAGGCAACGTGAGCGGCGCCATCGTACATTCACCCGATGGAAGCTACACCATCAACGCTTCGCGCGGCGTCGTGCTCGCCACGGGCGGCTTCCCCAACGACGCGGCCCGCCGCGCCGAACTATTCCCTAGTACGCCTACCGGTCAAGAACACTGGACCCTGGCTCCCCAGGAAACCACCGGAGATGGCATAGCGATGGCGCAGGCCGTCGGCGCCAGCTTTGACACCAACGTCGAATCGCCCGCCGCCTGGTGCCCGGTCTCCCTGGTTCCCTACCGCAACGGCCGCACAGGAACATTCCCCCACATCATGGACCGGGCCAAACCAGGCAGCATCGGCGTGCTCCGCAACGGCAAACGGTTCGTCAACGAAGCCAACGGCTACTACGACTACGTCGAAGGAATGCTCAAAGCAACGCCCGACGGCGAACCGGTCGAAGCCTGGCAAATCGCCGACGCCGCCTACGTCCGCAAGTTTCCCTTGGGAATGGCCAAACCACTACCCGTCCCGCTGTTCCCCTACCTCCAATCCGGCTACCTCAAAAAGGGCGACACCATCGAAGAACTCGCCAGTGCCTGCGGCATCGATCCTGAAGCCTTGGCACAGACCGTGGCGGACTTCAACGAAAACGCCCGCAACGGCATCGACCCCGAATTCAACCGGGGAACCACCGAATTCAACCGCTACGGCGGAGACCCGAAGAACACACCCAACCCATCCCTCCGCCCCTTGGAAAAGGGACCTTTTTACGCCGTCAGGGTTCTCCCCGGCTCCTTCGGCACCTTCGCAGGCCTTGCCACCGATCCACGCGCACGTGCCTTGGACAACGCAGGGCGAGCCATCAATGGACTCTACGTCGCCGGCAACGACCAAGCATCAGTCATGGGAGGCCACTACCCCGCCGGAGGCATCAACCTCGGCCCCGCCCTCACCTTCGGATACATCGCCGGACGCGACCTGGCCGGCGTCACGGACTACGAAGATGAGTACTAAGCGTCCTCAGCAGGCCCACTGCCACGAATTCATGCTCCTTCGTGATTTCAGGAGCCTTCGGAGTACCCAGTGGAGGACCTAAAGCCCGACTTGGGGAGACACCTTGAGGTGCTTGCCAAACGCTTAGTTGTGAGCCAGACGCTAAAGAAGCCCTGAGCAAAAGAATTGCTAATCCATGAACCCAGTCTGATATAAGAAAACTTGCCCATTGATATATTGGCGGGATATTCCGGCGAAGGAACCAAAAGTTCCGTGACGGCAACTCGAGTGGACAAGCCAACCATTTGTTTCTGTAGCTCGACGCAAGACGACTTCCGTACGCCCAAAGTCGCGGCAGGGACGGGGCCCACCTGGTGCAGACCGATTCCCGAGCAGTGGACGCACTCGTCCTGGATCCCTCACGAAGCTGAATGGATGGCTGTGTACACGACAAATGACACTGGCCTCGGTCCTTTGAATTGTCCAAATATCCCAATGCCCGGCAGGGCCAGAATGCTGCATTAACAGATGAAGATTCCGTAATTGTCTGCATGGACGACTCCCTGCTCATGCCCATTCTCTCCGAGCGGTCAGGTCGACGATGATCTGGCTGACCAACATGATCCGGCGGCTGGTACGAAGACAGCGCCATACTTCAATTGAAGGACAACGACATGATTCTCTCCCTTAAACTCGCTATGAAAGGGTTCGTCGTGCTGGCCGCCGGCGCCCTTGCATTGACAGGATGCACGAACGCCTCTGAGGCCGCGCCAGGGGGTTCGGGCAACGGTTCCGCATCAGGCCCGGCCGCCTTCGATTCGAGAACCGTCGCGAAAGACGAGGCTTTGGCCTCGCAGGTTCCTGCCGTGATCAAGTCCAAAGGAACACTCCTGGTCGCCTCCGACACGGCCTACCCGCCGGCCGAGTTCCTCGGGGGTGCGGATAACCAAACGCCGATGGGGTACGAGATGGACATTGCCAACGCCCTTTCTGCCACGCTCGGGCTTAAGGCTGAAGTCCAGTCGGCCGCATTCACTGCGATTATCCCTGCCCTGGGACCGAAATATGATCTGGGCATAAGCTCCTTCGGGATCACAGAGGAACGCCTGGAGGCTGTCAACTTTGTGAGCTACTTCCAGGCAGGTATCGCCTGGGCAACCAAGAAGGGCAACCCGAACAACTTTTCGCCCGAGAACGCCTGCGGCAGGAAGGTCGGTGCAGCGTCGGGAAGCACATTGGTCACGTTTGCGCAGGCCAAGAGCGACGCTTGTGCTGCAGCGGGCAAGGACCCTGTCGAGATCGTTCTGCTGGACAAGATGACGGACTTCCAAATCCGGGTGACCAATGGAGCCGTTGATGCGGTCATAGCAGACTCCCCTGTCGTAGGCCTCCTTGTCGATCAGTCGAACGGCACTATGGAGAAGGTCGGCAAGATCAGCGACGTCGTGCCTCAGGGCATCGCCATCGCCAAGGACGACCCCGAACTGGCGAAACTCATCCACCAGGCCATGAATAAACTCATCGCTGACGGGACCTATAAGAAGATCCTCGATACGTGGAACGTCGCCGACGGCGCCATCTCCACTTCCGAGCTCAACCCCTCGGTCGCAGAATGAATCCCACCACTACTCACCCGAGTGAGATCACCCGGTCAGGACGCGAAAGGGCGCCCGAACTGAACAGGGCCGTTCCGGTACGCCATCCCGGCCGATGGATCAGCGCATCCATCATCGTCATCAGCGTGGCCTTGGCGCTGCAGAGTTTGGCCACCAACCCCAACTTCCGTTGGGATACCTACGCCCTCTACATCCTTGACGTGAACGTTTTCCGCGGCGTCGGATGGACGCTGCTCCTCACAGTCCTCTCCATGGCGATTGCCATCGTCCTCGCGGTCCTCCTGACTTTCATGGGACAGTCCGATAATCCGATCCTGCGCTGGTCCAGCTGGTTCTGGATCTTCATCTTCCGCGGAACCCCTGTCTACACCCAGCTGGTCTTCTGGGGACTCATCTCCGTGCTGTACCCGAAGATCTCCATGGGAATCCCCTTCGGCCCGGAACTGTTCCACTTCACCACCCAGGACGTGCTCACCGCTTTTTGGGCCGCGGTTCTGGGGCTGGGACTCAACGAGTCCGCCTACCTGGCCGAGATCTTCCGCGGCGGCCTGAAAGCCGTCGACCGGGGACAGGCCGAAGCTGCCGAGGCCCTGGGCATGCGCGGCACAAAAATCCTGTGGCGCATTGTCCTGCCGCAAGCGATGCGCGTGATCGTCCCACCCACCGGAAATGAAACCATCGGCATGCTCAAGACGACCTCCATCGTCCTGGCCGTGCCGTTTACCCTGGACCTGACCTTCGTCACGACCTCCCTGGCCAGCCGGACCTACCTGCCCATCCCGCTCCTGCTCGTCGCTGCCACCTGGTACATCGTCATCACGAGCATCCTCATGGTCGGCCAGCACTACATCGAAAAGTACTACGGCAAGGGCGTGGACAACCTAACCTCCGCCCCGATTAACCGGGCCGCTGCGAAGGTTGCCGCCGCGAAGACCAGCACCGGCGACAACACCCCCGGAGGCCCCAGCCCTGCCGGGCCAACCACCGAGGAGAGCGGCCGATGAGCGCACCAGCCCACCACCTATCCCAGAACACGTCCCGTCACGAGTCAAAGGACCTGGTCACCATCGAAGGGGTGCACAAATTCTTCGGCCAACACCACGTGCTGAAGGGAATCGACATGACCGTCAAACAAGGCGAAGTGTCGGTCCTGATAGGACCATCCGGATCCGGTAAGTCAACGATCCTGCGCTGCATCAACCACCTCGAAACCATCAGCGCCGGGCGCGTAAGGGTCAACGGCGAACTCATCGGCTACCGGGAAAAAGGCGACAAGCTGCACGAGCTCCACAAAAAAGAGATCGCACAGCAACGCAGCAACATCGGCATGGTGTTCCAACGCTTCAACCTCTTCGGCCACGAAACTGCCCTGGAGAACGTCATCGAAGCACCAACCCAGGTCAAACGCCAGGACAAAACCTCCGCCAAGAAACGCGCCCACGAACTCCTTGACCGCGTCGGACTTGCCGAACGAGCCAACTTCTACCCCGCCCAACTCTCCGGCGGCCAACAACAACGGGTCGCGATCGCCCGCGCCCTCGCGATGGACCCCGAGCTCATGCTGTTCGACGAGCCCACCTCGGCCCTGGACCCCGAACTCGTAGGCGACGTCCTCAACGTCATGAAAGACCTCGCAAAATCAGGCATGACCATGATCGTCGTCACCCACGAGATCGGATTCGCCCGGGAAGTCGGCGACACACTGACCTTCATGGACAACGGAATCGTAGTCGAAACCGGCAACCCCCGCGACGTCCTCACCAACCCCCAGCAAGAACGAACACGCACCTTCCTCAGCAAAGTCCTCTAAACCCCGACAAAGCTTTGGAGCGAGCACGTCTTTACGTCCCGGAAACCTGCCCTCCTGCCCTGAGCCCAAGGAATAAGGGCGCGATCTGCGGGAGGGGTAATCAAAGAACGTATCCCAAGTGGCCAATGTGTTCGGTGAAACCCACGGACCATTTGTGGCAGTTGGTGGTCTTCAATCTGAAAGGAAAGGTGCAGCATGCAAAGAATGAGAACTGATCAGTTTCGGATAGGTGACCTTTCGTGAAACTCGACGCGCTCTTTATCAATGGCCGGTTCACCACTGTCGATCCTGGTCGACCGCACGCGCGTGCGCTGGGGGTCATAGGTGAGCAGATCGTGGGATTGGACGAGGAACTGGAGGGCTGTTCCTCCGATGTCGTTTATGACCTGCAGGGCGCTCCTGTCGTGCCCGGCTTCCATGATGCGCACTACCACCTTTCGACAGGCGGGCGGGATCTGACCCTGCTGGACGTATCGCCCGGCGAGGCGCCAACACTTGACAGGCTCTATGAGTTGGTGGCCGAAAGGGCCCAGCAGCTTCCTGTTGATGCCTGGGTGGTTGGAAAGGGGTACGAGTCGCTCTACCTCGGCGGCCATCCTGACCCGGACGCCCTGGACCGGGCCGCTGACGGCCGGCCTGTATGGCTTTTGCAGAAGTCAGAACATGGAGGAGTGGCCGGCCGCGCTGCGTTGCGGCGACTGGGGCTCAATGAAACCAAAGATGTCCCGTTCATCGACGGCGGGCATATCGCCATCGGGAAAGATGGCCGCCCCAACGGGGTGATCGCCGAAAAGGCGATGGCTCTGGTCTTTGATGCGATTGGGCCGAAACCTTTCGATGAGTTCGTCGAGGATATCGGCCGGTCGGCACGCAACGCCGCCGCCATGGGCCTGACCAGCATCACCGAACCGGGCCTTGGCGGAATGTGGGGCACCGGAGCGAGCGACATTGCGGCGTTCCAAACCGCACGGGACCGGGGCCTGCTGGACCTGCGCGCGACCGTGATGCCGTACTTCGAGGTACTTCACAAGCTGGAACACGACGGCTCAGGCACCCCGGATTTCGGGCTTGACCTGGGGGTCCATACCGGGCTGGGCGATGATTGGCTTCGGATTGGTGCGGTGAAGATCGTCAGCGACGGTGCCTTCTCGATGCGCACCGCTGCCATGTGCTGCGACTATGAAGACACCGCGGGCGAGCGAGGCTACCTCTTGCAAGACACGGAGGAACTGCGCCGACAAATCCTCGACCTCACAGCTGCAGGCTGGCAGGTCGCCACCCACGCCATCGGTGACCTCGCCGTCGATACCGTGCTGTCCGCCTACGAACAGGCACGCCTGGCCTTCCCGAAGAACCGGCTGCGTCATCGGATCGAACACATGGGCCTGGCGACCGATGGCCAGATCAGGCGGTTGCGGGCCGCGGACGTGATTGCCGTGCCGCAGGCCAGGTTCCTGGACGAGTTCGGGGATACCTATTTGGCGGCCGTGGGCGAGGACCGGGCCCAATACTTGTATCGTCAGCGCGGCTTCCTGGACGGCGGGCTTGAGCTGCCCGGAAGCTCGGACTGGCCCATCGTCGCCGGCGCCCCATTGCTGGGCATACATTCGCTGGTGAACAGGCAGATCCCTGGGGGAAGAATCCTGAACCCGGCAGAGCGGCTCACCCCTGCCCAGGCACTGCGCGCATTCACCTACGGCTCCGCCTATGCCGACCATCAGGAACACCGCAAAGGCAGCCTCACCCGGGGCAAACTGGCCGACTTCGTCGTCCTCACCGACGACCTGCTCCACGTCCCACCCGAACAGATCGGATCAATCCAGGTAGCCGCGACCATCATCGGCGGCACACCACGCTACGGAACACTACAAACCAGCTAGAACCGGGGCATGCACGATCCACAGGCTGCTCTAAAGTTTCTCGCTGCACAGATCATCGCACCGCTCTCGATGCGCCGTCACTCAGCCCAGCCAGCCACGCCAACAATAAATGAGCAACACCCCGCCGGAGTGTCAGCCATTCACAAGCCGACCTCCCTGGTAATACCCTCAGCTGGCATGCCAGCTCAATACTGTATCCACTCCCCACCCCGGGGCACGCCGGTACCTCCCGGCCCCATGGGTCCAACCAAGTATCTGGAAACGGGGACGACCGAGCCAACCATTTTCGCTGGCCACCACCCCTGAAACGGACTCCAGACAGGAATTTTCTTCATGACCACCAGGACAACTACTCCTGAAAAGGAGACCCGGTCTACCCGCGTTCAGCGCGGTACGACGAAGGCGCTCAACGGCGTCACCATGGACCTCGTCAACGCCGAACAGGACCACCGCCTTGCCGACCGTGGCTAGTACGGACATGACATTTCAGAACTTGAACGATCTAATCGCCCCCTCATCTAGCGACAGAGGCGACGAGCTGCCCAGCACCCAGTGGGGGCAGCTCGACGAAGGCGACGATGTCATTGTCAAGCGAGAACGGGAACCGCTCCTTGCCGGGGAAATTGATGCTCGGACCCAGGACGCCTCTGTTTTCTGGGTTTGGCTCGAAGGAGGCCGCGGCCGCGTAGCGGTCTACGCCGATGAAGGCACCTCAGTTTGGTTACCCAGAGACCGTCACCTGTGCACGGCACAAGAACCCGCAAAAGTACTACCGCAACGCGAGGTGCCAGCTCTGGACTAACCCTGAGTCGACCTAATCAGCCGTGCGTCATTGCTGATGCATTTGCCCGGCGTAAACCCAAACGTGACAATTTCGAGGCTTTCATTGACTTCTTTCTCAGACAGGCCTCGAACTCAACCTGCTGGGTTCAGGGTTGGAGACGAACACTGGCCGGACTGCGGATGGGTACGTCTATGTAAGCACGCTGGACAGAACGAGAAGCACCTGCTTGAAGGCCAGGTTCTGGATTGGGTCTTCACGGCCCCGGCCTCCTGCAGAGACACTTCCAAGAACTGCCCGAGCTGATGCGGTTTGTCCGGGACGGGGACACCGTGGTGGTGAACGGCAGGACCCGTTCGGGCGTAACCTCGTTCGCCTGCGCGCTCGTCCAGGTTCTCATCCGCGAGGGGTGCGGGTCGAGTTCGTCAAGGAGAGTCTGGTCTTCACGCTTGAGGACTCTCCCATGGCAAACGTGAAGCTCGAACTTTCTCTGATCATGGAACACCAGTGGACGGTATCGCCCCGGCCAAGCAGCTTGGTGTCGTGCAAAAGGCAGAAAAAGGCCCTCACGCTCGGAACATATAGCCCAGCTGGTCCAGCTGGCCCGGAAACGGCGCTTCGAAAGTCGTCCTTACCCGTGTTTGCGGGATTAACAAGGAGGCCGGCTGCCAGTACCGGTGCCACTTCACGCCAGCGGGAACCCGGTCCTCCGCCCAGTCGCCGCTCTTGACGTAGCTTTACGGAAGGTCCATTATCGGCATTGGAGTGAGGCGAGTCAAAAGAGAATCGGTAACCCGTCCCGCACTGCTTCGGGTGTTTTCGCAGGTTGGTCCCGGGTAGTCGGTCAGCGGCCAGCCAATGTCATGCAGAGCGGTGCGGAACTGCCCAAGCCGCTAGGGGTCCAGGTCTGGTCCCCGGACATCGATCATCGGACGACGATCGAGTGTCGGGTAGGTGGCCTTGGAGGAGTAGACTCACAGGTACTCACAAGACTCACAAGGACTCACAAGGATCTGCGATGATGAACCCTTTCCGCCCTACAGCCGGCGCCACTCCCCCAGAACTCATTGGCCGCGAGGGGATGCTCGATGAGTTTGAGTACGGCCTGCAGCTTGGCTCTGGGGCGCCCGGATTGCTGACCATCATCACAGGCGCCCGCGGCATCGGCAAGACCGCCCTACTCAGTGCCGCCCAGGGCGCGGCCGCCCGGCAAGGGTGGGTTGTTGTTCCCGAGACGGCCACACCGGGGTTCGTCGGACGGATCGGCGAGACCATGCGGCTGCACCTGGATGAACTCGGCTCCGGCCCGACCGGTCGCAGGATCACAGCATTGGGCGTGGCAGGTTTCACCGTTACCACCCAGTTGCCGCCGGAGCGGCAGGTTGACTGGAGGCGGTTGGGAAACCAGCTGCTGAACGTTCTCGCGGAGAAGAAGACAGGGCTGCTTTTCACCGTTGACGAAATACACTCGGCAGACCGTGCGGAACTGTCCCGGCTGGCTGCCGATGTCCAGCATTTCATTCGCGACGGGCTCCCGATAGGACTGATCTTCGCCGGACTGCCGGCAGCAGTTTCGGATCTGCTCAACGAAGGAGTGGCAACGTTCCTGCGCCGGGCAGAGCGCATCGACCTGCATGCCGCGGCCATTGCGGAGGTTGAACGGTCCTATGCCAGCACCTTCCAGAATGCTGGCATCAGCATCAGCGCTGACTTGGTCCGGGAAGCGGCTGAGGCGACCGGGGGGTATCCGTTCCTGATCCAGCTCATCGGCTACCAGCTATGGCGGCAAGCCGAAATCAATAACATGGCGTTGGAAAAGACAAACATCACCCAAGCCATCAATGCCGCCACCCGCCGCCACGAGGCGACAGTCATCGAGGCGGCCCTCTCCACCGCGTCAGACAAAGACAAAGACTTCCTCCGTGCCATGGCCGAAGACGACGGCCCTGTTGTTGCCGGCGATATCGGAAAACGGCTCAACGCCAAGAGCAACGTCGTTGCCAACTACCGGGCACGTCTCATAGCAGCAGGACTCATCGAAGCCCCCGCATACGGCAAGGTCGACTTCGCTATCCCCGGCCTGCGCGAGTACCTCCGCAAAACAAGCCCTCTATAAGCGAAGCCTCCGGAATGATCACGGCTAGGAACTCACCGCCGACGTTTACTCTCCCAGCTGACGAAACGTCCGTTATCGGCGTTCAAGTGGAACGAGTAGAAGTAGATGAGAGGACTGGTCCCACTTAGTCTTTTGGTGTTTACGCAGATCTGACTGCTCCATTGATACCTCAGCGGCGACCGGCGTGAACAAGTCGCTACGCGCACCGAGGTGGGCCGGGCAGGTGCCGGCCGCCCCACCCAGCAGACGGACATGTCGATAACAGGACACCCAGAAAGAGCCGGGGCCAAGCGTTTAATGAGTCACGACCGCCAGAGTGGAATGGCCTGCACTTACTCTGCCAGCCAATCCCAGACCAGCCATCCCAATCCTCACAGACTCTTGAACACGGGAGTGGCCCGTGCTGAGGGCTTTTCTATAGGGCATCGCCATAGGTACGGTGCTCACCGGGTTTCTTGTGGGTGGCAACGAGTAGCTATTCGCTTTTCGAGACATGGTAGTGGCTCATCAGCCATGCCCCGTTGATGTGCTGACAGGACCACTGTCAGGGGTACCGGAACGACGACGCCCTCGGGCCACAGACCGGATGGCGGCTGGAGCGTAGTGCCATCAAAGAGTGAAGGACCCCCGGTCCACTCCGTGATCGGGGGGCCCTGCACGTATTGAATCTTCACTAGTGGAATATGGCGCAGCCAATGTTAGCCTGGTGTTTGTGCGGCATTGGCACAACCAGCCGAGACAGCCCGCTTATCTCACATACTCCTTGCGGAACGCATTCTTATAGATCAGCTTCCCGTCCGCATACTCAAGGAGGTCGCAGCCTCGCTTGCTGACCCATTGGCCTTCGACAGTGGCGGAAAAGATCCAACTGACGGCCAGACGTTCTCCGTCGGTGAGAAAGACGGACATATCCGAAAACTCTCCATCCGGATACTTCGCAAAAAATCGGGCCAAGCCGTCTCGAATGGCGGTAGCACCCTCGCACCGCTGGCCTTCGGCGCCCGAGCCGTAGGACACCAACCAGAGACAGTTGTGATGGATATGGGACATGATGCGGTCGACATCATGCGCGTTCCAGGCCTCGCATAGGTCGTCGAATCCGTCAGGGAGCAATTGGGTGGAAACTTGGTGTGCCCTGTCATTAGTCATCGCAATATCAACCCTTTCAGGACGCAACAGAGATCTGAACGCGGTCGGGCTGGTTTGAACGACCCCGGTCATCTTTGGCGGCCACATCGATGGTGTAACCGTCTGCTCCGTGCATCGTGAGGCGGTCCCCCTCAGCGAGCACAATAGTGGTCGTGGGCGCATAAAGTACGGCGGGCCCCTCAATGCGGCTGCCGATACCTACCCCAACCGACTCGTACACAGGAACTTCCGTCATTTCATCCCTAACGAGGGAATACACCTGTCGAATCGCAACTGGTTCAGAATCCTTGGTGGTGACCGGTTCTGAAGTTGTGCCGACGGATTTCCCAAGCGACCCGACGGCAGCAACGCGCCAGTGAAGGAATTCGACTGGCATATTCGGCCTGTTGTACGCGAACTCGTTCAGATGATCTTCGTTAAAAGCCGTGGCTATTGCCTTCAGTGCCGCCGGCGTTAGCCGCTCCGAAGCCGGAACTACAACAGTGAGCTCGTGTACCTGGCCGGGATAACGCGCGTCGACAGCCCGACGGAGCTGAACCCGTGCCTCGTCGAAGCCCTCTTCCATGAGCTGATTCCTAGCCTCCAACTCAAGTCGCTCCAGTGCGGACGCCAGCTCGGCTGCATCGTCGTCGGTGGAGTAAGCATGCCCGGCCATAAGATAATCGTGTTGAACATCGGTAACCGTCATGCCGAACGAGCACAGCACACCGGCCTGCAGCGGAATGAAGAGGGTCGAGATCCCAAGCTCGCGTGCCAGTTCCACCGCATGCAGTCCGCCCGCCCCACCGCCACTCACCAGCGAAAATCCACGCGGATCCAACCCGCGCTGCACCGAAACACTTCGAATTGCCGCGACCATGTTGGAATTGACTACCCGGATCATGCCCGCCGCTGCCGAAACCGTGTCCAGCCCGAGCGGTCCGGCGATCTTCTCATCAATTGCCTTGCGCGACAGGTCATCTCGCAGCCTACGCCTTCCGCCTAGGAAGCGGTCAGGATCAAGAAAGCCGAGAATGACGTTCGCGTCAGTGACTGTTGGCTCGACACCTCCATTGTCGTAACAGGCCGGGCCAGGAACGGCCCCGGCGCTGCGGGGTCCGATCCGCAATGCGCCTCCGTTATCGATCCAGCCAATAGAGCCTCCTCCGGCGCCCACTGAATGGGTATCCACTGCCGGAACTCCGATGGGCTGGTTCTCCACCTGTATGTCCCGGCTCATTGTGGTGACACCATCTCGGATCAAACAGACGTCCAAGCTCGTACCGCCCATATCAACCGATATCACGTTATTCCCGGCGCCTTCGCTGTGATAACGGGCTGCTGCCGGGGCGGCTGCCGGGCCAGAAGCGAGAATGTTTACTGGCCGCTTCACAATCTCCGAAACACGGGCGCAACCGCCGTTGATCTGCATGATGAGCAGGGGGCTCCGCAAGCCTAAGCGTTCCAACTCGGATTCGAGTTCACGAAGGTAGCTGCGGATCTTAGGGGCTATGTAGGCGCTTAGGACCGTCGATGAAGTACGTTGCCATTCTCTGATCTCGGGAAGAATGGTGTTCGACGTAATGACGTGAACTCCCGGCAATTCCTCGCGAAGTATTTCTGCAGCGCGCTCTTCATGCGTCGGGTTAAGAACTGACCACAGGAAGGAGACAGCTACTGCTTCAACACCGGCGGCCCTAAACTTCGCGGCTGCATCCCGGACGGCGGCTTCATCAAGCGGATTGACTTCGTTGCCGTCTTTGTCGATCCTGCCTGGAACCCCGACTCTAAGCCAACGGTCGACGAGTGGTGCAAAGTGTTGGACGCTCATATCGAACTGGTTCGGCTTGAACCCGTCGCGGAAGTAAAGAACGTCGCGGAATCCCTCGGTGCACAGGAGCGCGACCTCCGGGCCGTTCCGCTGGATCAGCATGTTTGTGGCCACGGTTGTTCCGTGAACGAACAGGGAAGTCTGTGCAAGCAGTTTGGTGACAGTGAGTTCCATCTGGTCGGCCAAGGCCTCCAAGCCTCGTCTAATCACTCCAACCGGGTCGAACGGTGAGGACTCTTCTTTCCAAAGCACCATGTACCCGTCTTCACCGATCAAGGTGAAGTCTGTAAAGGTGCCGCCAATGTCTACGCCTATACGCCATGTCATTGTTCAAATTCCGTTCAGTCGTTGTGATTTCAGAAAAGAGAAGGGTTGGGAAGATACACATCGCCGTCGCGCATATCGGTCGCCCGCCAGGTCGACGAGTCCGCTTCCACAGGAGTGATTGGGGCGACGATCCGTTCAGACAGGGACCTTCTCAGTTGTGCAGTTGCTTCAACCTCAACCACTGGGATCTCCTCAGCCGTCAATGCGACGCCGAAAACATCACGGGCTACCTCCCAGGAGATGATTCCGTCTATGACGTCCTTTCGGACCTGCTCGGCGTCCCGGTGCTCCGGACGTCCAAACCCTCCTCCACCAGTTGAAACTCCGACCAAGACTTCCGAATCTCCATCAATTACGACGCCGGCGTTCGCGGACATGTAGCGACGGGAGTTCGTCCGGTGGTTATTGGCATACTGGCCACCCCCGATGCCGGCGGTCCCGCCCAACGCCCCAAAAGGCGGGTTAGCGAATCCATCACCACCGGTAACGCAATTGAAGCTGCCCTTCAGCGGAGTAATAACAAATCTGTTTCCTGGTCCTCCGATCCATTCACCGAAGCCCATGGAATCCTGCTCTACCTCGTTCCTTTCGATTCTCACCGGGAAGAGCATCTCAAGCTGTTCGATCGGCTGTATCTTCATTCCGCCCAAGCCCGCCATGGTGTAGAAAAGCGGCCAGCCGTCTACTCCACGGGATGCGCCCTGACCGCCTCCATTGTTGAGGTTCAGAAACCCCCAAGGGATGCCGGACCAGTCTTCCGCCCCCGAAATCTGCTGCAAGTTCGCAGAACGGGCTCCGCCGGCGGGAACACGGTCCGGCATGGCCTGAATCAAAGCCCGATTTACGACCTCCTGCATCAAATCCGCCGGGCAGAACGTCGCACAGGTTGTAGAGGCCGGGTATTCGGCGTTGACGACCGTTCCCTTGGGCGCAATCACCTTGATATGGCGAAGGCATCCCTCATTCAGGGGAATGTCCGGATCGATGTAGTAAAGGAAGGGGAGCGTGCCCGCGGCCTGGGCAGTAGCTTCGGTTGCATTAACGCCACCTTGCGCCTGGGGCCCGCTGCCGGTGTAGTCGACTGTCACGGTGTCATCGTCGATGGTAACGGTGACTCGGATGGGGATATTTCGCACGTTGACACCATCGTCATCGAGCCAGGCCTCGGCAGTATACACGCCGTCCGGCATGGACCGGATCTCCTCGCCCATACGTCGGTCAGAGTAAGCGATGAGCTGATTGGCGTAGTCCGTGACCGTGTCCACAGAGTAGTCATCGAATAGCTGAACCAGAGCTCGGCGCCCCTTCTCGGTGCATCCGATCATTGCGCGCATGTCGCCCTCAACTGATTCCGAGTACCGAAGGTTCGAAAGGTACAACGAGAAAAAGTCTTCCTTGAACACCGCTCTTTCAATCAATCTGTACGGAGGGATGGATATGCCTTCCTGAAAGACTGACGTGTAGGACGGGTCTGCCTGCGACGGTGTCGCTGCTCCAGTGTCCATCTGGTGTCCTCGGGCCAACACCCACATTAAGTGCCTGCCGCCCGCGAAAACTGGTGCCATCGTGACAAAGTCACCGATGTGGACGTTGCCGGAGTACGGATCATTGGCGATGAAGAGATCTCCCTCATTGATATCGGAACCGTAACGCTCCTTTAGAGCTTCTAGCACCAGGCTCAGCGAGGCGGTCTGCATCGGACACCCGTCGGCAATCGCAATCTGGCGGGCGTCGGCATCATAGATCGCGCACGAAAAGTCCCGGGCCAGAGCCAGGATCGACGTCCAAGCCGACCTTTCAAGCACATGTGCCATCTCGTCAGCGATTGCTCGAAAACGGTTCGTGATGACGCTGAACGTGATCGGGTCATCGATTGAAGTTTCATGTTGAATGGTCAAGGCATACCTCTCAGAGCGCACTTTCCGGGAAGTCCGGCAGCAGATGCTGCGGCGGATGAAAGTACGATGTCACGCCACCAACTGCGGGACTATCCAGATATCGACCCGTCTAGCCGCGAATGCGACACACCGCCCACGCGGGCTACCGTCGTCGAGGGTGTCTCGCCGAACTGTTCCCGGTAATACTTGGCGAACCGCCCCGGGTGGTAGAAACCATGCGCCACTGCGACGTCCGTGACCGAAGCCCCCCGAGGGGCCCCTTCAAGCTCTCTTCGCACTCTGTCCAGCCGCCTCGACCGCAGGTACTGACTCGGTCCCATTCCGAAGGCCTCATGGAAAGCTCTCTCAAGACTGCGTGCACTGACCCCAATTCTGCCGGCGACCTCAGATACGGTGAGGAGCTCGTAATCGGGCAGGGCGTCCAGTAGCGCAACTGCCTCGCCGGCCAACCGTGGTCTTCTGCGCCCTTCAACTTCAAACAGATGGGAGTAGTTGTGAGGATGGCGGTAGAGGATCAGATCCATCGCCAATTTCTGCAGGTAGCCGACCCCGGACGGCGGCAGGACAGCCCGTTGAGCAGACAGGGCCATAATTTGTGACCACAGACCTTCGAGCTCCCCGGAAAAACGTTGCAGCGCAAAGCGAACGTCGTCGTCGAGGCCGGTCCCCAGTAGTTTTTCGCAGTGCTGCCGGAGCCCCGCAGTGTCCATCCGGATGGTTGACTGGGAGAACCTGGAGTCGAAAGCAAATTGTGTGGACCGGTCGCCTGAGATAATGATGGTTTGACCGCCGCGCCATTCCTCCGCATGGGAGCCTTGGCGCACGGTGCCAGTTCCGCGGACCGCATGCGTGACCGAAGTCAGGCCGACGAGGGTTCCGGGTTCAACCTCTACCTTCGCACCGTACTCCAAAGTGACATACGCAAGGCCGCCCCCCGCATTGGCGCGCAGACGCGTGGTGAAGCTCTTCGACCGGGGATCAAGCTGCAGCTCGTGAGGGCAGAAGACGCGGCTGACCGCAGAGACGGCTTCTTGGGGATCACCAGTACTGACTTCGATCATGATCCCCCTTCTAATGCGGCAACCACGACGGCGAATCCTGCCGCCCTACCATGCAGCACCAGGCCAATATGAGCATCTGGCCTCAGAGCAGTTCACCACGATCCCCTTCCTGATATGCAGGACTTTCCGACGGCGCTGCCTGCAAGAGTACTGTAACGGGCCTCACATTGAGTTTAGATGACGGTCGCAAAAACTCACATGAACCAGAAGAATGTCGAGTGAAGGAATCCTGGGGCGAACCGGTCGCGTTCCCCAAGAAGAACTCTGAAATGGGCTTCGAGGAAGCCCAGCTCCGTTGCTGGCCTTCGCGCTATCGCCGGACGGCACCCCACGTGGGCTGGCGGAAGGTGCGCTGGCATCTGCTGGCCTGGCCCGAGTGGGACGGTCTGTTGCTGAACAGGAAGCGGGTCCTTAGGCTCTGGCCCGACGAAGGGTTGACCTGCAAACCAGAGCGCGGAAGAAGCGCGCACCGGTCCCGCTGCCGGGAGCCGAGGCGGGCCGAAAACGAAGCAATTCTGGAGAATTGCGCGGAAAACGCACCAGCGTGGGGCCGAGGCTTGCGTAAGCGTCTGATGACCCAGGGCAGAACACCCTATAACCCTGAGGTAGCCGAACGTCCGAACAGGCATCTCCGGGCGAATATTAGAGAGTTCCTGACCTGGAACCGTCGCCGGCCTCTATGGGGCATTACTGTCCTCAATGAAGCGGTGCGGCGACGGACTCGTTGGAAGTCACGCCGCAAGGGCGTAAATTCAAGGACCCGTGCACGCGTTGGCAGTGACGGACTATCATGCTCCCGACGTGGAATTTCCGGCGAAGATGCTGTTGGCCGCTTCAATGTCGTCTTGGAAGGCGCCGATCAATGCCGAGTATTCCGAGGAGATCAAAACGTCCCCAACACCATTTTCAGCGGCGAACCGCTGATCCTCGGGGTTCCAGGCCGCCATCATGACAGACTTTCCATGAGCATGCGCTGCTGTCACGATCGTTTGGAGATCCGTGAGCGCTTCCTCTGATCGGGTGTCCACTCCCCTGCCGCGACGGATGGCCAGGTCAACGGCGCCTGGGAAGAGCCCGTCTACGGATGGTAATGCCGCGATGTCCTTCACTGTTTCCAGGGCCTCAGCATCTTCAATCAGGGCGAAAAATTTTGTCTCGTGGTTCTGGTCCTCCCACCAGCCCGGGGACAGCTGCATGCCGTATCCGGATGCCCGTTCAGCGGCGAGGCTTCGGTCTCCCAAGGGCGGATATTTGGCGTAGCTGCTCATCAATTTCGCTTCCTCGGGGGAGGTGATGTGCGGAACGATGACGCCGTCCGCTCCGAAGTCGAGGCAGCGTTGAATGGGTTCCCTAGAGGGCAACCGGACTTTTATATAAACCTCCACGCCTTTGGCGTGGACAAGAGCGATGGCGACGTTCAGAGCGGAGTCCGAAATCTCACTGTGTTCTGCATCGAAGACAATGTAATCGATTGGCATCGATGCTGCGATTTCGATTGAAGCTAGGCTGCCGGTAGCCAGCCAGATACCTTTTCGGGGGTTATAGTGGTTCACGACGTTGTTCCTGATCCTCGAATTTTTGATGTCGGTGCTGCGGGCTAGCAGGTGTGGTGGATCGTCAGCTGACTTCAGAATTCCGGAACAAGTCAGCTGCTCCGGAAATCTCCAAGAGCTCAGTTCCGGTCCTGATCCTTTTTTCAAAGCAGGTTCGCCCCTCTCCCATGCCTAGAGTGCCGTGGCGAGCGAGAGCGCTTCTTTAGGGGAAATGATGGCTATACCATCGGCGTCTCCCATGATCACGTCACCGGGATGGATCACGGCACCTCCGACTGTAACCCGGACGTTGATTGCGTTCCTGTTAGGCGTGCAGTCCTTCGGTGCGCCTTGGCGGCTGAGGCTGGAGTGTCTTATTCCGACTAATAATGCCGCGATGGGCTTGGGGAGGTTTGGGTGAAAACATATGAGGCGAGCCCGTAGGGCGTGTCCTTAGCCTCCGTGATGTGCAGTCGATGCGTTACCAGGCCCCTTGTCCTGGCTGACTTTCGCAATCGGATTGAAAGCAGTGCCCGGCAGGGATGGAGGTTGGTGCTTGTCCTAGGCCAGAGACGCTGCAGCGGCTGCGGTCGGAACGATGTCGAAGCGCCGGTGCTGGAGCGCAGGGACTTTGCCCCGAACCGCGTTCAGCCGCGCTGCACTTATTTCGGCTGTCGCCACGCCGAAGCCCTCACCTGCCGAGGCTAGGACGACACCGAAAGGATCCACGATCATGGAATACCCGCTTCGGAAGGGACCTGTTTGGTTTGCTGCCAGAACATAGGAAACGTTCTCGATGGCGCGGGCTTTGATGAGTGTGGCGAACTGGTCCTCTTTCCCGAAACCACTGATCCACGCCGCGGGAACGGCCATGACCTCGGCGCCGGCATCAAGCAGCCGGCGGCCACTTTCAGGAAAGCGAAGATCATAGCAGACGAAGGAACCCACCGACAGCTCCCCCATTTTTTCCACAAACGGTTGTGACGTTGTTCCCGGCGTGATCGCATCGCTTTCTCGAATGCCGAAGGCGTCACAAAGGTGGGTTTTGTGGTTGGTTCCCATCACTTTTCCTGTCGGTTCCAGGGACACGATGGAGTTGTAGGGGAGGCCTTCAGGGTTGGACTCGAAGACGCCTGCGATGACGTGCATACGGTGCTTGGCGGCCCGTTTGCCCAAAGTTGACACGAACTTGCCGTCGAGGGGTTCGGCGACAGCCGAAAAGATGTCGCCCGAATCCGTGGTGAAGTACATACTCAATTCGGGAAGCACTACGAGCTCTGCGCCGCGGGCTGCAGCTTGATCTACGAGTTCAATACAGGCCTCGAGGTTCGCCGACACGTCGGTGCCGGCTTCGAACTGGCCAACGGCGGCGATCACGCGTGTGTTCCGTAGGTGTTGTCTGCGGTGCCCTTAGACGAGGCCGGGCAGTCTGTACTGATCATGTCCATTGGGGTCTTCCTTGAGGTGAGTGGTGGTTTGTCTTTTTGGCGGCCCGGGAACGACACACAGGGGTGCGCCGAGATAGAGCGACCGGCGTTTTGGCCCTGTGGTGTGACTATTTTTGCCTACTGGCTGCTTCAGCTTTCGCTCGGTTTTGTGCTTCGCGTATGAGCCCTAGAACGTGGGACCGAAGTTCCCCGAATTGATGGCTTTCCCGGGTAGCGAACTGGTCGCGCTCCGTCCCGAGATCAACTTGGACGATTTCTTGAACGGTTGCCGGGTTTTTGGAAAGTACGACAATCCTGTCTGCCAGGTAGACAGCCTCATCGATATCGTGGGTTACCAGCATGACCGTCATCTTGCGCTCAATCTGGAGCCGCCGCGTCAGGTCTTCCAGCTCCAGGCGGGTTTGTGCATCGATCGATGCGAAGGGCTCATCCATGACGAGGACTTCGGGATCGGTGATTAGGGCCCGGGCTATAGCGACACGCTGCTGCATGCCGCCTGAGAGCTGCCATGGATACCGCGATTCCGAGCCACTGAGGCCAACACTTGCTAGAGCGTCCCTGCTCATTTTCTTTACCGTCTCGCGTGGGAGCTTCGAGTTCGAGAGGGCAAGCGCCACATTTTTTTCGGCGGTCATCCAAGGCATCAGGGAGCGGGTGTACTCCTGGAAAACGATGGATATTTTTGGGCTGGGTCCTGTCAGCGCCTTGCCGTCCAGAAGAACCTGTCCGGCGCTTGGAGGCATCAGGCTTGTCAGGCATCGAAGCAATGTCGTCTTGCCGGCTCCTGACGGTCCTACCAGGCAGACGAATTCGCCAGTGTGAACGTCAAAGGTGATATCACGAAGGACTTCGTTAGCAGTTGGTCCTGTCCCGTAGGTCTTGGACAGCCCGTCAATCCTCAAACGGAGGGGAGAGATGAGATTCATTTGTCAGACTTTCCTGGTTATCGGGCCCGGGCGGCAGCACGGCTTTGTACGTGCCACCGAAGGATCCGGTTGCGTGCCAAAACGAAAAGGGTGTTCAACCCGAAGCCCAGAATGGCGAGCATCAGGATGCCGGTCCAAACGCTTGCAGAGTCGAAGGTGACCTGGGCCTGCATAGTGAGGTAGCCCAGACCATGTGTAGCAGCCAGCATTTCACTGGCAACCATGAGGATGAAGGCGAATTGGAGGCCAGTCTGCATCCCGCCCGCAATCTGCGGCCCTGCAGATGGAATCCACGCAACGAGCAGCTCCCGCCATCGGGACAACTGCAAAGACCGGGTGACGTCAATCAGTGCCGGATCTGTGCGCCGTAGACCGTCCATGGTCGCCAGAACCACTGGGAAGAAGGCTCCCAAAGCGATGATTGCGACTTTGGATTCGTCACCGATTCCCAGCAGAAGAACAAACGGGGGAATCAGCATGATTGGGGGTATCGAGCGCGCGAAGTCGAGCAGCGGAGCGAACAACAGGCGCAGCAGCTTGATGCGGCCTAGAACGACCCCGGCAACTACGCCGCTGACAACTGCTATGACGTACCCGAGGATAAAGTTTGTCAGGCTGGGAATGACGTCAGTGGGGACCTTGTCAAACAGCCATAACTTCTGGAACCGGTTCATGATCCGGGCCGGATTGGGGAAGTACGGGTTACGGGACGTTGTCGTCAAAACCGAGTATCCTGCGATGACGGCAACGGGAATGAGGCCGCCGAAGACAACCTTGCGAAGGGCGTTCACGAATACTCCTCAAGGGTACGGCGCCCACGCACCAGAGTGCGTTCGGCCCAGGTCAGAATCAACGCCAGCGAGGTACCAAGTACACCGCTCCAGAGAATCAGGCCAAAGGCGAGATCCGATTGATTGGCTTCTTGAGCGATGAGGATGAGTTTCCCCAGTCCTGGGGCCCCAGCCAGCAAGCCCGCGCCGATTGACAACAGTAGAGCGGCGCTGGCTGCAATCTTTACTCCGGTGATGATGAACGGGATTGCACTGGGAATAACCACGGCGGTCTGCGTTCGGAACCAGGTCAGCGACATCGATTGTGCTGTGTCAAGCGCAATCGGGTCAACGTCTCGGACCCCGGCTTGGACCTGGACGAGGATAGGCCAGACGGCAGCAAAGGCCGCAAGGAAAATCCCAAGTTCCGTGGTCGGCCCGAGCACCAGCAGGACGAGTGGGAGAATGACGACGGGCGGAAGTGGGCGAAGAAACTGGATTGTTGGGTCCAATGCCTCATGTGACCAATGGGAAAGCCCGGTAATCAGACCGACCACTAGCCCGGCTACGACGGCGATGCTCAGTCCGGCGAACGCCATTTTGAGGGTTTCGCCGACCGCGGCCCAGAAGCTTGGTTCCCAGATCAGGCCCAAAGTTTGAGCAACGGATCCTGTCATCGTGGGAAACCCGGCAATCCCTGCGAATGGCCCCGCTGTGGTGAACCACTGCCATGTGCCGAGCCAGATCAGGGCGCCGGCTATACCGTAGGCTACATTCTGAGTAGCTTCACTTATGCGCTTGCTAGTCATTGGTTGACCTCACGGTTACTGGTTCAGAGCCTGCGGGATGGCAATCGACTCAATATCGAGGTCTGAGCTGATGAAGCCGAAGTCCCTCGCCAGGTCGTGGTAGCGGGTGATGCCTTTCACGTCCAACTGTTCGTAGAAGTAGGGCACGACCGCCTTGGCCAGTAGTGCGGGGTCGACTTTTTGTTCCCGGGCAGTTATAGTGCGGATTGTGTCCGGGTTGGCGTTCGCAAAAGCGTTTGCTTCCCGCACGGCGCAGTTAAAGCGCGCTGCAGTCTCCGGGTGGTCGATGACGAATTGGCTGGAAGCGACGATGGAAGACGTAGGACCTTCCTGTAGCGTCTCAACAGTGGGCCAGGAAATGATGCGATAGCCTGCTTGTTCTGCCGGCGTCATCGCCGGCTCGTAGGAATACGCGGCGTCGACCTTTCCAGCCATCAGGGCGTTGATGGCATCCGAAGCGTTCATGACGGTGTACTTGACGCTGTCCGGGTCACCGCCGTGTTTCTTAATAACTGTGCGGGTCATGAGGTCAGCCTGACCCTTGGAGTCGGCGATGGCCACCGTTTTGCCGTTCAGGTCTCCAGGGCTGTTAATGCCACTGTCAGGGGCCACCAGGAGGGCACTAACTTCGCGGGTAAACCCTGGTACCCCCGCCTGCATCTTCTCCCAGTACTTGGGCGCAATCCCGGCGAATGACGAGACGATGGTCAACGAAATGCCTTGGTCGGCGGCCTGGAAGATGCCTATATTTCCAGTGAACGCAAAATCCGTCGTGCCGCCCTGCACTGCTGCAATCGTTGCCGGGACAGTGCTGACTGTTGAGATGCCCACATCCAGCCCGTGCTTCTCGAAGTATCCGTTGTCTATGCCGGCATAAAGGGCGCTGTTACTGACAATGGGCAGGGCTGTGACACTAACTTTTGTCTTGGCCGCGTTGTCCGGAGCATCGCATTTGTAGCTGACTTTGTTCATAGCCTCCTTTACTGTGCGAGCGGTCTCATCCGGACTCGCATTCGACGAACAGGCGGAGGTGCCTGCCAAAACGACCAGCCCTAGGCCGATCAGCGCGCGGTGCTTCAACACATTTTTCATAATGCTCCAATTCTTGGAAGTGAGAGAGGAAGAGGGAGCCACAGGCGTCGGCCACCTTGTCGACGACTATCCACCTTGGAAATCCACCATGTATACGCGTCGTGCACGGCGAGAATATTGATGTTCTAGATCACACTTTAGGTTCAGAAAAAATGCATGTAAAGGGCATACGCCATGTATATTTAGAGAACCTGCTTCCGAGATCCGGGAGAAAGGCTCTCACAGTACGTACTATGCGGGTCAGAGGACGGCTATGGCTGGACTTTGCCCCAACCGGTCCACGGAGGTTGGTATGAAGACAACAGCTGTCGAAAAGGCCTACTCGTGGGTGCGCCGTGCCATTATCGACGGAACGCTTCCGGGCGGAACCTTCATAGACGAGGCGGTGGTGTGTGAGGCGACCGGGGTTTCCCGCACCCCAGCCCGAGAAGCTTTCCATCGCCTTGAAGGCGAGCGTTTCATCACGCTTGTTCCACGACGCGGCGCCCAGGTCAGGGAGGTCAATTCTGGTGACCTTCGTGACGCCTACGGTGCACGATTCATGATTGAGTCCTTTGCCGCCACTGAGTTCTGTGCCCGGGACCATTCCGTCCGGCCGCCGGACGCGATGCTGGAGAATCTCGCCATCATGAACAGTGCGTCCGACTTCGAGGACCTCGACGCCTACTACACCTACCAGGCCGCAGATCAAGCTTTCCACGGCGCTTTGGTCCAAACCCTCAATAACCAGGCTGTCTCGAACTTTTTCTCCTCGCTGTGGCAGATAAATCAGCTTGCAATGTATAAGCGGGTGAACCCCATCATGCAGGGGAACCATCCTGCCCTGAACCTGTTCAGACAGCAGCACACTGACATCTACGATGCTCTTGCCCGCCATGACCAAGAAGCGGTCATTAGTTTGCTGCGCAGTCACCTTAGCTATAACATCAGAGACTTTTCCTTCAGTTAGCAGAGCCTCGCCACGGAGTGGGTGGGACGCCCTCTAAGACGCGCGGTTGTTCAAGCGCCTCGGCCTCGTTGAGGAGTACTCCAGCGCGGCACCACGGGTGCATCCCGCAGTGGACTTCCGCTCGAAGCTCTACGTCGGGCAGGAAGCAACAGCAGTGCTCGAGATCGAATCGGTGGGACGATCATCGAGAAGCCCGACAAACATCCTTGTATGTCCGCCGCCCAGAGTAATGCGGAGGCCTCGGTGGCTCCTTCGGCGGGATGCGAAGATGAAGGCTCCACACGCCGGGGACGCGAGCCTAGCTTGAACTGTTGGTTGTTGTCCCGAAGAGGAGAACCTGTGATCAATGTCAGCACGACAGATCCGGATGAGGCGATTAAGGCTGTCAGCGGGGTCTACTGCCCGCACCAGCTGATGCTGGACCGGCGCGCCACAACTGTTAGCACACGCCTGCGCGCCGACGTCAGCCACAGCTTTGCTCAGGTCGGTCTCGAATACGGTGCAAGAGCGGACGTGGACGCCGACGACCTGGATAATCTGATCCTGGTCATGCACGCGGTCCGGGGGACCGGAAGCGTACGCCAGCAGGATCAGGAACTGCAATGGAAGGCAGGACAAACTGTCACCGTGTCCGGAGGGCGTCCAACCCGGTTCTCTTTCGACGCGATCTTTGCACAGTCGTCATTGCGGCTGGACCCTCTGGACGTCAAATCGCACTGCGAAAAACTGCTGGGTGTTTCCTTGGACCATGACGTCCGCTTTGAGTTGCAGCACTTCTCTCCGGAACTGGAAGCCCTTTGGTCGCAAATCTTGACGATGTCCTCGCAGCGCGGGGTATTGCCACCCTCGGGGCTTGGATACCTGCAGCAGTTGGCTATGGACCTGCTCCTGTACAGCCATCCCCACAACTATTCGCACTTGTTCGGAACCGCGGAAAGGCGTATCGAAGGCCTTGCGTCTGAGGCTATTGCCTTGATCGATTCGTTGCCCGAATACGAGGTTCTTCACGTCGCGGACATCGCAGTCAGAATGCGGGTCAGTGCCCGCAGCCTGGAGAGAGCCTTCCGTGAGGCCCTGGGCGTGGGGCCGGCACAATATCTTAGGACCAAACGCCTGGACCGCGTGCGCCGCCTGCTGGAGGAATCGGATCGGGGTACTTCGGTCACCGATATCGCCGCCGCACATGGGTTTTACCATCCCGGCAGATTTGCGCAGTACTACCGCGAGCGGTTCGGTGAGTTACCTTCGGCCACCATTGCCCGTCATTGATGCTGTCGCATTCCGGCTAAGGCTGTCGGCTTGCGGATAGTGCCCGGCACGTGAGGAGTGTCACTGTAGTTCTATTACCCGCTGCAAGGAGACACAGTGCCGCTCACTACCCGATCCGCGATCGTTCCCGAAAAAGATGCGCCCTTCGAAATACGGGACCTCGAACTGAGGGATCCCCGACCGAATGAAGTAATTGTAGAAGTCAGTGCAGTAGGTGTTTGCCACACCGATATCATCATGCAACAGCAGTTCTTTCCCGTCTCATTCCCGGCGGTATTTGGCCATGAAGGGGCCGGAGTCGTGCGCCAGATCGGCAGCAGCGTCACCAAGGTAAATGTCGGGGATCACGTTGTCCTTGGCTTCGCATCGTGCGGCAGCTGCCGAAATTGTTTGCGCGGCCTTCCTTCCTACTGCATGCACTATTACGACTGGAACTTCAAAGGCCGGTTGCTGGACGAAAGCACGGCGCTGACGAATGATGGAAACGACGTCGCTGCCCACTTCTTCGGTCAGAGCTCATTTTCACGCTATGCCCTGTGTAGCGAACGCAACGTTGTTCCCGTCGATCCTGAGGTGGACTTGGCGATACTCGGACCCCTCGGGTGTGGAATACAAACCGGAGCAGGGGCCGTTCTGAACTCGCTCAAGGTTGAGGCAGGCTCGTCGATAGCCATATTTGGTGCAGGCGGTGTCGGACTAAGCGCCGTGATGGCCGCCCTCGTCGCAGGGGCAACCACGATCGTCGCTGTGGACGTGGACAACGGGCGACTTGAACTGGCCAAGGAACTAGGTGCCACACACTCAATCAATGCCGGAGCTGCTGACGTCATGCCCGAGCTCGCCCGGATCGTTCCCGAAGGGTTCATGTACACCATTGAATCCACGGGGCGGCCAGACGTCCTTGTACAGGCGGTCGACACGCTCATGGTTACTGGCGTCTGCGGAACGATCGGCGCCTCTCCAATGGGCACGACGGCCGCCATCAACATGAATAACCTCATCTTCGGGCGCACGATCCGGGGCATCTGCGAGGGCGACAGCATTCCCGAGATCTTCATCCCCCAACTCATCGAACTTTACAAGCAAGGCAGGTTCCCCTTCGACAAGCTGATCAGCCGCTACGACTTCGACGACATCAACCTTGCATGCGATGACGCCAAGGCCCTCAAAGCAATCAAGCCCGTCCTTGTCTTTTGATCCATACAGACCCACCCGGCACGGCCTGGAGCTGCTGCCCTCCAGCAGCCTGCATGGCTTCTCCCAGAAATGGAAACACCAGTGAGCATTGACACCCAAGAAACCGAAACATCTGGAATTTCCGCAACCGGAATATCCCGTTCTTACGGTGCATTCATCAATAACGAGTTCACCACCATCGGCGGACCCTCGTTTCCAGCCATCGACGCAGGTACTGGCGAACACTTGGCTGATATCGCCCGCTGCGGCGCTGCCGAGATTGACCAGGCCGTTCAGGCTGCGCGCTTCGCCTTCCCTGGCTGGAAAGCCCTCGCCGCCGAGGAACGCGCAGCATTGCTGCTCAAACTCGCTGACGCCGTAGAAGCGAACCTTTCACGCCTTGCCCTTATCGACGCACGGGACATTGGCCGAAAAGTCGGCGAAACGGCCCTCGACCACCAGTTCGCCATCAACCAGTACCGCTACTTCGCAGCAGCTGCTATCACGCACGAGGGATGGGGCCGGCCAATTCCCAACGGCTACCTCATCGCAAAGCGCGAACCATACGGAGTGTGCGGTCAAATAATCCCATGGAACGTCCCGGCGATTATGGCGGCGTTCAAGATCGCCCCGGCAGTAGCAGCGGGAAACACCGTGGTCCTCAAACCGGACGAGAACGCTTCCCTGTCCACGCTGGAACTGGGAAAACTCATCGCAGAGATTTTCCCTCCTGGTGTCATCAACATTGTCCCGGGAATGGGCGAAGAAGCAGGTGCTGCACTTACCGCTCACCCAGGGGTGGACAAACTGGCGTTTACCGGCAGCAGCGAGGTTGGCCGTATCATCTCAGCAGCGGGCAGCAAGCGACTGGTTCCAGTGTCACTTGAGCTCGGTGGCAAGAGCCCGAATATTGTCTTCCCGGACACTGACAAGCTCGACGCCGTTGTGGACAACGCCTCATTCGCCGCACTCTATTGCAATGGTCAAAGCTGCCTCGCCGGGACCCGTCTCTTTGTTCACGACGACATCTACGACGAATTTATGGAGAAGATGGTGGCCGCGTTCAAGCGGATCAGCGTAGGGTCCGCGACCGAGGAATCAACGACATTGTCAGGACTCGTATCCGAAGAGCAAGGCCTTCGCGTCCTCGGATACATCGAAAAGGGTCTTGCCGAGGGTGCCAAGCTGCTGACCGGCGGCAAACGCGTCACCGTGCCAGGGCACGAACATGGCTACTTCGTTGAACCGACCATCTTCGAGGCCACCAATGATATGGCCATCGCCCAGGAAGAGATTTTTGGTCCTGTCCTGACTGTGATCCGGTGGAACGACTTCGACCAGATGATCCACGAAGCCAACGACGTACGTTATGGCCTTGCCGCGGGCGTGTATACATCCAATCTGAAGAACGCGATGGCCACGGCGGACCGGTTGGAAGCAGGCTCAGTTTGGATCAACTCCTATTTCAACCTCGCCTCTGGATCCCCATTTGGTGGCTTCAAAGAGAGTGGCATCGGCAGCGAGTACTGCCATGAAACCTTGAACATGTACACCCATCTGAAATCCATCACTGTCCAAAATGAACCCAGCGATGCTTGGTTCATTCCGTCAAACTAATAGCGCAACATCGTGGAGCAGGCCCGTAACGAGCCTGCTCCACGACTGCTACGGCTTCATGAAGTAGTCCGTTCTCGACATTCGAAGGAACGGGCGCAGCAATCATGGGCGTCCATGGTGCCGGCCCGGAGTCTATACGGCTTGATAAGACCAAATTCCCTCCTCAGCCAAGGCTTGGCAAATACCGCCTTTTCGAAAGGCTTCCGGCAAAATAGCGGCGACCGCAACCACAGAATTTTGCCCTCCCGCCAAGGCGGTGTCCGAGGAGATGTCGATAATCTTCCCCGACTTCTAATCGTAGTTCTCTTACGCTGACAGGTGTCCGACCAAGGATCGAAGAGTCCCGCCCTCCATGGCGACACCGGCCTACAGCCCGAAGGAACCACGCGCGCCTGGGCTCGGACCATGATGGCGCTGGCTACGGCTAGCGCCATCTTCTTCCATTGGTTCCGCACCACGGATTGCCGGTCTTAGCGTTGGTCACCATAACGCTGGCAGCAGCGGTCTTCATTTTCACGAGTCAGAGTCAGCGATACAGGACTAGTGAGGTTTATCCACCGCTACTGTTGCCCGGGAGCTACCCCGCTGACGGAATATCCATTCGGCGTTCACGTTAGGTGGGGAAGCGCCCTTGTCTCAGCGCATCTCACGTTTTTTGCAGGGTCGGCCAGGAGACGCTTCGGGTGTGGTGCTCTAGGTGTTGTTCCCGCCGCCTGGCTTAGGCATCGCCGGACAAGACGCTCACTCAAACCTGTGCGCCGGGCTAGAACAGTATTCGTTGGACGGCGGCCTACAGCTACTCAGAGGCAAGAACTGTCTCGACCCGCTGGACAGCCCATATCGGCACTGCTTGGTTGGACATAGCTTTGGCTCACTTCGTTCTGGTCGATCTAAGGTGTTGTCGCGTTTCAAGCGCGATCGATGACCCCCTCGTTTTTGTTAGCTGGGGGAAGGCCGCTTGCCACGGGCTAGAGGGATGTCACGAAGACGCCTGGCCAGCAGTTCTGGGCAGGCGTCTTCTCCCTGTTCAGCTGCCCCGATGGGCTGGGCGATGATGTGCTCAGCCGGCTGGGCCTAGTGTGCCGCGGTTGCGGGCTGTTCCTGGAAGGCGGGCACGACGTGTTCGATGAAGAGTTTGAGTGAGCGTTTTTTCTCTTCATGCGTGAGGCTGTTGTCAGCCCAGAAGCTGAACTCGGTGACGCCGAGCGCCTCGTAGCGGCGGAGACGCTCGGTGACCTCATTGGGTGTCCCGATCATGGCAGTCTTGTGGAACGATTCGGGCGTGAACTCCGGGCGGTCGGCGAACTTCTCCTCGGGGCTGGGCTCGAGGAAGCCGTTCTTCGGGGTGGTCTTGTTTCCGAACCAGGCATCGAAGGTGCGGTAGAACTTTTGGATGGCTTCTGCCGGGCGCCGCCATCCCTCGGGCTCGTCTTCGGAGTGGACGTGCGTGTGGCGGAGGACCATGAGGTCCGGGCGGGGGACGCCGGGGTTGTTCTCGACGGCGGTGTCGAACTTGTGTGCCAGGTCTTCGACTTCTTCATCGCCCTTCATCAGCGGGGTCACCATGACGTTGCATCCGTTGGCGACGGCGAACTCGTGGGAGGAGATGTCGCGGGCGGCTATCCACATGGGCGGGGTGGGCTTCTGGATGGGCTTGGGGACGCTGGTGGAGGTCGGGAACTGCCAGACCTCGCCGTCGTGTGCGTAGTCGCCTTCCCAGAGTTTGCGCACTGCCGGGACGAGTTCGCGCAGGTGCTTGCCGCCGTCGACTGCGGACATGCCGCCCATGAGCCGGTCGAACTCGAACTGGTATGCGCCGCGGGCGAGTCCTACTTCCATGCGGCCGTTGCTGATGACGTCCAGGAGTGCGGTTTCGCCGGCTACGCGGAGCGGGTTCCAGAACGGGGCGATGATGGTGCCCGCACCGAGCCGGATCTTGGATGTGCGGGCGGCCAGGTAGGCGAGCTGGGGCATGGGGTTGGGAGAGATGGTGTACTCCATGGAGTGGTGTTCACCGATCCATACGGTGCTGAATCCTCCGGCTTCGGCGATGAGCGTCAGTTCAGTCAGGTTTTCGAACAATTCCTGGTGCGAGACGGTTTCGTCCCAGCGTTCCATGTGGACGAAGAGTGAAAAGCGCATTAGTGACTCCTTTGTTCTGCCGCGGCGTTCTGCGGTGCCTCGTTGTGTGCAGCAGCTTCTTGGGGTGCTGCATTGCGTTCGGCGATGGTCTGGTTGCCGCGGGACCAGTGTTCGTGTTCGATCTCGCGGATGATGACGGTGGTGTTGTCCGGAACCGCACTCACGGCGGTTTCTGCCGCCCGGTGCAGTTCGGCGATGAGGGCGCGGAGCTGCTCCGGGGTCCGGCCGCGGGCTATGGAGACTTCAATGAGTGGCATGGGTGGCTCCTTCAGCTGCGCAGGACGAAGGGGTCGGAGACGGGTCCTTCGTCGGTGTTGATCCAGATGCTCTTGAGCCGGGTGTATTCGTTCATGGATTCCAGCCCGTGCTCGATGCCCACACCCGAGTTCTTGAATCCCTGCCGCGGTGACATTGGCGACATGGCCCGGTAGGTGTTGACCCACACCGTGCCTGCCTCCAATCTGCGGGCCATGCGGTGGGCGCGGGCGAGGTTCTGGGTCCAGACGCCGGCGGCCAGGCCATACTCGGTGTCATTGGCCAGGCCCACCACCTCGTCCTCCGAGTCGAAGGGCATGATCGCTGCAACGGGGCCGAAGATTTCCTCTCTCACAACGCGCATGGAGTTATCGACGTCGGTCAGGACGGTCGGCGAGAAGAAGAACCCCGGAAGATCGATCTCGGGCCGGCGGCCCCCGGTCCGGACCGTTGCACCCTCGCTGACGCCAAGGTTGACGTAGGAGCTGACCTTGTCCAGCTGCGCACCGAAGGCCAGGGGTCCGAGCTCGGTAGCGGCCGAGAGCGGGTCACCGATGATGATGGATGCTGCCCGTTCTGCGACGCGCTCAACGAGTTCGTCGTAGACGTTACGGTGGGCAAAGACCCGGCTTCCGGCGATGCAGGTCTGTCCTGCTGCGGCGAAGATTCCGGCGATGACCCCCATGGCGGCATTCGAAACGTCTGCGTCGCCGAAGACGATGTTGGGGCTCTTGCCGCCGAGTTCAAGGGTGGAGCCGATGAAGCGTGAGGCCGTCTCCGCGGCGATGCGGGCGCCGGTCTGCGTGGACCCTGTGAAGGAAATCTTTGCCAGGTCCGGGTGGCTGACGAGTGCAGCCCCGGCTTCCTGGCCGAAGCCGGTGACGACGTTCACCACGCCGTCGGGGAATCCGGCCTGTGAGGCCAGTTCGGCGACGCGGAGGATGGTCCGGGAGGTGTACTCGCTGGGCTTGATGACCACGGTGTTGCCCGCAGCCAGCGCAGGGGCGAGCTTGGAGGTGGTCAGCGTCAGCGGGGAGTTCCACGGCGTGATGGCTCCAACGACGCCGAGCGGTTCGCGCTGGGTGTAGTTGAGCATCGCGAGTGAATTCGTGGGGATCTGGCTGCCTTGGACCTTGTCCGCGAGCCCGGCGTAGTAATACAGGTACTCCGGCAGGCCGGCGAGCTGGCCGCGCATCTCGCGCAGCAGCTTGCCGTTGTCGAGGGTCTCAAGCTCGGCGAGCTCCTCGGCATGCTCACCGATGAGGTCACCGAGGCGGCGCAGGAGGTGGCCTCGCTTCGTTGCGGTGAGGTCACGCCAGAGCGGCGACTGAAATGCGGTCTTCGCCGCTGCCACGGCGCGCCGGACATCCTCCTCGCTCCCCCGGGCAGCTTCATAGAGAACCTCGAGTGTTGCGGGGTTGGTGCTGGGGAAATATTCCCCGCCGGCGGGAGCAGACCAGGTACCCCCGATGAAGTGGTCGAGTCGAACAGTCATGCGCGTACTCCTTCGGATTCTTTGATGAACTCATTGATTTCCCGGGCCAGGACATCAGCGTCCTGGACGGGAAGCATGTGCCGCGCACCCGGGACGATGACAGCCTTCGCGCCCGGGATTGCAGCTGCGAGGCGCCTGGTCATCTCCGGCGTCGACCCCGGATCGTACTCGCCGGTGATGGCCAGTGCCGGCACCTCAATACGCCTGAGCTCATCGGCGATGACCCCGTCCCCCAGGGCGAAGACGCGGTAGGCGTGCACAAACGACTGCACGTCATTTGCCTCGAGCGTCCGGCGGGTCGCGTCCACGACGCTTTGCGGCACAGCTGTCCCTGAGTACCAACGGTCGATCGAAGCCTCAACCGTTGCCGGGAAGTGCGCTTCGGCCGATGCCAGCCGGGCGCTGACCGCGCTGCGCTCGGCATCGGTGCGTTGACAGACAGAGCTCACACAGGTGAGTGTCTTGACCCTGGCGGGATGGAACCTCGCGATGTACTGGGCAACCAGCGCGCCCAGCGAGAAGCCCACGAGGTGGGATCGTTCTGGGAGCCGCGTCAGCACGTCGTCGGCCATTTCCTGCAGGGTGACGGGTTGCGTCAGCGCCGGCTGCTTCCCGTGCCCGGGCAGGTCGATGGCTGTCGACTCACGTCCGAGGGCGTCCTGGACGGGCGCCCACATGGTGGCATCAAGGCCCACCCCGTGCAGGAGGGCAACGGGAGTTTCCTGCGTTTGCGTCATTGCTCTGTGGAGAGGGGCGCCAGGCGCTCCTGCGGCCGGCCCTGCGCGGAGGCCGCAAGGGCAATGAGGATTTCACCGGGGTGGGGAGCGTCGGAGATCCTGACCTCGACGGTCTGGTGGTGGGAGCGGATGGTCGCATCCGTGATGTGCTTCATCGGAATATCGAACACGGTACCGGCCGGCGCGCGTTTCTCGACGGCGGGCAGCAGAGTGGTTGCGGAAGCGGCCTTGCGGTAGTGGTCACCGAACTTCAGTGTGTGGATCAGTGCCGAACCGTGCTCCACCTCCCCCTCGATGCCGACAATGGCTGCCTTCCCGTAAGCCTCGACCGGTGCGCCAAGCGCCTCGATGACTTTGGGAGTCAGGAGGGCGCCGAGGTCTGAGGCGGTTGCATCGATGCCCTGGGTGAGGTCCTCGACGAAGCCCTGGCCTGCCCAGGGGTTTTCGACGACGGCGATGGCGACGGCGACGCGGGCGAAGGGTGTGACGGGACGACCGCCCTCGGCCAGGATTTCTTCGGACAAAGTAACGATCTTGCGGATATTCACGGCAGGATTCCCTCCAGTATTTCAGCGGTTACGGGTCGGTCAGTTGTTCGGTCGCCAATGCGGGGATGCGGACGAGAGCCTGTGGAGGCTGCGGCGATCACGACGATTTCATCCGGGTGTGGCGCATCACTCAGGCTCAGCGTCAGGGTTTGGTAGTGACTGCGGGTGGAGGCGGCCTCTTTGTGCCACATGGGCACCGCGATGGAGGTTCCCGGTTCGGCGCGGTCGTCCGAGAAGGACAGGATTGACGTGCCTTCCAGGAACTCGCGGACGAGATTGCCGAAGAACGGTGTGTGGATCAACGCCGCGGCGTGCTCAACCTCACCGCTGAGGCCCACTACGGCCGACTTGCCGAACGCCTCAACTTCGCCGGCCCCACCCAGTGCTGCGGTGAGGCGACCGGTGAGGACTTTGGCGAGCACCGGAGCGATCCGCTCGGTCTCAGACGCGAGGTCCGTCGAGACCGGCGAGCCGGCCCAAGGGTTGCCGACAATGGCGGCTGCGGCCGCCCGGGTAACACTGGTGGGCAGGGAACCCTTGCCGTCACGCAGCAGTTCTTCGGTGAGGACGGTGATCTTCCGGACACCGATTCCTCGGGCGAGTTCTTCAATGGCAGCGGTCGGTTGAGCGTCCGTTCCGTCAGCGGAACGGGGAGTCACAGTTGAATCAGACAAGGTTCGGGTCCTTCCATCGGGAGTCAATGGGAGTTGGGGAGCACACAGTGCAGGTCCTTTCGTTTACTCCGCCCGCGAAAACAGGCAACAAGCAGAAAATGCGGTAGCCGCGTGGTCAATCCGTTTTCAAGAGGGGATGGACTTATTCAGGGCTTCTCAATTTTCGGTGCCCAGCTCGGGCGTTTCGATACGGGCCGCGGCGAGGCTTGAGGCATTGACATGGCCGCGCATCGCAAGTTCGGCTCCGGTGGGATCCTTTTCCAGGATCGCGTCGAGAACCGACTGATGCTCCCGGATGGAGGCCCGCATCCGGGCCGGACGCTCAACGGTCTCCAGGACAATCCGGTGGTAGGCGAGCTGGTTCATGAGGCGCCCGTAGTGCTCACGGAGCTTTGAATTGTCGGAGCCGTTCACGATGGTCCAGTGGAACTCATGGACCAGTTCGGCATACTTTGCGCTGTCCCCCCTGCGCTCAGCCCCCTCTGACTCTTCAATGTTGCGTCGGAGCCGGTCCAGCTCCGGCACGGGGCCGCGCCTGGCGAGCAGGCTGGCCGCCAGGCCCTCCAGGCTTTCCTTCAGCTGGAACAGTTCGACGATTTCGCGCCGTGTGGGTATCCGGACGAACGTGCCAACCTTTGGCCGGATCTCAACCAGGCCCTCATTCTCCAGCTGCTTGAGCGCCTCCCTGACGGGCGTCCTGCTCACATCGAACTCTTCAGCCAGGAACAGCTCCGGGAGGGGAGCTCCGGGAGGGTACTCACCGCTGAGGACGAGCTTACGGAGCTTGTCCAGGAGGCTTCCCTGGTTCCCGTTCCCCTGATCTGGGGTTTTTACCTGAAGAGTCTGATGCATGCATCAAACCTACGTTGCATACAAGGTGAGCGTCAAGCAGTTCCAACTAAGTCCCGTTTTCTCGCTGTTTCCGGGATGGGCATTGACGTGGATCACACTTAGATTTACGGTTGTGGCATGCAACAGACAATCAACCACACCTTGACCGCAGCTTGGACCGCAGCCTGGGACGAGGGTGACGTCAGTGCTTTCGACGCAATCGTCACTGCCGACTACCAGCGTGAGAGTGCCGGCACAAAAAAAATCACAGGTCTGAATGATCTCAAGCAGGAAATCCTGGAGGTCCGGGCGGCATTCCCGGACCTCACCACCCGAATCGACAAGGTCATCGCAGACGGCGACGATGTAGCCATTTTTTGGACAACCACCGGCACGTTCACGCACCCGCTCGGCGGAGTTCCGCCCACGGGACGTGTGGTGGAGACCCGCGGATCGAACGCCCTCACGCTGCGCGATGGCCGCATTGCCTACGAACGTGTCACCTGGGACGCCACGGAACTCCTGGCAGACCTGGGCGTTCCGTCCCTCCACTCGGCATTCGAGGACGAGACAGCGAATGTGGTGGTGGATGAATTGACCGGCAATCTTCCGCTGGACGTTATGAAGGGCTTCAACCGGCAGTTCATTACTGGTGTCACGGTTGTGACCGCCGTCGACGAAGACGGCAAGCCGCGGGGCCTTGCGGCCAACTCCTATGCATCGATTTCGCTGGACCCGCCGCTCGTGCTCGTGTGTGTTCAGAAGACGTCTTCCACCTACCCGGCCCTGTTCCAGTCGGAGCACTTCGGGATCAATATCCTCAGCAATAAACAGCACGACACCGTTCGAACGTTCGCTTCAAAGACTCCGGACAAGTTTGCCAACCTTGAATGGCATGCAGGGCCTCACGGTGTCCCGCTGATCGATGGCTCGGCCGCTTCGCTTGAGGCCGAGATTAAGGAACGGTTCCAGGCGAAGACCCACACCATCTTCGTTGGCCGGGTACGCCACGCCGAGGTCACCGACGTGGACCCCATGATCTACAAGGCAGGTCACTTCTTCGACGGCGCACGCCTCGAAGAACTCTGAACGCACCATCGAGCGGCTGCCCGGATCTGCCGGCCCCCACGGACTGGTCCGGGCGCCTACCTCCTCCACTTTTGGAGGCCTCCCCAACCCAAACCTATGCAGCGCCACTGCAACTTGGAGCACTCATGACCCACATCAAAAATGCCGAGGACCTGATGGATAAAACATCCCCCGGCACGGGCGACAACAGCAAGGCATCGCACTCCCCCGCTGCCACTGAGCAGGCAACCGAAACCCCGATGGCCAAAGCCGACCGCCTCCGGCACAAGCCAGGGGCAGTCTTCTGGACATCCGTCGGCCTCATCGGCGCGTTCACCGCCTGGGCATCACTGGCCCCCGAAAACCTGAGCGCCGTCATGACCGCGGCAATGAACTGGGTCGCCGAGAGCCTCGGCTGGAGCTACCTCCTCGTAACCCTCGGCTGCATCGGTCTCCTTATCTACATTGGCGTCAGCAGGTTCGGAACCATCCGCCTCGGAGCCGACGACGCAAAACCCGACTTCAGCACCTGGTCCTGGCTCGCGATGATCCTCTCCGCAGTCATGGGCATCGGCCTCATCAGCTACGGCGTCGCCGAGCCCATCTCACACTTCGCCGCGCCGCCGCACGGCCTGGCGGAGGCCGGCACCATGCAAGCAGCCGTACGGGCCATGCAGTTCTCCTACTTCGACTGGGGTCCGCACGCCTGGGCCGTGTTCGGGGTCTTCGGCCTCGCCATTGCCTACTCCACACACCGCCGCAACAACGCCGGACTGGTCTCGCCGATGCTTCGCCCGGTCTTCGGCAAGCTGGTGGACGGCTGGTTCGGCAAGATGATCGACATCTTCGCCATCATCGCCACCCTCTTCGGAACAACCACGTCCCTGGGACTCGGCGCCTCACAGATCGGCGAGGGCGTGGACCGGGTGTTCGGTGTCCCCTCCAGCCTTGTGGGCCAGATCCTGATCATCGCCGTCATCACGGTAATCTTCACGCTCTCCGCGCTCTCAGGCGTCCACCGCGGCATCAAATACCTGAGCCAGGGCACCATGGTCCTCTCTGCCGGCCTGGCCCTCTTCGTGTTGTTCACCGGCCCGACCAACTTCATCTCAAACCTGTTCTTCCGCTCTCTCGGTCAGTACTTCACCGAATTCTTCGCGGTGAGCCTGCTGACGCCAAGCACCCCTGACGACGTCCAGTGGATGCAGTGGTGGACCTACTTCATGATGGCCTGGTGGCTGAGCTGGGGTGCCTTCGTTGGGGTCTTCCTCGCCAAGATCTCCAGGGGACGAACCGTGCGCCAATTCATCGCAGGCGTCATGATCGTCCCCAGTATCGTGTTCTTCGCCTGGTTCACCATCTTCGGCGGCACGGCAATCAAGTTCGACATGGAAGGCGGAGGCCAGATCGGGGCCGCAGCGCTGGAGAACGTCAACTCGGCGTTCTTCGCCACCCTCGCCGAACTCCCACTGTCCGGCATCACCTCCGTGGTGGCGATCTTCCTGGTGGTGATGTACTTCGTCTCCGGCGCCGACGCCAACACCTACGTCCTCAGCATGATGTCCTCCCGCGGAACCCTCAAGCCCACCAAGCCGGTACTGACAACCTGGGGCCTGCTCACCGGCCTGTGCGCGGTGGTTCTCCTCATCGTCGGAGGCTTGGGCGCGCTCCAACAGGCGGCCATGTTGTCGGCGCTGCCGTTCACCGTGATCGTCGCCCTCCTCGGATATGGCCTGGTGGTGGAGCTGAGGAAGGACCCGCAGTTTGAGGGCACCCGTGCGCTAACGCAGCGCGATCTCAGCCGCATCCTCAAGCGTGAGGCCTAAGCACTACTGACACACAAGTGACGGCGGCGGGAGCACCCCGCCGCCGTCACCGCGTTAACTTCCTGCCCTTGAAATTGTTTCTTCAAAGGAGACCTTCGAATGACCACTTCCCCCGCAGTATCCCCTGCCAACTTGTCCGAGCGCGAGGCCTCCCTGCTCGCTTCCGTCCCTACCGGCCTATTGATTGATGGTGAGTGGCGGAAGGCGTCCGACGGCGGCACCTTTGAGGTTCACGATCCCGCCACCGGGGAGGTGCTCGCCACCCTCGCCTCGGCGACCAGTGAAGATGCGGTTGCCGCCCTGGACGCAGCTGATGCCGCACAGGCCTCGTGGGCGCGGACCGCACCCCGGACCCGTGCTGAGATCCTGCGCCGCGCCTTCGACCTGGTCACCGAACGCGCCGAAGACTTCGCCCTGCTAATGACCCTGGAAATGGGCAAACCCCTCGCCGAAGCCCGCGGCGAAGTCACCTACGGCGCCGAATTCCTGCGCTGGTTCTCCGAAGAAACCGTCCGCGACTACGGCCGCTACGTCACGACCCCCGAAGGTAAAAACAAGATCCTGGTTCAGCACAAACCCGTCGGACCCTGCCTGCTGATCACCCCCTGGAACTTCCCCCTCGCCATGGCCACCCGCAAAGTAGCCCCCGCCGTGGCCGCCGGCTGCACCATGGTCCTCAAACCCGCCAAACTCACTCCCCTCACCGCGCAGTACTTCGCCCAGACCATGCTCGACGCCGGCCTGCCCGCCGGGGTCCTCAACGTCGTCTCCTCATCCTCCGCATCCGGGATCTCCGGACCGCTGCTGAAGGACTCCCGCCTCCGGAAGGTCTCCTTCACCGGCTCAACCCCCGTCGGCAAACGCCTCATGGCCGACGCAGCCCAGAACGTCCTGCGCACCTCGATGGAACTCGGCGGCAACGCGCCGTTCATCGTGTTCGAGGACGCGGACCTGGACGCCGCCGTCGAAGGTGCCATGGCCGCAAAGATGCGGAACATGGGCGAAGCCTGCACCGCGGCCAACCGGTTCCTCGTCCACGAATCCGTCGCACAGGAATTTACGGCCAAGTTCGCCACCGCCATGGGCGCCCTGACCACCGGCCGCGGCACCGACCCCGCCACCCAGGTCGGCCCGCTCATCGACGCCGGCGCCCGCGACGACGTCCACGCCCTGGTCAGAGCCGCCGTCGACGCCGGAGCAGTAGCCGTCTCCGGCGGCGCACCCGTGGACGGACCCGGCTACTTCTACCAGCCCACCGTCCTCGCCGGCGTTCCCAACGACGCAGCAATCCTGGGCCAGGAAATCTTCGGACCCGTAGCACCCGTCACCACTTTCAGCACAGAGGAGGACGCCATCAGACTCGCCAACGCATCTGAATACGGCCTCGCTTCCTACCTCTACAGCCGAGACTTCGTTAAGCTGCTGCGGGTGGCCGAACAGATCGAATTCGGCATGGTCGGCTTCAACGCCGGCGTGATCTCCAACGCCGCAGCACCCTTCGGCGGCGTCAAGCAGTCAGGCTTGGGACGCGAAGGCGGATCAGAAGGCATCGCCGAATACACCACCACCCAATACATCGGCATCGCCGACCCCAACGCCGGGTAACCGCTCACAACAAGAGCGACTGCTGGCCCCTTGAAAGGGGCCGGCAGTCGCTTTCTCTTGAGACGACCCATCAGTGGCCGGCGGCAATCAGGGGATCGATCAGCTCGTCGGCAAAGCGACGAAGCTCGGGCTCAAGAACGGCCATGCGGCTCTTGGCGAAAACCGGAGTGACGGGCCGCCGGTAGGTCTCATGTTCCGGCGGATCAAAGTGAAGCGGAGGTCGTTTGCCTTGGTTTCGGGTGGCCGGCGGGACGACATTTTTTTCCGCGGTGCTGAAGCTTTGATGCTCCGTTTGCACGCGGATGATGTCTTCGTATTTGAAGAGCGCCCAAAAGCCGCCGAACGACTCACTGTGTGCCACGGGGCACTTGGCGTGCATCTCCTCGTAGTACACGTGCGAATTGTCAAATGTCTCCTCGTAATGAGAGTTGAACTCGTTCACGGCTTCCTGTTAAGCCACCGATGCCTCCTAGTTGCCGGGCCTTTCCAGGCCCCTTCAGCGGAGCTTCTCCGCTTTCCGCACAACTAAGCTCCGCACGACGCGTAACGATCGTCAAGAAAGTTGACGAGCAACTGGGTGGGCAATGGTCCCGTCTATGCGAAAGACTTAGCTATGAGCAATCTCAAACCCGTCCACGGCTCCCAGCAGTTCCTGCTGACGCTCCTTGGTACCCATTTCCTTGGAGTTGAGGACGATATCCCCTCGACGTTCTTCGTTTGATGTGCTGGGCGACTTTGGCCTCAGCGAAACGGCGGCCCGAAACGCCCTGAGCCGCGTAGCACGTCACGGCTTCCTCGAACCTTCCCGGCGAGGCCGGGCCACCTACTACACGCTGCCTGAGCCAGCCCGCCGCCGTCAGCAACGCCGCCTTAACAGATCGTAGATTTTGGCCGGGAGTACCGGGACTGGGACGGGCATTGGACCGTCATCACATTTTCGGTGAGTGAGGAGCAGCGCCACCTTCGCCACCAGGTCAGGCAATTGCTTCGGCAGTTCGGATTCGGTTTGCTCTACGACGGGGTCTGGGTCCGGCCGTGGGCACTGGACGATGAGTCCCGGCAGGCATTGATGAACGCGGGTATCAACCGTATGACGGTTTTCAGCGGCGCCCCCCACGTCGATTTCGGCGCCGAAGGCAACCCCGCAGGCGCCTTCGGACTGGAGGAACTCAGGCCGCGCCTGGAATCCTTTATCAAGCGTGCGGCAGACATAGTCGATGCCATTGAAGACGATGCCGTTTCGCCGACCATGGCATTGAGACTACGGATAGAGACTCTGCGGGACTGGCGGGAGATTGGCGAAGCCCATCCGGACCTCCCGTTGGCGCTGTTGCCTTCCGGCTGGCCCTTACCGGAAGCGCGCGCCCTGTTTGAAAGGACGTATGACGGGCTTGCAGAACCCGCGGAGGCCCGAATGCGCCATCACATGATGCAGAGCACCGCCGATCTGGTTCCCGCTATCGGATCCCTGAGTACTAGCGAAGTAGCGCAGCTGGAACCCGCCAGCTGACTAAGGACCCCGGCATTAGGCGGTGGCCGCTTCCGCTCGAACGACGCGCCCTTGAACGGACCGACGACCGGACCGCTGTTGCAGCGAGCTGCCGCCATTGTCCCCTGGCCCAAGGTCTGGCCGAAATAGTCATATAGATCAACCGGCGCGGGTCACCCGGGAGTAAGGCCGAGCAGGGCGACCCGCGCCCATTACGTCGACAACCTCATGCTGAGGTGCCGTTCAGACCACGTCGCCGGGCAGAGCGGCAGTGAACTCTTCAAGGGTTATGACCTGGGAGAACAGTCCCATCGATGCGAGGGACGCCTGATGGGAGGCATTATCCGCCGCTGAGGTGGCATCGGCGAGGACGTAGGTGCTGTATCCCAAATCCGCGGACTGACGGACAGCCCCTTCCACGGAAGCATTAGTTGCCACGCCACACACGACAACATTGTCTATGCCTCGGGACGACAGGATTTCCTGCAGCCGTGAACGGCTGAATGGACCTGGCAATTGGTGGGTGACCACTTCATCGGCATCGTGAACGTCCACCTCAGGGACGAGCGCACTGCCTTCGCTTCGCTCCTTGAGGCAACCCGCCTTAGCGACCATCTGTAGAAGCGGAAGCGCGCGGTTTAAGTCCGAGTAGTTGTCCATGAACGCTATCCGAAGCGGCACAACCAGGCCGCCGGCATCACGCAAAGACCGCATGGCCTTCCGGCATTGGGCGAGTACATCACGGGCCTGGACTTCAGGGTTGAACATCTGCCCAAAGGCAGTTCCTGGCGACACGATGTCGTGTTGCAAGTGGACCACCAAAAGGGCCGTCGTTGCAGGGTTTAGGGTGACCATGAAACTCCCTGCCTAGTTGTTCGGTTTGATGATGATGGAGGTGAAGCCGCCGGCGCGATCGGTGGCAGCGTCAATGGCTTGGTTGGCCTCCTCGAGGCTATAGTGCCAGGCCTCGAAATGGCTGAGGTCAAGGGTTCCGGCGGCGGCCATCCGCGCCATTTCCTCTCCTTCGGCCACGCTGAACCACAGCGAAGTCAGCAGGCTGATCTGCAGCGTCATCAGCCTGTACATCGGAATAGGCAGGTCCTCCGGCATCGCTCCTATGCTCACCATCCTGCCGCCCCGGCGCAGTGCCCATATCCCCGCCATGCTCACATCCGCCGTCGCTTTGTCGCCGAGGGCGTCAAGGTAGACGTCTGCGCCCAGCCCGTCGGTGTTCTGCCGGACCCAGTCGCCCACGTCGCCGTCGCCGTACGCCATCACCTTGATGCGATCCGGAGCGATCTGGCGAATTCGTTCGAGCAGTGCCCTGTTGCGAGCGACGCCGAAAATCTGCGTCGCCCCCATCGCCAGGGCCAGCAGCACAGCGCTTAGGCCGAGCGTGCCGGTAACACCTTGGATGAGGAGATTAGTGCCGGCCCGGACGTCGCCCTTGCGCAAACCCGAGTATGCAGTGCCCAGGTATCCGAAGCGGGACGCATGGTCCAGCGGGACGTTGTCCGGTATCCGGATAATTCCCGACGCTGGCCCTTTGACGTATTGGCACATCCCGCCGTGGGGGTAATCCTTGTGGATCTCCTTCGACTCGGGGCCGAAGCCGAAATAACCCTGGAAAGTGTATGCAGTGTCGCTCAGGGGGTCACCCGTACGGGAGGCCCACGAGTCCACCGAATGCCGGCCGGGGTTGAGGTAGACACGGTCGCCCACTTTCAGGTTGCGTACGCGGACCCCGACCTGGCTGATAGTGCCTGCTGTGTCCATGCCGAAGATAGCGGGCAGCTCGGGCAACGGAAGGAACGATTTGAGAGACGGGTAGGTAGTGATGACATTGCGCAGATTCTGAACCAGATTCGCCGACTCAACCTTAATGATGACGTCGTAGTCGTCTGGAACCGGAATCGGTACTTCATCCACTTCAAACTTGCCGCCTACCTGGTGCAGCCGTGCTGCTCGCATTGTGGTCATGGTGCTTCTCTTCATTCCTAGGGTTGATGGTCACGGCAGTGTGACGCTCGTCCCATAGTGAGCGAAAGAGTCAGAAGCCGCCAGCAGACGTTCCAATCACCGGTACGTTACAGGAGATCTTCTCGTTGCCTGAGTCGCCGTTTTCGGAACGCTGTAACCGGTCGCTATCGGAGTCCCAAAGAAATCGAGAGCTGCTATCTCCAGATTTCAGTCTTCGGTTAGCGCACTGTTGCGGGGAAGCTGGCGGCCAAGGGCCAACGCTGCTGTTCGGACAGCAGGCCCCACCCGGTCGACGTCCAGAAGCCCTACAAATCCGGATACCGAAAGGGATGCGACCAGCGCTCCGCCGGAGTCCAGGACCGGACTGGCGACGCACGAGCTGCCAGGCGCTGATTCGTTATTCTCGTGGGCTAGCCCGATGGCTGCTACTTCAACGAGCTCCTTCTGCAGCGCTTCTTCATCGGTGATGGTTCCCGGGGCGACTTTTTGCATACCCGTAGCAAGAATCTCGCCCAAAACAGCCGCGGGGGCAAAGGCAAGCATTGCTTTGCCGACGGCCGTCGCGTGCGCCGGCATGCGGCCGCCAACGCGGGAGGGCAGCGGAGGTGCCCCCCTTCCCCGCAAGATTTCTATGTAAACCACCTCTGTCCCGTCTAGGACGGCAAGGTGAACGGTCTGTCCTGTCGCATTGCGCAGGTCGACCATAATCCCCATAGCGCGCCGGCGGAGCTCCTTGGGTGTCACTACCATCTGACCCAATTCGAACAAGGTGATGCCGAGACGATATGAGGAGCCCTGCCGCTCCAGAAACTGCAGTCGCAGCAGCTCGGATGTCAGACGGGCAACCGTGGACTTCGCCAGCCCCGTTCTACGGGTTATTTCGGAAACCCCCAAGGAGCGGTCCTCGCTTCTAAAGGCACCAAGAACTTGGGCGGCACGCTCCAGCACAGACGACGAAGTGTTCCATTCAGCGGTACGCATGGCTCCAGTATGGAAGAAAAGGACATCACAAACAAGATCTTTACAAGCGGTCTGCGCAGGAGCTGCAAGGGAAGTGGCCCACTGGCAGAATTCATTTATCCGACGTAGGGGTCGGCGATGCCGATGTGCTGGGTGTAGAGGTATTCCTCGATGCCTTCGAGGCCGCCTTCGCGGACCAGGCCGGACTGCTTGACGCCGCCGAAGGGTGCTGCGGCGTTGGAGATGACGCCGGCTCGGGCTCCATTCGGATCACCATGCCCCCAAGTCTGGCCCATTGGACGACCGCTCCCGTGTTGACGCGGAACCGTCTCACCGTTTCCTGCGCAGAAGCACCCTGCAGGAGCATCGAATACGCGATGCCACGATCTTTCCACGACATCGTTACGACGCCCTCGATGAAAGGTGTTGCGCTGTCTCCTTGAAACCGCCACATCTACTCCGGAAGAATCGTCGGGTACTCGATGGACTCCCGGATGAAGTCCTCACTAGCCGTCACCACACTGGAGAATGCGATGCGGGCACGCCGCCTGGCAGCAACCGCGGTCCACTCGGATCGCGGGTCCCAGTTCCGGTCACGCCGATTCGTCGAATCACTCCGTCACCACGGGCTCATCGGCTCGATAGGCAGGGCCGGTGCGTGCCCGGGCAACGCAGCGATGGAATCGTTCTTCTCGCTGCTGCAGAAGAACGTCCTGGACTGTCAACGGTGGGATCACCAGACAGGACCTCCGACTGGCCATCACAACCTGGATCGAAAGAACCTACCACCGCCGGCGACGGCAGAGACGGCTGGGAAAACTCACGCCAATCGAATATGAAACAATCAACCGGACCGCGCTCAAAGCGGCCTAAGACCCTTAGTCAACAAAAGCCGGGGCAGTCCCCTCCAACAGCTCGTGTCTGTAGTGGAGTAAGAATTCGTGCCTGTAGTGAAGACCAATCCAGGGGGATGCAGTCAGTTCGTCGATGTTCAGGGCCTGACGGGGTACCGGTGGTTCTTCCGCGCAGGGAGTCCGATCCGGCACATAGCGTCGGAAAGTCTTCAGCAGAGGGTACTTGGGAGGAACCCGGCGAGGGCATGGTCTCGTCTCTTTTCACTTCTGTCGTCTGCCTCGGTACACGGATTTGGTTGTGTAAACCCGACTAGCGCCGCCCGGGTGTTGTTATATCGACCAGCAGAAAGGCTACGCTGGCGCCATCGGTTAGAACGCGCGGAGGATGTCTTCGACGCGTTGTTTGGCGTCACCGAAGAGCATCTGGGAGTTCTCGCGGAAGAACAGCGGGTTCTGGACGCCGGCGTAGCCGGCGGCCATGGAGCGTTTGAACACAATGACGTTCTCGGCTTCCCAGACTTTGAGGACGGGCATCCCGGCGATGGGGCTGCCGGGATCTTCGGCGGCAGCGGGGTTGACGGTGTCGTTGGCTCCAATGACCAGGACCACGGAGGTGTCGCCGAGGTCGTCGTTGATCTCGTCCATTTCCATAACGATGTCGTACGGGACTTTGGCTTCGGCAAGGAGCACGTTCATGTGCCCGGGCAGGCGCCCGGCGACGGGGTGGATGCCGAACCTGACGTTCACGCCCTTCTCGCGGAGCTGGTGGGCCAGTTCGGCCACGGGGTACTGGGCCTGGGCTACGGCCATGCCGTAGCCGGGAGTGATGACGACGGACGAGGCGTTCGTCAGCATCTCAGCCGTTGCCTCGGCGGTGATCTCGCGGTGCTCGCCCTGGTCCGCGTCGCCCTTGCTGGCGGGGGCGGCGATGCCGAACCCGCCGGCGATCACGGAGATAAAGGACCGGTTCATGGCCTTGCACATGATGTAGGACAGGTACGCACCCGAGGAGCCGACCAGGGCACCGGTGATGATGAGCAGGTCATTGTTCAGCAGGAAGCCTGCGGCGGCGGCGGCCCAGCCGGAGTAGCTGTTGAGCATGGACACGACCACGGGCATGTCGCCGCCGCCGATAGAGGCCACCAGGTGCCAGCCCAGCCCGAGGGCGAGGACGGTGACGACGATCAGGAGCCAGAGCTGGGAGTCGTTGACATACCAGACGGTCAGGGCGATGAAGGCGGCGAGGGCACCGAGGTTGATGACGTTCTTGCCCGGCAGCATCAGGGGTGAGGACTTCATCCGGGCGGAGAGTTTCAGGAACGCCACGATCGAGCCGGTGAAGGTCACTGCGCCGATGAAGACGCCGATGAATACCTCGGCGTGGTGGATCGCTGTCAGGTCCGGGGACAGGTCCGGGGCTTCGAGGTGCCCGTTCCAGCCGACCAGGACGGCGGCGAGGCCCACGAAGCTGTGCAGCAGTGCGATCAGTTCGGGCATGCCGGTCATTTCGACCACGCGGGCGCGCCAGAGCCCGACGGCTCCGCCGACGATCACCGCGGCGACGAGCAGGCCCAGCCCGGTGAGGGCGTGACCGGTGCCCCAGGCGTCCTGCAGGGTCAGCCAGATCGTCGCGGCCAGCGCGATGATCATCCCGGTGATGCCGTAGATGACCCCGGCGCGGGCTTTCTCGTGTTTGCTCAGCCCGGCGAGGGACAGGATAAACAGCAGGGCAGCGACGACGTAGGCCGCCCCCGCGATGGAGTCGGCGGTCAACGGACCGGAGACGGTATCAGACACGGTAAGGCTCCTCGATAGAATTCCTGCTGCTTTAGTGGCCGCGCTCATGAACGTGCCTTCCCGGCCGAGAACATGGCGAGCATGCGCCGGGTGACGGCGAAGCCGCCGAAAATGTTAATGCTGGCCAGCAGGACCGCGACGGCGGCGAGGACCTGCATCACGATGTTCTCGGAGGTGACCTGCAGCAGAGCCCCGACGACGATGATCCCCGAGATCGCGTTCGTGACGGACATCAGCGGGGTGTGCAGGGCGTGATGGACCTTCCCGATGACATAGAAGCCGACCACGATGGAGAGCATCAGCACCGTGAAGTGCTGCGGCAGCGGCGCGGGGGCGACCGCGTTGATCCCGAACAGCACCGCGATGCCCGCGGCGAAGAGCCCGGCCCTGCCGGCCGGGCTGAGGCCTACCTTCTTCTTCGGGGCGGTGCTTTCGGCGGCCGGGACCTGGGTCGTGGCTGCGGGTGCGGCTGAGACCTGGACCGGTGGCGGGGGCCAGGTCTTCTCCCCTTCCCGGACCACCGTCACGGAGCGCTGCACCACGTCATCGAAATCGATCCGCAGCTGACCGTCTTTGTCCGGGGTCAGGAGCTTGAGCAGGTTCACCAAGTTTGTCCCGTACAGCTGGGAGGCCTGAGCCGGGAGCCGGGCCGGAAGATCCGTGTACCCCAGGATCACCACACCGTTATCCGTAACTATCCGTTCTCCGGCGACGGAGCCTTCGACGTTCCCGCCCTGGCCGGCGGCCATGTCCACGATCACGCTGCCGGACTTCATGCCGGCCACGTCTTCGGCGGTGAGCAGCTTCGGCGCGGGACGTCCAGGGATCAGGGCCGTGGTGATGATGATGTCCACATCGGCTGCCTGCTCCGAATAAATCTCAGCAGCCCGGGCGTTATACGCCTCAGAGGTGGCCTTCGCGTACCCGTCGGAGGACTTCATCTCCTCCTCCACCTCAACCTTGAGGTAGGTACCGCCAATGGACTTCACCTGGTCGGCCACCTCAGGGCGCGGGTCTGTCGCCCGGACAATTGCGCCCAGGCTGGACGCGGCCCCGATCGCCGCCAGACCGGCGACGCCGGCGCCGGCGACCAGGACCTTGGCAGGCGGGACCTTGCCCGCAGCGGTCACCTGGCCGGTGAAGAAGCGGCCGAACTCGTGGGCCGCCTCGATCACGGCACGGTATCCTGCGATGTTCGCCATCGAACTGAGCACATCCATCGACTGCGCCCGGGAGATCCGCGGCACCGCATCCAAAGCCAAAGCTGTAATGGGGCGTGCCGCCAACGCCTCCACCAGCTCCGGCCGCAGACCAGGGGCCAGCATCCCGATCAGCGTCCCACCCTCGGCCAGCCGGCCGATCTCCTCCCCAGTAGGCGGGTTGATCCGAAGCACCACCTCACTGCCCCACGCCTCATCGGCGCCGACGATCAGTGCACCGGCTTCGGCGTACATGTCGTCTCTGAAGGAGGCGGACTCGCCCGCACCCTTTTCGACCACAACTTCGTAGCCCAACCCCAACAACTGCTTGACGGTGGTGGGCGTCGCCGCCACCCGCCTCTCGTGACCCAATTCGGCCACAACGCCAATACGTGCCACGTATAACTCTCTTTCATCCAGCCGAGGCAAGCAGAAATTACTGCCCAGGCGCGGTATCGATTTATTTCTCTTTCAGGGATCGTCAGAAAGGCTTGACGCGTCACTGCCCCTCCCCCGGGTGTTGTGGGAATGCCATTGGGCCGAAGCCGGACCGTGGAGCCTCTCGGATACAAGAGCCGTCATACGTCCAGCATCCTGACACCTGGATTGCAAAGGCAGACTGGAACGACGGTTTCAACCGCTGCCGCAGCTGCGCGTCGTGGGTGACTTGTGCAAGTCCGGAACGATTGAGTGACCACGGGGGTCATGGCGTAGAGGCCGATGATGAACGCAAGCCCGTCATGTGACGCTCGTTTCGGCGGCCGTTAGGCAGCCCCCCCCGGGCTCCGCCTGCCACCAGCCTTCCCAGGCGGCGGCGGTGATTTGTCCGGATGGAAAACCTCTTTCCGGTACTGCGTCGGCTGATTGGCCATAGTCGACCGCACTCTCGACCGGAGCACGTGCTGGATCATGATTATGGCTGTCTGCAGCACTACCTCTTAGGGCGGCCTGGCGGAAGCCGCAGGTGCCACTTTGCTCCGAAGCCGTTGTGCAGAATGGGAGGACAGCGAGGGTTTTTGCCACCGCTGTCCGCGGAGGATTATTGCAGTGCTTGGACGATCGCAAGTTTGTAGCCCTCTCGTTTGTCAATCATGGTTCTGCTGTCGAACCCATCTGCCGCTATCCAGATGATGTCTCCGGATGCGGTGACGTCGTCGACGAGCCCTGTTCGGATGACCCGTCCCTCCCATCGGACCTCCACCACCGCGCCGACCAGCAGATGCCAGTCCTGGACAAAACTTGTCCGCTTCGCAGGTGTTGTCTCCTGCCAAGCAAGAGTCGGAATTTCATCTGGTCCAAAAACGCGGTCGGGGAAATCTGCGCGTGTCATTCGCGTGACCTTTCAGGCGTGACCGGGGACAGGGTGACCTGTGATCGAAACCGGAATAGGGGAACTTCGTTACCCTGGAGGAGGCCGCCTGGGCCTTGTGGCAGCAGGGGCGGCCGTAATGCGTCGGCAGCCCCTGCTGTTCAAAAGGTCTGGTTAGGCTTCGGCAGGGGTGTTTGCTGCGCTTCGTTGAGTTTCAGCCAGTTCTTCCCCGTTTTGGCGGGCTGCTTCCTTGCGCCCCCAGCCACCGGGCAGGAGTGCAACAGAGATGATGGAGATGGCAGAGACGACGAGCAGGTAGATGACGATGGAGTCGCTGGATTTGGTTGCAGCGAACAGTGCTGTGGCAATCGTCGGGGCGAACGCGGAGCCGGCGATCTGCGAAATTGTGTAGCCAACTGAGGCGCCCGTGTAGCGGACTTCCCGGGAGAAGACCATGGAGAAGAGGGAGCCGGTCACGCCCGCTGCCGGTGCCATGGCGATGCCGAAGACCATTACCACCGCCAGGACGAAGTTGGCTGCCACACCAGTGTTGATGAGCATGAAGGCGGGGCCGATGGATACACCCATGGCTACGGCACCAGCGAGGTACATGGTCTTACGGCCGTACCTGTCCGAGAGTGATCCGAAGATCGGGTAGAGGACGACGGCGACGATGCCCGCGACGAACACGCCCATCAGGACCGTAGTGCGGTCAATCCCGGCCACGGCGGTGCCGTAGCTGACCAGGTAGGCCATGGTGATGTATGCAAAAACGCCCTGGCTGAGGTAGGTGCCGGCGACGAGGAAAATTTCCTTGGGGTGCCGACGGAAGGCTTCCTTGATAGGGAGCTTCACCAGCTCCTTCTTCTCGCGGGCAGCGGCGAAGGCGGGGCTTTCAGCGATGGTAAGGCGGATGACCAGGCCCACAACAACCAGGACTGCGCTGACCAGGAACGGCAGCCGCCAGCCCCAGGCGAGGAACTGGTCGCCGGGCAGCTGGGTGGCGCCGAGGAAGGAGACAGTGGCGAGGGCTACGCCGGCAGGGGCGCCCATCTGGGGAAACGCCCCATAAAAGCCCTTCTTGCCCTTGGGAGCGTGTTCGACGGCCATGAGTGTCGCGCCTCCCCATTCACCACCGACACAGAACCCCTGGAAGAGGCGCAGGACGGTCAGCAGAAGGGGTGCGACGATGCCAATCTGTGCATAGCCGGGCAACAGGCCCATCAGGAACGTTGCGGCGCCCATGCCCACCAGGGAGATGATGAGCATCTTCTTCCGCCCGACCCGGTCACCGAAGTGGCCGAAGACGATACCTCCAAGGGGACGGGCGAGGAACCCCACGCCGAAGGTAGCAAAGGACAGCAGCGTGCCCATCAGCGGGCCGGCTTCAGGGAAGAACAGCTTGGGGAAGACCAGGGCTGCTGCTGTCCCATAAATGAAGAAGTCGTAGTACTCGACGGTGGTGCCGATGAAGCTTGCCATCGCAACCTTCATGGGGCCGGTGCGGCCCTCTGCGTTCGGGGCTGTCTTCGTTGACATGTCTGATTCCTTGGAGGAGGTGGAGCTAGCGGACGGGAAGGGGTTGTTGATGTTTCGCAGCGGCGTGCTGGAGGTCGAGGGCGACGTCGGTGATCATGTCTTCCTGGCCGCCGACGAGTTGGCGCTTGCCGACTTCGACGAGGATGTCGCGGGTGTCCAGGCCATAGCGGGCGGAGGCGCGTTCGGCGTGGCGGAGGAAGCTGGAGTAGACACCGGCGTAGCCCAGGGTGAGGGTTTCGCGGTCGACCTGGACGGGACGGTCGTGCAGTGGCCGGACGAGGTCTTCTGCGGCGTCCTGAAGTGCGAAGAGGTCAGCGCCGTGCTCCCAACCGTGCAGGGTGGCGACAGCGACGAACGGTTCCACGGGGGTGTTGCCCGCGCCTGCGCCGTGGCCGGCAAGGGAGGCGTCAACACGGTAGGCACCTTCTTCGACGGCGACGACGGAGTTGGCGACCGCGAGGGACAGGTTCTGGTGGGCGTGGATGCCGATTTCGGTTTCCGGGTTCAGGACGTCGCGGTAGGCGCGGACGCGCTGCCGGACACCTTCCATGGTCAAGCCTCCTCCGGAGTCGGTGACGTAGACGCAGTGAGCACCGTAGGACTCCATGAGCTTGGCCTGCTGGGCCAGCTTTTCGGGCTCAGACATGTGCGACATCATGAGGAACCCGGAAACATCCATTCCCAGTTCGCGGGCGTAGGAAATGTGCTGGGCTGAGACGTCCGCTTCGGTGCAGTGGGTGGCGACGCGTACGGACCGGACGCCCAGGTCATAGGCCTGGCGCAGCTCGTGCAGGGTACCGATACCGGGCAACAGCAAAGTGGTGAGCCGTGCCTTCTTGACCACTGAAGCAGCGGCTTCGATCCATTCCCAGTCGGTGTTGCTTCCAGCACCATAGGTGAGGCTGCTGCCTGCAAGGCCGTCACCGTGGGCGACCTCGATGGCGTCGACGCCCGCGGCGTCCAGGGCTCCGGCGATCTTGGCTACGTTCTCGGTGCTGAGGCGGTGGCGCACGGCGTGCATGCCGTCGCGCAGGGTGACGTCCTGGATGAAGACGCGGGTGGGTGTCTGGCTCATGATGCTACTTCCTGTTTTGTAGAGACCAGCTGCTCGGCGACGCGAAGCGCGGCAGAGGTCATGATGTCCAGGTTTCCGGCGTACTCCGGGAGGTAGTGCGCGGCGCCTTCGACTTCGAGGAAGACGCTGACGCGCGTGTATTCCCCGGCTCCGCGGCCTTCCGGGATGAGGCCGCTGACTTCGGCGCCTTCGTCCTGGAACTGCACGGCCTGCTTCAGCCGGTAGCCGGGGACATAGCCGGCCACCTCATTGACCCGCTCCTGCACGGCAGCGGTGACTTTGTCCTGTTCGGCCTCGGTGAGCCGGTCAACCAGGCACAGGACTGTATCGCGCATGATCATCGGCGGTTCGGCCGGGTTCAGGACGATGATGGCCTTGCCACTGGCGGCCCCGCCGACCTGGACGATCGCGTCCGAGGTCGTTTCAGTGAATTCATCGATGTTGGCCCGGGTTCCCGGTCCTGCAGATTTTGATGAAATGGAAGCGACGATCTCGCCGTAGTGCACAGGTGCGGCACTGGCAATGGCCGCGATAACGGGGATGGTTGCCTGCCCGCCGCAGGTGACCATGTTGACGTTGCCCGCGTCCAGGTGCTGCTCAAGATTCACCGATGGCACAACGTAGGGGCCAATGGCGGCAGGGGTAAGGTCGACGAGTTTTTTCCCATAGGGAGCTAGGGCCTCTGCGTTATGCCGGTGGGCTCCGGCGGACGTTGCGTCGAAGACGACTTCGATGTCCTGGAATTCCGGCATTGCGATGAGGCCTTCAACGCCTTCGGCGGTGGTGGCAATGCCGAGCCGTGCTGCCCTGGCAAGGCCGTCGGAGGAGGGATCGATACCGACCATGACGCCCATGTCGAGCTTGTCGCTGAGCCTCATGATCTTGAACATGAGGTCGGTGCCGATGTTTCCTGAACCGATGATGGCTGCTTTTGCGCTCATGAGAGCTCCTTAGATGCTGTAGCGGTGACGGTGCCCAGGCCGCTGATGCGGGCTTCGACGACGTCGCCGGCTTTGAGGGGGGCCATGGGGCCGAGTGCGCCGGAAAGTACCACTTCGCCGGCGCGGAGGGGACGGCCCAGTGCCGCGGCTGTTTCCGCGACCCACAGCAGGGCGTTGATGGGATCGCCGAGGCAGTCGGCACCGGTTCCCTGGGATACCTGTTGGCCGTTGATGGTCATGACCATTTCCGCCCCTGCAGGTACGTAATCGTTCAGTGTTGCTTTGCTGCTGCCCAGGACGAAGTAGGCGCTGGATGCGTTATCTGCGACCGTGTCCACGATCCCGATATCCCAGTTCGCGATGCGGCTGTCCACGATTTCCAGGGATGGAACGACGAAATCCACAGCGGAAAGAACTGCACCACGCTCGGTGTCTTCGACGTCGCGGCCCATCACGAAGGCAATCTCCGCCTCGATACGGGGCGCGATCAGCTGCGAGTACGGGATTTCTTCGTCTTCGCCGCGCTGCATCTCCGAGAGCAGCACCCCAAAGTCGGGTTGGTCCACGCCCAGCTGACGCTGCACCGCGGGCGCAGTCAGCCCAACCTTCCGGCCAACCCGCCGGTTACGAGTACTGACCCGGCTCTGAATCAGGAGCTCCTGCACTTCATACGCGGCGTCAAGGTCTCCGCCGAGCACATCCCGGACGGGCTCACAGGGGCGTGCGGTGTTCACTGCCCCTAACAGGGTGTTGGCCACGGTCCTCAGGTTCGGTGAATTGACCGATACCGCTGCGCCCTCATTGGCGCCGCTGGTTTGATTTGTCATTACATCACTCTCAATCGTGCAGCTTTTGCTCCGGGACCCGGCGCGCTTGGCTAGTTGTGGTCGAGGGTGGCGGTTGTAACACCGAACCCTGCAATGTACTCGCGGATGGGGCGGTAATAGCTGTACTGCACCGTGTACGGGCCGACGGCTCCCAAAGCTGCATAAGCTGCGATCCAGGTACGGACCTCGTGAGAGGAGTTACCCGCGATTTCGGTCATCTCCTCTGGTGTCCAGGCATCGATGGGCGAAAGGTCCCCGGAGGCGAGAATCTTCATCAGCTGCTGATCCCACTCAGGGGCGAGGTCCTTAATGTTCGCTTCACCTCGAGCGAACGCGTCCGCCGTGTCATAAACCCTCTGCTGCCGGGCTGCCCGCGCCTCGGGCGTCTGCTGACCATCCGCTCCAATCAACATCCGGCGCTGGGCTTCGGTGGCGGTGGCCAACCTGGGCACCGGCGGATCGTGGGAAAGCCCACCGGAAGCAATGAGCAGCACTTTCTGGTCAAGGGTCTTCAGATACTGACCAATGGCCTCACCCAGCAACCGGACACGCTGGAGGGGCGTGAAGGGCGGCGCTACAGAGTTGATAAAGACCGGGATGAACGGCTTGGCAGTAATGTCGCCGTACATGATCTCCATGGGCTGGACTGCCCCGTGGTCGACCTCCATCTTCAGGGAGATGGCAATATCAATGCCTTGACCGATGACGAACTCGGCGAGGTCTTCGGCGATGTCCTTCGGGACGTTGAGCGGGCCGGCCTGGCTTCCGTAGTCACCGATGCTGACGGCGTCATAGCCGACACAAAACGCCGGCATCAGCTGATAAAAGAAGCCGTTGTAGTGGTCAGGTCCGAGATTGATGACCAGGTCGGGGTCGTAGTCATGGACGAAGCTGCGGGCAGCGTCGAATGCGGCCTCAACTTCGGCCTTCACTTCGGGCCCCGGATCCCCGTGTTCAAGGAGAGGGCTGTGGGACATGGCAAGCAGAGCAACGGTCATGGCAGTCTCCTAGCCCTGAACTTGTGCAGAGGTCAGTTCCGTGCCCGCACCCTCGTCGAGGCCGAGCAGGAAATCCAGGTGGATCTTGTTGAAAATCTCGGTCTGCTCGTACTGGGGCCAGTGGCCGGCGTTTTCGATAACAGCCAGCCGACCGTTGGGGATCAGCCCCGCGATTCGGCGGCCCTCATCGACCGGACCGGAGGGGTCCTTGGTGGTCCATACCACCAGGGAGGGCGCCTGGATGGAACGAAGGTCATCGTCGGTGAGCATGTTTCGGCGGCGGGTCTCGGGATCCTGAAGGGCCATGTTTGCTTCACATGCCTTGAGCCAGTCCGGCTGTTGGAAGATCGCCTGACGGGTACGGATAAGGTCGTCCGTCACCATGGTCGGGTCGGCCATGAGCCACTCGAGCCGGGTTTTAACCCGCTCCCAGGATGGATCCTTTGCCGCTTCCATGGACAACGTGTAAAGGCGTTCCATCACGACCGGGTTCGCCATGGTGCCACCCATGGTGTTCAGGACGATACGTTCGACCCGCTCCGGGAAATCGATGGCGAAACGGGCGGTCACCCATCCGCCAAGGGATTCACCTGAGAAGTAGGCTCTCTCGGCCCCGATGGCGTCCAGGAAGTGGTTGACCTGTTCGATGTAGTGCTTGATCTCCAGCGGGTGGTCAGGCTTGCTGCTGTATCCGTGGCCGATGAAGTCGATGGCATAAACGTTGAAGTGCTCGGCGTGGGCCTGCAGGTTCCGCACATAGGCTTCGGCATGGCCGGTGATGCCGTGGAGCATCAACAGTGTGGGCTTGCTGCTATCGCCGGCGTGCAGGTATCGGGTGCGGTAGGGGCCAGCCTGGATGAAGCCCTGGCTGAATTCGACCTGTGCGAGGTCGGACCAGACGCTAGTGTACGGGCGTGAATTCACGGGTTTCTCCTGAGGTTTCGGGGGTGTTCTGTTTGGTGTTGCCCAGGACGGTGTCCAGTGCCGAGCGAAGTTCGGCGCGGGCTGTCTCGACGTCCCAGACGGGTGCGGACTGGCGCCAGGCGATGTAGCCGTCGGGGCGCACGAGGAGGGCGCCTGCTTCGTGGATTTCCCGGACTTTGTACCAGGCGCCGTAGGGGTCTTCGGCGCCTTTTTCGCCGATGACGACGGTGCGCAGGTACGGGGCATCAAGTTCGGCGGCTGCTGTTTCCCAAGCGCGTCCGGCAAGGCCGGTGACAAGGCTGAACTTGCCGTGGCCGGTGACATCAAGGGTCGATGTCCGGTGGCCTTCACGGTCCACAAGCCATGCGTGCGGAATTTTCGCGCCGGGCCGGGTTGTGGGCTGGACGTAAAGCTGGGGATCCCTTGCCCACTGCTCTTCGCCGGCATTCGGGTCTGGGATGACAGCGTCGGATTCGTAGCGCTGGTTCAGTTCAACGCCGTGGGCGTTGAACTCGTAGTTCTTCCCTTCCAGTGCTTCCTGAAGCTTCTGGCGCAGCTCAACGCCTTCGGGTGTCGGGGCGTGCAAGCGTGCCAGCCCGGCTTCAATGCTGTGCTCCTGGCCCGGGACACGGAACGTGTCGTTCAGCGGGCCGTAGTCCTTGCGGGACTGATTGGCCCGGGCGACGATCTGTTTGCCGACTGGTACGCGCTCCAGAGAATAGGAATCGAGCAGGCTTTCTCCGGCGTAGCCCTTGATGACGTATGCCAGTTTCCATGCCAGGTTGAAAGCGTCCTGCATGCAGGTATTTGAACCCAGGCCACTGCTCGGTGGATGGCGGTGGACCGCGTCTCCTCCGCAGAATACCCGTCCGACGGAGAAGCGCTCGGCGTGCTGCTGGTTCACGTACCAGGTGGACTTCGTCTGGACATCGACTTCAAGTTCGGGGTCGCCGACCAGGGTGCGGATCTTCTCGAGGATGACGTCTTGGCTGAAATCGGGCTCACCGTCTGCCATGTTGAATCCCCATCCGGCGATCCACTCGTCCCAGGGCCGGACCGCGCGCAACAGGCCCATTCCGATCTCACCAAAGCCGGCGACCGGGTTCATGATCCAGTGCAAAATGCTGGGACGGTGCGCGACGTACTTGCTCAAGTCAGCCTTGAACAGCACATATGCGGTACCGGCACGGGCAACCTGACCATGGAACGGCAGCCCGATGTCTTCTGCGATCTGGGAGCGGGCACCATCGGCGCCGATCAGGTAACGTGCCCGCAGCATGTAGTCCTGGCCGGTGACATGGTTGCGGAAGGTGACATTGACGCCGTCGGCGTCCTGAACGTGGGAGAGGTACTCCGTGTTAAAGGTGACCTGTGCACCCCGCTCGCCGGCGTTCTTGAGCAGGATCGGTTCCATCAGTGGCTGCGGAACGTCGAGCATGGTGCAGGGGCTTGCCTTCAAATAGTCCCCGTACCGCTCGTCCCCGGTACCCCAGGTTCGGAGCCGGGCAATCTCCTGCCCCGCCAGGCTGGTCGTAAACAGGGTGTCCCCCATGTCCTCCCAAGGCACCGCATATTTCGCAGCTTCCTCCTCCACCCCCAGATCCCGCAGAACCTCAACGGCACGCTGGTTGGTAATGTGCGCGCGAGGTGTATTCGCGAGCCAGTTCCACCGCGAAAGCATGTGAACGCGAATGCCCTGGGTGGCCAGCGCCAGCGCCGCTATGGCCCCGGTCGGTCCTGTGCCCACAACGAGGACGTCGGTATCGAATTCCAACTGAGTTTTCATCACACCTTCTAAATTCAAGTTCGGACAACTCCGTCCGCGCTGATAGAGGTCGTTCTCCATCAGGAACCCACGCTTCCAAACGTGAGGCCGATCACTAATAGAAATCTACTAGCATGCTAGCGGGTTTGTAAAGCATCTTCGCTCTGATCCTGCTGCTTTTCGTTTTCCCAATGGGGAAAACTGCCAATCTCCCCCGGGTTGGATTCTGTAGCCCACCTCTACCAAGAGCAATGATTCGTACCGCTGAATGGGACGCACTCCTTATGCACTCTCCAAGAGTCCGGCCCCCAAGCGGCAGGATCGCCTGGGCCCTTGGCGCATTAGGGCAGTATGGCGATTTTTCCCAATGCCCCGAAAGGTGGATCGGCAACCCAACCCGCACCAAGCGCTGGCCGAGCGGGCGGGCGCCCTCTTGCAGGCTTGCACGCTTGCATGTAACGTTGCTCACGCCAGTGACTCCCGTCACTAACCGCAGGCCTCGTGCTAGGCATTGAGGCAACCACGAAATTCCATTTGCAAGGAGCGCGATGATGAGCTTGATGCAGGCCGCACGACTTCACGAAGTAGGCAAGCCTTTCCAGATCGACCAGGTGGACGTCCCCGAACCGGGCCCAAGGGATGTAATCGTTGAGGTGAAGGCGTGCAACGTTGTGCCTAACCTGCGGAACGTCATCACCTCATACCCTGATTGGTTTCCATACCTTCCCCTGCCAGCCCTGCCCGCTATTTATGGCTTGGACGCTGCAGGCATTGTGAGCAAGGTCGGATCCCAGGTCCGCAACGTAGAGCCCGGCGACCGCGTTTACGTCAACCCGGGTCGCGACTCCGGTGATTCCCATGCGTCACGGCGAGGCGAACGCATCAACGACCCCGCCTACACATTCCAGGGCTACTTCGGCTTTGGGGCAGGCTCGCAGGAGATTTTTGAGGACTACCCGCATGGTGGTTTCTGTGAGTACATGAAGGTCCCCGCAGACGGGCTGGTGGTACTGCCTGAGTCAGTCTCTTTCGAAGCCGCTTGCCGCTTCGGCTACCTTGGAACGTCTTACTCCGCTCTCCGCAAAGCAGGGACAGGGGCCGGCACGTCCGTTCTAATAAACGGTGGCACGGGAACCCTTGGACTCGGGGCCGTTCTCAATGCCCTGGCCATGGGCGCCACAAAGGTCTTCGCGATGGCGCGTGACCGTGAACTCCTCGAGCGGGTTCGCCTCATCGATCCGAGGCGGGTCCACGTTCTCTCCCACGGGGACAAGCCCATAGAGGAATGGGTTCGCGAAAACACCGATGGCCTCGGCGCCGATATCTTCATCGACGCTGTTGGCCCCGGCGCTCCGCACGAGATCACGCTCGCCGGCATCGAGGCGCTCCGACGTGGCGGCCGAATGGTCGACATCGGAGGCATGTCAGAGCCGCTCCCGCTGGAGATGTTTAAGCTTATGTGCTTCCAGATCAGCGTTATCGGCTCACTCTGGTTCAGCGTCGCAGAAGGCCAGGATATGGCAGAAATGGCGCACGCCGGCACCTTGGATCTTTCGGTCTTTGAACACGAAGTCTTCCCCCTTTCAGAAGTCAATGAGGCATTAGATTCGGTGGATAAGCGCCGCGGCGGGTTCACGAACGTCGTCGTTGTCCCCGGCTCCTAAGAATGATTCTCGTGGCCGGGGACACTTACCGTCCGAGGCCCCGATCCCACTAGCAAGAAACGGAAGACCAGAATGGAACTCAACCCAGAGCGCACGGCCGTCATCGCGGTTCATTGCCAGGGAGACATCGTCTCGGCGGAAGGAGCCTTCGCTCCCTTCTTCCACGAACAGATCGTCAGCAGGAACATCATCAGCAAGATCGGCGAACTGCTGGCCTCCGCAAGGGAGAACGGCATAACCGTGATCTATACCCGGGTAGCCTTCAGGCCCGACTTCAGCGACCTCAACGCGAACTCTCCCCTGCTCAAGGTCGTGGAGCAGTCCGGTTGCCTCAAAGACGGAAGTGCGCTGGCCGACATCATTCCCGACCTTGCACCAGCAGCCGAGGACGTGGTCATCACTCACCAGCGCGTCGGTGGTTTCGTGCCCGAACTCACGGCTGTGCTGGAAGAACGCGGCATCGACACTCTCGTATTTGCCGGAGTGGCCACCAACGCATCCCTGGAGGGCACAGCCCGCGCCGCCTCTGATGCGGGCTATCGGGTCATAATCGCAGAGGATGCCTCCTCCGCCGCTAGCCTTCAGGCCCACACGGCGAGCATCGAATCCCTCGGCCTGCTCGCTGAGATTGCCAGCGTCGCCGACATAAAGTCCAGCACTCCCGCCTCCCAGGCAGTCTAACGCCAAGCTGACTAAGACTCTTGTGCGCCCGGCCCAGAAGGCCGGCTGGGCGCACCGAGACATATGCTAGCGTTCTAGTTTGTTGAGGAGAGGAGCCATATGCGCAACACTAGTTCCATGACACCACTGCAAGCTCCCCTCAACCAACGCTCCTCTGCAGGTGGAGGACGCCTCCTCGGGCGCATATACGAAGCCGTGCAAAGCCGACTGCTCGAAGGCGAATATGCAGCAGGGACCAAGCTTTCGGTCGAGTCCATACGGGCTGAATTCGGTGTAAGCAAGCAGCCTGTTATGGAAGCGCTCCGCTTGCTTTCTGCAGACGGCTTGGTCGAAATCCTCCCCCAAATAGGATGTGTCGTCACCGAGTACTCGCTCGAAGAAGTAGAAGACTTTTTCAGAATGTTCGCTGGGTTCGAATCCGTGATCGCGGCAGCTGCTGCTCAACGGCGGACAGACGACCACCTGGACGAGCTATACCTGGCCGCCCGCAGAATGGACCGTCTAAATACCGAGCCGGACCCAGATATCCGGGCCCGCCAGTATCGAGTCCAAAACCGGAACTTCCACGAAATCATTCATCGTATGGCCCATTCAAGAGTCATGAGCACCATGAGCCGCCGCATGTGGGACCTTAGCGACTTCCTCATCAACACCACCGGCGCCCCCCACCCGGTCGGGTCCTCCATCGTGGAACGCAATGAAGACCACGCCCGGATCATCAAGGCGCTTGAAACGGGAGACGTAGAAAATGCCAAAGCAGAGATGGAACAGCACATCCTCTCCACAGCAACCATGATTCAGGCAACCAGGACCGAATCGTTTATAACCGCATGACAGATCGCATGCTTGGGTTCAGACCCCGCAACAGAGCTGAATTTGAGGGGGTCACGAGCTGCCCCGATACTTTTACCCCCAATCAGGCAACTCGTCCCACATCAATACGTCCCGCTGCCGGTCAGAGCATGCATCTTCCATGATTTGGGGCACTGACCTTGCGCCCAACGTCTTCAGCATTGGCCAAGAGGCTTTTCACGCACCCGTCCGCTTATGCTGAATCTATGGATGCATGGAGCGAACCCGGGGCACGCCCGCCCGCGCCTCCATTGGACCCGGAACTGAAGGCAGGCCTGGCCATCGTGGGGGGCGTCTTCCCGCCGACGGTGACCCCGGATTTGGTACCTTTTATGCGCAAGGCCTATGCGTCACGCCCGTACGCCGAGATTGTAGGTGATCGCCTGATCACTCGTGCTGATTACGAACTCTCTGGATGGAACGGGAACCCTATCGAAGTAAGCGTGCTGCGCTCAAAGTTAACCGGGCCGCGGCCAGCGATACTTTTCCTTCATTCGGGCGGGTTGATGTTCGGGGACCGGTTCAGCGGTATCGACTCGGCGGTGGATTGGGTCACGCAGTTCGATTGTGTTCTGGTCACGGTCGAGTACCGGCTCGCGCCGGAGTTCGCTGATCCGTTCCCGATCGAGGACTGTTATGCGGCGTTGGAGTGGCTGGAATCGCAGGTAGGCGAGCTAGGCATCGATCGTGCTCGGATTCTCGTCGCGGGAGCCTCCGCAGGCGGGGGCCTCGCGGCTGGGATAGCATTGGCTGCACGTGATCGAGGCGGCCCGTCTATCTGCGCGCTCCTTCTGGATTATCCGATGCTCGATGACCGCGGTACATCTCACTCGCTGACCCAGTTCGACGGTGTGGGCGTGTGGGATCGGATTAGCAATGAAACTGGCTGGAACGCGCTGCTTGGGGATCGCCGCGGCACCGCTGATGTTTCGCCGTACGCTGCACCTGCCCGAGCATTGGATCTCGGGGGTCTGCCTCCCACGTTTATCGATGTCGGGACGGTTGAAGTGTTCCGTGACGAAGCGACGGCATTCGCGACCAAAATGTGGAGGGATGGGGTCGACGCCGAACTGCATGTTTGGGCAGGAGGCTTTCACGCCTTCGATATTTTCGCTCCGCACACGCGTCTTGCCCGTGGGATGATACTGACAAGGAACGCTTGGCTGGAGCGCTTTCTCTGCGACTGACGGCGATAGACTTTGAGCATAGAGACGAGGTGGCGAGGTGCAGGAGCTGCTCGGTCGTTTGCACAGCCTCGACCCGGGTGCGGTGGCCAGCCTCCGTGTGATCGCGTGCTTTGACGAACTCATTGTGGGAGGGGTCAACAGCCAGGCGCTATTGAGCGCAGCGGCTTCCTTGGCGGGATGCGTGGCCGGTTTCGCGGTCGAGTCCCCTTCTAGAGCGATGCGCTTTTCCCCTTCGGGCGAGCAGCTGGCGGGAGCAAGAACCGGGGGTTCGGACGCCCGGTCCTCTTGGTCAGACCACGGTCTGTCGGTGTGGCTTGAGAGAGAAGGAGATCCTCACGCGAACGATGCGATCATTTTAGAACGCTTGTCTCTGGCGTTGCGTATTAAACAAGACAAGTCCGCGGTCACTGAGCCTAGGCGTGACCTGGGGCTGATGGTCGATTCACACGTTGACGAGGATCGGCGCCTTGAGGCGGCGGCACGTCAGGGGTTCTCTTCGTCTACTAGGTACAGAATCATCGTTGCTCCCTTGTTCGCAACCTGGCAACGCCATCCGCGCGCCCGAGAAGATGTGGTGGGCACACCTGTCGGGCCGGTGCATACACTTGTTGTCCCAGAATCGACGACGTTTGTTGAAGGGAGTCCGGTCGGGATCGGGCAGCCGGCGCTGATCCTAGACTTCCCGCGTTCATTCCGAACGGCTGTAGTCGCTTTGCGGTTGTCCAGCCCCCCGGACATCCCCGTCGTGCTCGCCGATGACTATGGTGGTCTCCTCGAAGTTCTAGCGGATGTCCCGGCGGGTCATCAACCGACCGACGTTTCGGCGATCGCGAAGATTGCCGAGCACTCTTGGGGGCATTCGACCTTGGATGCGATTGTCAGAACCGGGTCAGTGCGTGAAGCCGCACGCGCGGTAGGCATTCACCACAGCACTATGACCACCCGCGTGCAAGCCATCACCGAAACCCTAGGGTTCGACCCGTTGGGCGGTATGGGTCGGGTGCGCTTGGGTCTCGCGTACCTGATATGGCGGCTTCACGAATCCCGCTCTCTTACTCTTCCTGCTCCCGCCGACGGCATTGCACGCGTTTACTAATGCGCCCGACATTTGTCGGTTTTTTGGCACCACATTGCGATGCCATGTCGGTGATGCCCGCCCCGGTCCCGAGCTTAGGGTTATGTCACGGCCTATGCCGTCCCGGCAGAAGAATGTCTTTCCCTGCCGGAGGATTCTCCTTCAATGACGAAAGGGCAACCTGTGAGCACAAAAACTGAAGAGCTCTCCAACATCCTCGAACGCGCGGTCGAAGGCGTCGGTCGGGTGCCTGGCGTTGTCGCCGGCGTCACGGACCGCGATGGAGTACGCTTCCTGGAGGCTGCAGGCAAACGCAGCCTCGGCACTGAGGTCGAGATGACCGCTGACTCGGTATTCGCTATCTTCTCCACCACCAAGGCAATAACAGGAACTACCGCGCTGCAGCTCGTTGAATCCGGTCACCTGGACCTCGACGCACCCGCGAAAGAGTACGCACCCGGACTGGCCTCGATCCAGGTACTCGACGGCTTTGACGCTGACGGTTCCCCCCGGTTGCGCCCCCCCCGTTGCGAGATCACCACTCGGCACCTGCTCCTGCATACAGCTGGATTCGGCTACGACTTTTTCAACGCGAAATACAACCGTCTCGCCACCGATCACGGTCAGCCGAGCGTGATCACCTCGTCCCGTGCTTCCATCACAACCCCACTCCTTTTCGACCCCGGGGAGCAGTGGGAGTACGGCTCAAACATAGATTGGGTGGGTCAAGTTATCGAGGGCATAACAGGCAAGAGTCTTGGTCTGGTCATGCGGGAGCGGCTATTTTCCCCGCTCGGGATGACTGACACCGACTTTACTCTCAACGAAGGCACCGCCGGCCGCCGCGCCACGATTCATCAGCGCGATATCAGCGGTGTTCTGACGCCGCTCGAGGACCTGATCCTCCCGCAGGACCCAGAGGTGCAAATGGGCGGACACGCCCTCTATTCGACGGTCAACGACTACCTCACCTTCCAACGCATGTGGCTCAATGACGGCATGGCTGATTCCGGCGAACGGGTGCTCCGACCGGAGACCGTCGCATGGGCCGTGAAGAATGACCTGGGCGACCTGAAAGTCAAGAAACTCCCGGGGGTTATCCCCTCATTGTCCAACGATGCCGAATTCTTCCCCGGCCAAACCAAATCATGGTCCTACACGTTCATGGTCAACGACCAGCAGGCACCCACAGGGCGACCTGCGGGCGCAGTCGGCTGGGCGGGGCTAACGAATCTCTTCTACTGGATCGACCGCGAGAACGGAGTCGCAGGCTATTGGGCCACCCAGATCCTGCCATTCGCGGACAGCTCGTCATTCACCGGGTTCATGGACTTCGAGACGGCCGTCTACCAGGCCCTCCGCAGCTGAAGTCTTCCGAGCGGTGCCACAGTTCTCAGGGGTGGCACCCCTCGCTGCGGTGCGTGGAATGCCATGCGCGAGATTCTCGACGAGCCTACCACCGGGCACCACCGTGACGTGCGAGCCGCTTCCGAATAAGCGTCGAGTAGCGGTGTATGTGCGGCGACGCCGCCTAGAGCGGATTTGGTGCGCCTTCGGGGCGGGTACCAAGTTGTTGATTTTCGCCCCTGGCGCTGGCGGTCGCTGAATCTCGTACTCGGACACGCGGCTTCTCCTGGCCCTGGAGATGCCCCCGGAATATGCTGCCGACGCCGTTGTCACCGCAGCCAATTACGCTGAGGCCACGGCTGAGCGGGCAGCGTTCTGGACCAGGCAGGCACGGGAACTGATCACCTGGTCCATGGATTTCGAGAAGACCCTCGACTGGTCCAAACGCCATTTGCCAAGTGATTTGCCGGAGGTGAGGTCAACGCGGCCTACAACGTGCTGTACCACCACGTTGAGAACGGTCTGGGCGATGGGTGGCGATCTACTTCGAGTGCGAACCCCGGGGCACCCGGAACCCACATTTAAGCACAGCTGAGCGAAGAAGTGAAGAAGACCGCGAACGGCTCCGTGTCCCTCGGCGCGGCCGAGGGTAACCGGGTTGCCGTGTACCTGCCCATCCCCGAGGCCGTGATCGCCCTGCTGGCCGGCACCCGGGTCGGCGCGGTCTACTCGGTGGTGTTCGGCGGCTTCTCTGCCGAAGCCCTGCGGTCCCGGATCGATGACGCCGAAGCCAAGCTCGTGGTCACCGCCGACGGCACGTACCGCCGGGGCAACCCCAGCGCCCTGAAAACCGCGGTCGACGACGCCCTGTCCGCGTCATGGCGCCGCGGTCCCGGTACCTTCATATCGGGTTTGAGTTCGCTCATGGAACGAGCCAAACCTGCCCAAGTGTCCACGATGTCCTGAGAAGTGTCCAATAATTCATGAGACTCCACACTCGACATCGGCCTGTCTGGCGCGGCGCCCGCAAGGTGGGCGACGCTCCACACGTCACCCCGGCGCCGATCCAGATGATCACCGCCGCCTGATTCTAGGGAGAGCGATCCGTAAGGCCACAGCTGGGAATAGTTTCATGGCCGCAGGGTAGTTGCAACGCGATAACACCCGCCTGAACGGTCAAAGCTCTTACTCCGCTCCCCGCCTACCCAGGCAACTACGAGAATGGAAATAGCTGCGAGAACTTCGGTCCCACAGTGATTTCGACGTTTCTCACAGGCCAATCCGCCTTTGCGGTCTCAGACCATCGCGAATAATCCGCAGTGCTGCATCGAGCTGACCCCCCCTGTGCTGGTGCATCGCCTGCAGACCCACAATTATGGCCTTGAGATCGCGGCCGTCCACGTCGCTCCGAACGGTGCCAGCGCTCTGACCCTGCGTCACCAGATCGTCCAGGGCAAGATGGAAAGCCCGGTGCCGGTCGGGCAGCTCGGCGTCGATGTCGATGCCACTGCTTGCAAGGTCAGCGGCAAGGCTCTGATCGGCGGTGCCCTTCTCAAGGATTCCAGCCAAGAAGTGGTCCAGAGCATCCGCCGGATCGACCTCGAGAAGCTCCCGAATCCACACAATCAGTCGATCGATGCCCTCAGTCACGATCGCGAAGAGGAGCGCCTCCTTCGTCGGGAAATGTCGATAAATAGTCCCCATACCAACTCCTGCCCGCTGAGCAATCTCGTCGACCCGCACTTCTGGCCCCCCTGCGGCGAAGACGTCGTTCGCCGCCTGCAGGATACGTGTGCGGTTTCGGACAGCATCGGCGCGCGTTTGCTTCATTAGAGTCATCTCTCATAAACGGAGTGAAGGTTCCGTATAGTATTAAACGGAACGAATACTCCGATTATAAGAGCGGGAAATTATGAAAAAGCCATGGACTACCCACGACATGCCTTCCCAGCGGGGACGCACAGCACTCATAACGGGCTCGAACACCGGCTTGGGGTTCGCGACCGCCTCCGCGTTGGCTGCCCGCGGTGCATCCGTTATCCTCGCTGTTCGCAACGCTGAGGCCGGATTTCAGGCAGCTGAGCGGATCAGACGCGCATCTCCGGACGCGGAGGTTGAGGTTCAGGCTCTCGACCTCGGGTCGCTCGCGTCCATCTGCGAGGCCGCACAGCGTATACGCGCGAAGAATCGGGGTATCGATCTGCTCATCAATAACGCCGGCATTATGAACACGCCGAAGGGCACCACCGTCGACGGCTTCGAACGGCAGTTCGCCACCAACCACCTCGGGCACTTCGCCCTTACTGGTCTCCTGATACAGGACATGCTCGCCGTCCCCGGCTCACGCGTCGTCACTGTCAGCGCACTCGCCCACCAAATGGTCCGCGGGATCGACTTTGACGACCTGCAGCGGGAAAGGTCATATGCTCCGATGCGCGTCTACAGCCAATCCAAGCTAATGAATATCCTATTTACCTACGAGTTGCAGCGCCGACTAACCCATGCCGGGGCGCTGACTGTTTCTGTGGCCACCCACCCCGGCCTCGCTTCATCCGAGCTATCGCGCGGCAATCCAGCCACTCAACGAGCCTTCGTAAAGCTCATCCGTCCGCTGATATTTCAAAGCACCAACAAGGGAGCTCTCCCGACGCTCCGCGCTGCCACAGATACGTCCGTTCGTGGCGCCCAGTACTATGGGCCCGACGGACGCTGGCTCCTCGGAACACGTGGAAACCCGGCCGTCGTGGAGTCCAGCGCAGCCTCCCACGACAAGACGAACCAACGGCGACTCTGGGCAGTGTCCGAGAAGCTCACCGGAGTCGACTTCCCTGTCTAGGAAACGCCGGTGACCGGGCCTAGTCGAGCGGATTTTCGCATGATGGCCTCTATAGCGGCAGACGTCGTCACGGCGGCCGTGCGAAAAGGATGCGTGTTCCGGGAATTCTCTCCATGATTAGCCGTGATCACTTCCGCTGACGGCCAGATGCCCCACAATTTCGTCGTTGTACGCGACAATGCTGCAAAGCCCGGCTTCTCACCAAGAAGCCCCGTCGTATTAGACGAATGCGGCTAGGAGGGAACATCGGCGTTGACTGGGGCAACCTAACCGCCGAGGAAATGGTGCGCCGCTGTTGGGAGGGCGGGGCCCGGGGTGGCTAAGTCGGCCACGGTGAGACTTACCTTAACCACTGGATCAAAGGTGGTGGTCGAAGGGTGGCGATCTGTGGGTGGTAGTCCTCAGCGCATTGCTTTCATCGATCGGATCATCGGCGGATCCCGTCCGGAATGCTCGAACCGTTGTCTGGGTAGTGGGAGACGCCGTCGGCTGGATTGGCGGCCACTACACTGTCTCCTACCCTGGACTCGCTCATCCCAGCTTCCGAAATATCGACCTGCTGCTGGAACGCACGAAAATCGATATAGTTGACACGTGGGTAATGACCATCACTTCCTGGAAGCTATCGCGGCATCACTCGCATCGACCTTCCCGCCCACCCGTTCCTTGCCCTCGATCACGGCGACTGGCGACGGAAGGGCATGACAAGGGAGTCACGGGCGCAATTGGCCCCATATCCCGCCCGGTAGTGACGTGCACCACTGTTATATCGGCCCCGAACCCATCAGTAATCGACTGGCCGAGAGAACCCGGGAAGTTGGGCTTTAACCCACGGCGAGGTCGGTCGGCTGATCGGCAGTGTCATCAGCTCGAGCATTCGAACTGCTGGCAGGTTCTTGATTTGTCGCGGCAGCGCCCATCCTTCTGCCGCCGGCTAAGGGCAGGACACCCGTAAGGATCCTATCTGCTGTACCCCTATGCCATAAACCGCGTCAAGGAGCGCCAAGCCCGCGGGCATTCTGCCGGGCCCAGTTAGCAATATGACCACCGCTGTGAGACACAATGGATGGGACCAGGAGGAACCCCAAGTAGTCGCCGATCAGGAACCGTTGCACATAACGCCCTAAAACTGGCATGGTGCAACCACCCCAAGTGCCTAACGCCGGGTTTTCCTGTAGCGCTCCGGATCAGGCATCGGCCCCGGCGCGGATGTCAAGAGGACGGTAAGAGGGCCATTGCCTCATTGAGCGGGGCTTGGGAAGCTCCTAACTGGCGCAGTGGAGTCCCGCCGGACCATAGTGCCAAGACCCGTGGGCGGCTCCGGCATACGGTGGCCTTCAGCATGATGCAAGGCGATCCCTGCCGTATAAAGCCCCAGCCCTTCCATATCGACCTCCGCACTTGAGATTGAAGGCATGAAGCGTGCCGCCAGCGGAGAGTTATCGTGGCCAACGACGGACAAATCCTCCGGGACTCGGAGTCCGTACCGTATCGCTCCCAGTATTGCGTCGGCGGCCGTTTCGTCATTGTAGGCAACCACGCCGGTTACTCCGGCGGCCCTCCACGCTGCGGCAGCATGCTCTCCAGATCCATCCTGGTAATTGACCGGCATGGCAAGGGGCCGTGAAAGGCCCCGTTCAGTGCAGACTTCGCCCACAAGCTGCAGGCGGGCCGTGACGAATTCCTCCAATCTTGGATCGGTGGGGCAGGCGAACCCGAGTCGCCGATGGCCGAGACCAAGGAGGTGTTCGACCTGAAGCCTCGGACCGGATGCGAAGTCAGACGCTTGCTCTGCGGGTGGCTGGTCCGGGGAGGGAATGATATTTCGGATGCCAAGGGACCGCATGTCAGCCACGTCTTCAGCCGAGAAAGGTTCGTAGCCGATGACAACTGAAGGATCAAGGATTGCCCAAAGAGGCACGGCGCTACTGTCTGGGAGTGGCGTGAAAGTGATCAGCGCGTAGCCATGGACGGCCAGTTCGTGGGTCAGCACTTCCAGGTTGGTTCGCAGGCTATGCTCCAGCGGCCAGTCGGGAAGGACGAGCAGGACGATCTTGTTCCGCCCGCTTCGTAAGGTGCGGGCGGCTTGGTGCGGCTTGTAGTTAAGGCGTTGGGATGCAGCCAACACTCGCTCCCGTGTCGCCTTCGAAATCGTCTGCCCCTTCGTCCGGTTAAGGACGAACCCGACGGTCGCCGGAGAGACGCCGGCTTCCCTTGCAACATCGGCCGCCGTCACACGCCGTCCAGTAATTGCTGTCACGCTACTCCTTGAATCGTTACAAATAGCCCTTGCCATCCGCGAACTTGCCTTGCTAGCATTTTACCTACGGTTACTAGCACGTACTAGTAACTCACACACCTTTATTTGACAACGGAGTCCTCATGACTACTCGCGACGACGAGTCACGGATAACACCCCCACCGGCAGCTTTCCCCGTGGCAAGTTCCGTTACGGACGTAGCCGACGGCAAGCCCAGCGCGCTAAAGCCGGAGCTGCGCAAGGTGGGGGCGCGCTACATCTGGTTTATGGTTCTGGCGCAGTTTGGCGTTTTCGTAGCCTTCATCACCCCGCTTGCTATTTCGTTGTCCATCCGGGTCCAGGAGCTCGCGCCGGGCCACGAGGAATACCTGGGCTACATCACAGGCGCGGGTGCCTTCGCGGTGATGCTCACGGCCCCCTTGGGGGGAGTGCTTAGCGACCGCACCCGGACGAAGATCGGGCGCCGCCGGCCATGGATGATAGGCGGCACCATTCTTGGCGTTATCTCACTGTTCGTGATGGGGCTTGCCCCTGACGTCCTCATTCTGGGCCTCGGCTGGATCCTCGCCCAGCTGGGCTGGGGGCAGGTGCTGGCAAACCTGCAGATCTCCACGGCAGACCGACTCCCGGAGTCTCAGCGGGGCAAGGTGGCCGGGCTCGCCGGTTTCGCGACACAGATAGCACCCGTCTTCGGCCTCATCATCGCTGGAGGTTTCGCACAGCAAAGTGTCCTGCTCTTCCTGGTCCCCGGACTGGTGGGAGTGATTCTCGTGGCACTATTTGTCCTCCTCGTGCACGAAGACGACAGCCGGGCACGGACCTTTGCCGAGAATCTCAGCATCAAGGCAATTGCGAAGAAATACGTATACAATCCCAAGCAGTACATGGACTTCTCCTGGAACTGGGCGGGCCGCTTTCTCTTCTACTTCGGGCTTACCCTCAACACCACGTTCACGGCGTTCTTCTTCGCTTCCAAGCTCGGCGTGGAGGTCACTGAGGTCGCTCCACTTATCGCCACCGTCGGCGGTGCGGGCATCCTTGCCACAACCCTGGGTGCCATCGGCGGCGGATTCCTCTCTGACCGCCTTCGCCGCCGCCGCTTGTTCGTTTTGACTGCCGCCGTATTCTTCGCCGCTGGCGCAATACTCATGGCGTTCGCCCCTGGGATGCCGCTACTCATCGCCGGTTCCCTGCTGTGTTCAGTCGGCGTTGGAGCATTCTCCGCAGTTGACCAGGCCTTGCTCCTTGACGTCCTGCCCGAGCGGGACACCGACGCCGGCAGGTTCATGGGCATCACGGGCTTCGCGACCTCGATCCCCCAGGCCTTCGCCCCGATCATTGCACCGCTTTTCTTGGCCGTAGGCGCAACCGGCACTGACAAGAACTATGAACTCCTCTACATCGTCGCTGGCGTCGTCACGATCCTTGGTGGCCTGTCCGTACTCCGCATCAAATCAGTCCGCTAGAACTGCAGAAAGAATCCAATGAGCCACTCCCTGCCCTGGACCGCCAGGTTCATCGCCCCGGAAGCACGATCAGGTCCTTCCGAACACCCCCAGCCGGCACCCCTTTTCCGCCGCGACTTCAACTCTGCCAATATCAGGCGGGCAACGCTGCATGTGACGGCGCTCGGCCTTGTTGAGGCATACCTTAACGGGCAGCGGGTGGGCGATGAAGTCCTCGCACCCGGCTGGACCACTTACCGCCATCGGCTGAACTACAGTAGCCACGACGTCACCGAACTTATCACCGACGGCGCCAACACCTTGGCGGCGATGGTGGGGGAAGGATGGGCGAGGGGTCGGCTCGGTTGGGAAGGCGCAGGACCAACCAAAAACATCTTCGCTGACCGTCCAGGCTTGTTCATGCAGCTCGAACTCGATTACGGGGACCATAGCGAAATTATTGCTACCGACGAAGAGTTCCGCACCTCTCCCGGACCCGTCCTCTTCGAGAGCATCTACGATGGCGAACACTACGACGCACGGCTGGAGCAAGTCGGCTGGTCCACCCCTGGTTTCGATGCCTCCACGTGGGCACCGGTGGAAGTCATTGACTGGGACCTGACGACCCTCGAAACCCCCACGAAGGAACCTGTCCGCCGCATCGAGGAAATCCCGGTCCAGCGGCTCCTCACCACGCCCTCGGGAAAGACCATCGCCGACTTCGGCCAGAACCTCGTGGGCTGGATCCGCCTGAACGTTGAAGGTGACGCGGGTACCACCGTGACCCTTCGCCATGCAGAAGTCCTCGACGACGGCGAGTTAGGCGTCCGCCCGCTGCGCACCGCCAAAGCAACAGACGAATACACCCTGCGCGGCAACGGACCCGAAACATGGGAACCGCGCTTCACCTTCCATGGGTTCCGCTACGCCGAAATTGAGGGCTACCCCGGAGAGCTAACCATGGACAAGCTCACGGCCATCGTTGTTCACACCGACATGGCGCGCACGGGATGGTTCGAAACCTCCAACCCCCTGCTGAACCAGCTCCACAGCAACACCGTGTGGTCCATGAAGGGAAACTTCGTCAGCCTGCCCACCGACTGCCCCCAGCGGGATGAACGCCTTGGCTGGACCGGTGACATCAACGTCTTCGGCCCCACAGCGGCCTACCTGTACGACGTCCGGGGCGTCCTCGGGTCCTGGCTTCGCGACCTCGCCCTGGAACAGAAGCACAAAGGTTACGTGCCCATGGTCGTCCCGGACTTCCAGACCCATGCCGCACCGATGACCACTGCGGTGTGGTCCGACGTCGCCGTCTTGCTGCCCTGGACTCTCTACCAGGCCTACGGGGACCAACAGATCCTGGAAGACGCCTACACGTCCATGGTCGGATTCACCGACCAAGTCGCAGGCCTGCTGAACCCGGACGGGCTGTGGGACTCGGGGTTCCAATTCGGCGACTGGCTCGACCCGGATGCACCCACGGAAAACCCGTCAGGCGGCAAAACCGAGTCGCACCTCGTGGCCGCCGCGTACTTCTGCCGCGTCACGGAGGTGATGGCAAAAACGGCCGCCATCCTTGGCAACAGCGAGGACGGCGCCCGGTTCTCCCATCTCGCAGCAAAGGTCAAGCAGGCCTTTAAGGACGAGTACGTCACCCCATCCGGCAGGCTGGCCAACAACTCTGCCACCGCCTACGCCCTGGCCATCACCTTCGATATCCTCAACGCTGGACAGAAGGAACGCGCGGGGGAAATGCTGGCCAAGCTGGTGACTAAGGCCAAACACACCATTTCCACCGGATTCGTCGGCACGCCCGTCCTCTGTGACGCGCTCACGCAGACGGGGCATCTGGACGACGCCTATAAGCTCCTGCTGAACACTGAATGCCCGTCGTTCCTGTACCCGGTTACCATGGACGCCACCACCATATGGGAACGCTGGGATTCCATGCGCCCTGACGGCACCATTAACCCCGGCGGGATGACCTCCTTCAACCACTACGCCCTTGGTGCAGTAGCTGACTGGATGCACCGCACCATCGCAGGCCTCGCACCCGCCGAACCCGGCTACAAACGAATCCTCATAGCACCCAAACCCGGCGGTGACCTCACCAGCGCCTCGGCCCGTCACCTCACCCCCTTCGGTGAGGCCGCGGTCTCCTGGCGCATTATCGACGAGACCGTGACTCTCGATGTGACCGTCCCGGTTAATACGACTGCCGATATCGTGCTTCCGCTGCACCCGGAAAACCTGAGAGTGGAAGTAGGACCAGGAAGCCACACCTGGAGCTACGAACTTCCGGCAGGACACAACGAGACCCCGGAATACAGCCTGGACACCACCTTCGGCGTTCTCGCCCAAGATAAGGAACTGTGGGAGAGCTTCACCGAAACCTTCTCATCCTTCTTCCCCGGCGTCCCACTGGATGCCAACAACCCCGAGGCGAAAAGCATCAGCATCAGGGACATGCTCGGCATGATCCCCATGAGCCCCGCCGGACTTGCTGAAGCGCTCGAAAAAGTCCTGACTTCAAAGAACGAGGTAACCGCATGACCCCGCCAGCCAATAGCAGCGAGAACACCGGAGCAGAAGAGACCGTCGCGACCCTCGGATTGGAAGAAAAGGCGACTCTCCTGTCTGGCCGGGACTTCTGGTCCACCGCCGAGGTGGCTGGAGTGCCCTCGATGGTCCTGACCGACGGACCCCACGGCGTCCGCCGGCAGGCCGGCGAAGCCGACAACCTGGGGCTCCACGGAAGCCTGCCCGCTACATGTTTTCCTCCCGGGACGGCGCTCGGCTCAAGCTGGGATCCGGACCTTGCCAAGGAAGTCGGGCAGGCGCTGGGCCGCGAAGCCCGCTCCCTCGGTGTGAACGTCCTCCTCGGTCCCGCAATCAACATCAAGCGTTCCCCGTTGTGCGGACGGAACTTCGAGTACTTTTCAGAAGACCCCCTCGTCAGCGGCGTACTGGGCGCTGCCTGGGTCCGGGGCGTGCAAAGCCAGGGCATCGGAACGTCGGTCAAGCACTTTGCGGCCAACAACCAGGAGACCGACCGCATGCGGATCAGCTCCGACGTTGACGAACGAACCCTGCGCGAAATCTACCTCCCGGCCTTCGAACGCGTGGTCCAAGAGAGTAGCCCGACCACTGTGATGTGCTCATACAACCGCATCAACGGCACGTACGCCTCGGAAAACACATGGCTTCTCACCGACGTCCTGCGCAAGGAATGGGGCTTCAAAGGTGCCGTCGTGTCCGACTGGGGCGCAGTCAACAATCGTATCGCTGCACTCAAGGCAGGGCTTGACCTCGAGATGCCCGGAAGCGACGGCACCACCACAGCCGAGATTATCGCCGCAGTTAAAGTCGGCAGCCTCGAGCCGGCATTCCTTGACCACAGTGCCGTCAGGATAGCCAGGCTGCAGCAGCTCACAGAACTGCAGGGCGACGACGCTACCTTCGACGCCGCGGCCCATCACGCACTGGCCCGCCGGGCTGCCGCAGGCTCCATCGTCCTGTTGCGCAACGAAAACAACACGCTCCCCCTCCAGCCGGGCACCAACGTGGCAGTCCTAGGGGAATTCGCCGAAAAGCCCCGATACCAGGGCGGCGGCAGCTCCCACGTCAACCCCACCCGCGTCGACATCCCTCTTGAGGAGCTCCGCACCGCCCTCGGCGAGGACAATGTGCATTACGCCTCGGGCTACGGCGAAACCGGCACCGAATCCTCCGGTCTCCTGCTGGAAGAAGCCGTGGATCTGGCCACGCGAGTCGACGTCAGTATCGTGTTCGTGGGCTTGGACGAAAAGGAGGAATCAGAAGGATTCGACCGCACTAACCTCGACCTACCCGCGGACCATGTAGCCCTCATACAGGCCGTCGCTGCCGTCAGCAAGCGAACTGTTGTTGTCCTGTCCAACGGCGGCGTGGTGACCCTCGAACCATGGCACGACGACGTTGACGCCATCCTTGAGGGCTGGGCTCTAGGCCAGGCAGGCGGCGGAGCCCTCGCCGACGTCCTCACCGGCCGCATCAACCCATCAGGCCGGCTCGCCGAAACCATCCCCTACCGGCTCAACGACACAGCTTCGTTCATCAACTTCCCCGGCGAGGCAGGACACGTCCGTTACGGGGAAGGCGTTCTGATCGGTTACCGCTATCACGAGACAGTCGACATTGCGGCCCGGTATCCGTTCGGGCACGGCCTCAGCTACACCACCTTCACCTACTCCGACCTCAGTGTGGCCGCGCACGGCACGGACCAGGCAACGGTCCATCTCACCGTAACCAATGCAGGTGACCGTGCAGGCGCCGACGTCGTCCAGATCTACGTGGCAGCACCCCAGGGACCGGTCCGAACACCCTTGCGTGAACTGCGTGCATTCCAAAAGGTCACGCTGGAACCAGGAGAATCCCGGACACTCACCTTCGAACTGGACCGGCGCGCCTTCGCCCACTACGACATCACCGAGAGCCGGTGGGCCGTCACACCGGGAGAGTACTCAATAGAACTGGGCCGCAGCTCCCACGACATCGCAGCCCGCAGCGCAATCACCCTCGACGGGGACGCAGGCCGCCACACACCGCTTAGCCTTTCCTCCACCGTAGAGGAGTGGTTTACCCACCCGGTGGCAGGGCCGCTGCTAATGGAAGGTATTGCAGCTTCCATGACCGAAGAGCAGCGCGGGGCGGCGGAGGCCATGCAGGACGGCATAAAAATGGTGTACTCCATGCCCATGGACCAGTTCGCCAAGTTCCCCGGCGTCACCATCCCCCAGGAAGCCCTCGAACAGCTGATCAACGCCACGAGGGAGGCTCCGGTCGGATGACGTCAACACGAAGAAAGAAGGTCTTCCTTACCGGTGCCACCGGGAACTGGGGACAGTACATCCTGCGGGAATTCGCACAGCGCGCCGACCGGTTCGACATCACTGCCCTGGTCCTTCCCACCCCGAAAGACACCGCGATCATCCGCACCTTCGAGGACATGAAAAACCTCAGCGTCGTCTATGGCGACGTCACGGACTACCCCATCGTGCTAACCTGCGTCACCGGAGCAGACTACGTCCTGCACACCGGCGCCGTCGTCTCACCGTTTGCCGACGACCATCCGGAACTTGCACATACGGTCAACGTCGGCGGTGCCAGGAACGTCATAAAGGCAGTGAAAAGCCAGCCGGACCCCGACGCTGTCCGGCTGGTCACCATTGGCACCGTCGCCCAAAGCGGTGACCGGAATCCGCCCAACCACTGGGGGCGCATCGGTGACCCCCTGCGAGTGTCCCGCTACGACGAATACGGGCAAAGCAAAGTCATCGCAGAGCGGGAACTGATCGACTCCGGACTCAAGAACTTCGTCTCCCTACGCCAGACCGGCATCTTCCACCCAGGCATCCTGGAAATCCGGGACCCAATCATGACCCACACCCCTATCGGCGGAGTCTTGGAATGGGTTTCTGTTGAGGACGCCTCCCGCCTGCTCGCCAACATCTGCGAAGACGGCGTCCCGCAAGAGTTTTGGGGAGGCATCTACAACATCGGCGGCGGGGAATCATGGCGCCTAACCAACTGGGACCTCCAAACCAGCATGACCGCCGCTATGGGCGTCAGAGACGCCCGTAAATGGTACGACCGGAACTGGTTCGCGACCAGAAACTTCCACGGGTTCTGGTACACCGACTCTGACGTGCTGGAATCCCTCGTCCCCTTCCGGAAAGACACGTTCCAGGAAGCACTGCACAGGGCCGTCGCGGCGGCACCGGCCGGGGTCCGGCTCGCAGGGAAAATACCTGCACCGCTGATCAAGCACCTCGTCATGAAACCGCTGACCAAAAAGCCTCGCGGCACGATGGCCTGGATCGAAGCCAACGACACCGCAAAGATCAATGCCTACTTCGGTTCCAGAGAGGAATGGGAAAGCATCGGCGACTGGTCCACCTTCTGGGCGCCTCGGCCAGACAAAGAACCACAGTTCCTGGACCACGGCTACGACCAAAGCAAGGCCGCGGCCGCCTGGACACTCGCGGACATGAAGGACGCCGCGGATTTCCGCGGCGGCGCCCTGACCTCCGCCTCCATGACTACCGGCGACATCGCAACCCCCCTGACCTGGAAGTGCGCCGCGGGCCACTCCTTTCAAGGCAGCCCCCGGCTCATCCTCACGGCCGGCCACTGGTGCCCGGAATGCATCAAAAACCCCGCCGATTACCCCAACCAGGCCACGGTGAACCGGTTCCTTGCCCAGCTGGAAAACAAAACTCCTGTTAAAGCCTGAAATGCCATACTCTTCGGGGTGCCTTTCATCCGCGTCCAGTCGGACCTGCGAATTGCACCCCGAAGTTATATCCAATCATTTACCTACATCAGCCTCGGCCAGCCGTCGATACTCCGGCCATCGCGCTGTGCTTCCAGCGGCCGCAGCTATGGCTCGGTAGCAGGACAGAAGCAACGTCCGATCCAAAGGCGCTGAACTTCTGGACCTACCACGGCAAGACGATTGAACAAAATAATCCCATTTCAATCCAACCGGCAGGAAAACCGATGAACGCCAGCCAATCCAGCCTGCAGAATGTGGACGGGGCGCTGCGAGCCGACGTGACGATGCGCGACGTAGCCCAAGCAGCGGGTGTGTCCATGGCAACGGTCTCAAACGTCATCAACCGTCCGCACTTGGTAGCACCGAAGACCAGGGAGCGTGTGCAGCGCATAGTCCAGGAACGGGACTTCCGGCGTGATGCCCACGCCCAAGCCCTCCGAGGGTATGAGCCAGCCAGCAGGAAAGAACAACCCAACAGCAGACCCGACAATGTCCCTGAGGATCACCCGGTCATTTCTGATCCGTGCGTAACCTCCACTGCAACGCCATCCCCGGATCCAGCACCTCTCGAACTCAGCGCTGACCCTCTTGTACCTGGGCAACATCTCAGTTTCAACGTCGGCTTGGAGAGGCTAAACGGTACTGTCGACGTCGTGATGCCCGACAGGTCCTGTTTCTGGATCTGGACCGACGACGGGATGGGCCGGCGGATGATCGAGTCCTGCGAAGCGACCATCATCACGCACATGGGCGACCAAAGCCACTAGCTTTTGCCGGGCCTACAGCGCCTGCAGTACACGCAGATACTGCAAGCGAACGATTTCAAGATTCCCAACCCCTACAAGACTGGTAGTCCCCGGCAAAGCAGACGCCACCCGGAGCCCGACCAGAGAGAAACCTTCAATGACGCAGATACCTAGTCCCCCGGTTGCACCCGACGCACTCCCGCAGAACAGGTGTCCCTTCGATCCTGACCCCCGTTATGCGGAGCTAAGGGTCTCCAAACCAGTTAGTCGTGTAAGCACTCCCGCCGGGTTGGATGTCTGGCTAGTCAGCGGCTACGACGACGCTCGAGCCGTGCTCGGCAACAACTCAAGCTTCAGCAATATCGATGCCAGCTCTTCCCATCTGATGGGTGACCCCGAAGCCTTGGGTGGCACCCCACCACCAGGGGTCCTCTTGCGCTATGACGGCGACGAGCACTCAAAGCTGCGTCTTCGGCTCGCCCGGGAATTCATGGTCAAACGCATCGCCCGGATGGAACCGTTCATCAGGCAGCTCGTCACCGAACACATCGACCGTCTGGAACAGAAAGAAGGTCCGGTAGACCTTTACCGGGAATTCGGGCTGCCTATTCCCGCCATCGTCATCAGTGAACTCCTTGGCGTCCCGGAAAGCGACAGGGAGACTTTCGAAAAAGCCACGACAGCCCAGGTTGACCTGAGCCTATCGCTGCAGGAACGGCAGGCCGCCGCGGCCGAGAGCGCCGGATTCTTCGCAGGGCTTGTTGCCTCCAAGTTTGAACAGCCTGGCGATGACCTCATCAGCCGTCTCATTCAGGAGCCCGCCGGTCGGCCTCTGGACTTCGCGGAACTGACCGGGTTGTCCCTGCTCCTGCTCGCAGCCGGACATGACACCACAGCGAACATGATCACACTCGGCACCTATGCACTCCTGCAAAACCCCGAACAGGCCGAAAAGATGGTCGCGGACCCTGCGGTCATGGAAACCGGCGTGGACGAGCTGATCCGATATCTCAGCATCATCCACAACGGCATTCTCCGGAAAGCTACGGTGGACGTCACCATCAACAACCAGCTCATCCGGGCTGGTGAGCACGTAGCAGTGGTACTGGAATCAGCTAACCGGGACCCGAGTTTCCTGGCCGATGCCGACACGCTGGACCTCTCGAGGTCCTCAGCCCACGTCGGGTTCGGCTACGGCCCGCATCAGTGCCTCGGCCAGCACCTGGCCCGCCTGGAACTGCGGATCGCCCTGCCAGAGCTGTTCCGCAGGGTCAAGGGACTACGGGTAGCCACCGAAACGATGGATATCCGCTACAAAAACGACATGGTCGTTTATGGAATTCGCGAGCTGATGATCGAGTGGGACGAGGTAGTGGCATGAAAATCGAAATCGATACGGTAAAGTGCGTGGCGGCAGGTGTCTGTGTCCTGGCCGCGCCGGACGTCTTCGACCAAAACGATGACGATGGCGTGGTCGTCATACTGGACGAGCAACCATCCATGCAGCAAATTCCAGCTGTGCGGGACGCAGCCGCACGTTGCCCGGCCGCCGTGATCCGACTCGTAGAGAACCCGTGACGGCACGAGCGCCGCAGCGGGTTGTCATCGTAGGGGCTTCAGCGGCTGGCCTCAGCACCGCTGAAGCACTCCGTCGCGGAGGATATGCCAACGAACTGACGATGATAGGGGCGGAAGTCCACCGCCCCTATGATCGGCCGCCCTTGTCCAAACAGTACTTATCGGGGGAATGGGACGCCGAAAGGATCATGCTTCGTCCCGCAGCACATCTGGAAGACCTGGACGTCGAAAGCCGCCACGGGGTCCCTGCCAGGGGGCTCGATATCCAGGAACGTAAGGTGGTCCTCACGGACGGCAGCGAAATCAACTACGACCGCTTAATCTTGGCGACCGGCGTGAACCCCAAGGCGTTGCCAGGCGCGCAACACCTAAAGGGGGTTCACACCCTGAAGACCCTCGATGACGCGGAGGTGCTTCGGGGCGAGCTTCATGCACGCAGTCGTGTGGTTGTTGTAGGGGCAGGGTTTCTGGGAACCGAGATTGCTGCGGCCGCGGTGTCCCGTGGTGCCGACGTCACCCTGATCGGCAATTCGGCTCCGTTGGCTGGGATCATCGGCCCCGAACTGGGTGCGGAACTGAGCGCCCTTCACGTCAGTAACGGCGTGACGCTCAAGATCGGGCGGGACGCCTCAGTCGCTTCGCTAGTGCACAGCCGCGGGAAGGTGACCGGTGTGGCACTGAAGAATGGTGTCATCATCATTGCTGATCTCGTAGTCGTTGCGGTCGGTTCCGTCCCGGCAGTGGACTGGCTGCGAAAGAGCGGCCTGCGCTTGGACGATGGCATCCAGTGTGCCCCAGACTCATCAGCCGCACCAGGCGTGTACGCAGCCGGGGACGTAGCCAGATGGCACAACAACCTCTTTAATGTCAGCATGAGGCTGGAACACCGCACCAACGCCGTGGACCAGGGCATTCATGTGGCCGAACAGATTCTTTCCGAAAGCAGCCGAGACTACACTCCTGTTCCGTATTTCTGGTCCGACCAGTACGACATGAAGCTTCAAAGCTACGGGTGGCTGCGGGACCATGACGAAGTGCTGCTCGCTGACGGTTCCCTCCAGGAGGGTAGCTTCGTGGCGCTTTTCCGGCGAGGTGATCGTCTGACGGGTGTCCTCGCGGCACGATCTCACAAGGCCCTTCGGACATGGCGGCAATATCTTTGCGACGGCGCCAGCTGGGGCGATGCGCTTGACGCGGCATGAAAAGCACAACCGCCGGGATAGAAAGGAAGGGCAGCATCAAGCAGTGGCAAAGTAACAGCGGAATTGGCGATCTGTGGCAGCTGTTCTTTGACGTCGTGGCCTTGGCAGTGGTTGTGATGGAAATATACCGAATCAGTCAGGCAGGCGTGGACTTCGGCTCCTTCGCGCTGTTGACGGGAGGTCTCGCCGCGACGGTTCTCAGACGCCACCTGCCGGGATCGGCGCTGGCGACCACGGCTCTATTAACGGTGTTACTGCCCCTGCAGACCGGGCAACATCTGCCGGCATGGATCCTGCTGGTAGTTTGCCTCGCTTCCTTCGCCATGCTCAGGCCAAGGACTCACGCCGTGGCGGCCACCACTGCCGTCGGGTTTATCCTCGTCACGGAAGCCTTCCTGGTGATGCATGCTTCCTTCTTAGACCCCCTGACTTGGGCGCTGATTGCCTGGGCTGCAGCGGCAGGCGGAGTCGGTTCTGCGGTCCGCTCACAGCGGCAATACGTGGAGGCTTTGGAGGAACAGGCGAGCAATCTTCTACAAGCCCGAGAAGCAGTAGTCGCCCGGCGTATTGCTGAAGAACGGATGAGCATTGCCCGGGAACTCCACGATGTGATGGCCCATCACATCGCCGCCATCAGCGTTCATGCAGGCGCAGCTGAAGCAAACACACGCAATGACCCGGAAACAGCCATGGAATCCATGGTCCGTATTAGAAGCGCCAGCAGCGAAGCCCTGCGTGAACTGCAGGCCATCCTGCACATCCTCAGATCCGGTGAAATCGACGACGCCGTTGACGTACCCGTTGCCGGAGCAAGCCAGATCCCCCGCCTCATCGAAGCCTTTCGTGCCCTCGGCCTTACGGTCGATTACCACGAGCGAGGCCTTATTCCCACGAATCTTCCCCCCGCTTTGGACCTCGCCCTTTACCGGATCACGCAAGAAGGGTTGACCAACGTACATAAACACGGTGGCGGGCAAGCACGACTCACTCTCAGAACCACAACAAAGGACATCAACCTGGAAATGCGTAATGATGCCACGACCGCTCCTGAGGAGGACCACACAGACCGAACAATCGACCAGCAAGGATTTGGGCTGATCGGTATGCAGGAGCGGGCCGTATCCGCTGGCGGGCGCTTCAACGCAAAAGACGACGGAAAACACTTCATAATTGAGGCCTCATTTCCGCTGGAGGCCGGATGATGATCCGCATAGCCCTCGTCGACGACCAGGAAATGATTCGAGTCGGTCTGCGCGGGATCCTCCAGAGTCGTCCTGAGTTCGTGCTGGTGGGAGAGGCTGCTGACGGCATCCAGGCCGTGGCTGTGGTCAGGGAGGTAAAACCAGACGTCGTGCTCATGGATATCCGAATGCCCGGCATCGATGGTGTCGAAGCAGTCCGCAGGATCCGAGCCGAGCCGGAGCTGGACCCAGTAAGAATCCTGGTCCTGACCACCTTCGAGGACGACCACAACGTCATCCGAGCCATACAGGCAGGAGCCCAGGGTTTCCTCGGCAAGGACGTCGGCCCCACAGAGCTGATAGCAGCCATCGACCAAGTAGCAGCAGGAGGTTCCATGCTGTCCCCGACCGCCGCCGGATCGCTCATCGCCCACGTCGCGGATTCGTCAAAACGTCCAGTAGACAGTGCAGCGGTCAGCGCCTTGGCTGCCCTGACCTCCCGGGAACGAGCAGTCCTGACCCAGGTCGCTGCCGGGCTCACCAACGACGAAATAGCTGCAGCCCTGTTCATCTCACCACTGACCGTCAAGACCCACCTCAACCGGGCCATGACCAAGACAGGAACAAGGGACCGCTCTCAACTGGTCATCCTGGCGTTCAAGGCAGGGCTCGCCGACCCCGCCTAAGCAGGGAAAACACTCCCGCGGCAGTACCGATTTCCACGCCTCCCAGAGGATTACGGAACAATCGTTGAGCGAGAAGATCGAACTGAAGCCCCTTCCTGCGAACAGGCTGGGTACATTTCTTTCTAGGAGCCTCGTATGGCAAAAATTCTCTTCCGGCTGGGCATTTTCAGCGCCCGGCACCGACTCGCTGTGATCCTCGCCTGGGCCGCAGTACTGATAGCGGTGGGAGTCACAGCTGTTACGGGTATGCGGTTCAGTGACGGATCCTTCGACATTCCCGGAACAGAATCAAGCAAAGCCCTCACGACTGTTGAACGGGAATTTCCCGCCGCTAAGGCGGAAGGGACCGCTTCACTCCAGCTGGTGGTGCGCACTCCCGGCGGGGTGCCCATAACCGGGCTTCCCTATGCGGAAAAAGTAGCAGACCTGACCGCGGCGGCGGAGTCGATCAGTAACGTCTCTGCTGTCCGCTCACCCTTCGACCCGGTCCAGCCAAACATTTCAGAGGACCTCAGCACCGCGGTCATCACCCTGGCCTTTACAGGAATTGACGATGCAAACGCCGAAGCGATCCAACAGGAAGTGGAACGAGTCACCGGCTCAGCCAGAAGCTACGGACTGGAGGCCGAAATAGGTGGGACGCTCCACAGCGAGTTGCCAGAGATTCTCGGGCCATCCGAAATCGTGGGGGCCCTGATCGCTTTCGGAGTCCTACTCATTACCTTCGGGTCCCTCGTCGCTGCCGGCGCCAACATGCTTACCGCCCTTCTGGGCGTCGGCATCGGTGTTCTTGGCATCTTCGCCTCGTCAGCTTTCCTCCAACCTGTCGGATCGATGACACCCATCCTCGCGGTCATGCTGGGACTCGCAGTGGGCATCGACTACTCACTCTTCATCGTTGCCAGGTTCCGGGCTGAACTGCGGGCCGGCAGGGACGTCACAACCGCCGTCGGCAGGGCCATCGGAACGGCAGGCTCATCAGTTGTTTTCGCTGGAGCCACAGTGGTCATAGCCCTCGCAGCCCTCGCGATCGTCAGGATTCCCTTCATCACCGAAATGGGACTGGCCGCAGCTTTCGCCGTCGTCGTCGCCGTCATCATGTCCCTGACCCTCCTTCCCGTCTTCCTGCAGTCCATGGGACACAAAGCACTTTCCCGCAAACAGCGTCACAACAAGCCGGCCCAAACGCAGGACCAGGTAAAAACCAAGGACAAGCTAGGGATACTAGAGGTTTGGGCATCTGTCGTCGTACACAAGCCCGTACGATCCCTTCTTACCGGAGTCGCACTCCTGGGAATACTCACAGTGCCCGTGCTGTCACTTCAGACGGCACTCAGCACACCCGGAGGCGATGACCCCGACAGCTCCCAGCGGCGGGCGTACAACATCATTGCCCAGGAATTTGGTCCCGGCTCGCAAAGCCCTCTCGTCGTCCTGATACAGGCAGAAAAGCCGGAATTGGACCAAGCAGCCACGGATACCCGGAACATGCTGACCAACCTTGACGGGGTCCAACTCGTCACCCCGCCCGTAATCAGCGCATCAAAAACAGCTGCACTCATCACGGTCGTTCCCGCTACAGGGCCCACTGATGCTAATACCAAGAACCTTGTCCATGACATCCGGGACCGAAGCACTGATATCGAAGCCGACTTGGCAGTAACGGGCCAAACTGCTGTCTCGATAGACGTCGACGCACAATTGAGCCAAGCTCTCGTCACCTACATCGGAGTGATTGTTGGTCTGTCGCTGGTTCTGCTAATCATCCTGTTCCGGTCGATCCTCGTGCCGCTGATCGCAACCATAGGATTCCTGCTCTCCCTCGGCGTCGGAATCGGCGTCACAGTCGCCGTCTTCCAATGGGGATGGGCTGACGCCGTTTTTGCAGCACCAACCGGATCGCCCATGCTCAGTCTGCTTCCCATCCTGATCGTGGGCATCCTCTTCGGACTGGCCATGGACTATCAGGTCTTTCTTGTCTCCCGCATGAAGGAAGCCTATACAAAGGGCTACTCGCCCCGGGAAGCGATTCTGGACGGGTTTTCGAAGACAGCCTTCGTTGTTGTGGCGGCGGCCGCCATCATGGCTGCAGTCTTCGGAGGATTCGCACTCAGTCCCTCACCACTGGTCGCCTCTATCGCTCTGGCACTCACCATCGGAGTGCTCGCAGACGCCTTCATCGTTCGAATGATCATTGTTCCCTCAGCCCTGTCCCTTCTCGGCCACGCCGCCTGGTCCATACCCTCATGGCTGGATAACGCACTTTCAGCTATTGACACTGAAGGCCATGCCCTCGAAAGACCAGCTGGAGCCGTAATCGACGATAAAGCCCAAGAACTGCTTACAACTCGCTAACTACTGGCAAGCTGCTCTGTATTTGAACTGCTCCCTGGCGTTGGACCTGAGAAATTCGGTTCCATTTTCGGGGAGTTGTTTTAGCACGGCTTTCACCGTCCCGCCGAAAGAAGGCGGGGGCGCCACAGGCCTAGCGACTCCTGTGAAGCTTCGGGGCAGATACCCTGCACTTCTCATCGGGGACTTTAAAGATGCTTTTATAGGCACCTGGCAGGGACAATTTCACCGGCCCAGACTCCTGACTTGGGGGCTGCAGCCAAGGCAGGTGGGAGTTGCGAGTTGACAGCGACGGCGACACGGGCTGTGAATTCCTAATGTGGTCAGTGCATACCAACGCGGTCGAGAACTGAACTGAAGGAGTATACGCATAGAAACTCCTACATCCTAGGTCGGCCATCCATCTAAGAGGCTCTCCACTAGCCCTTCCTCTTGCGCGTACGGGCCTGTTGATGCTTCACCGCCAACTGTGGTCAGTGCAACCTGAGATACCCGGGCTTCTTCCGCTGTATCGGGTGCGCGAGCCTATAACCACGTCGCGGAAGCCGCTTCGTGATCTCGCTGACGTTGCCCGCGGATACACGCAGGGTTCGAGCAAGATCGCTGGCTAAATCTGACCGGCAAGTCGGGCGTAAAGATGATTGATATGAAAGGTCGGAAAGTGGGGCGACAACGCCGGAAGAAGCGGCCCAAGCCATTGTCGAGGGCATCGAAAAGGGCAACTTCCACATCCTCATTGGTGGCGATGCCCGCCCGCCCGATCGTCTGGTTCGTATCGCTCCTTGTTGGGCTACTGACGTAGTCAACGAGCGTATATTAGCCGTTCTGTAGTGGGCCACGCTGATGACTCAGGTCTAGCCACTAAACCTCTAACTCTTTATTGCCGTCGGATTTGCCACGCATACGCGGCAACCCCTGCTGCTTAGGCGTGGCATTATGGGCCACTGGTGCCGCCCCGATACTAGGCTGTAGCTCAGTCTTCCGAGGACGAGGGGAGAGTCCTTGCGATTTCGTCGATTAGGCGGGCTGCGGGGTTGAGGCAGCGGGCTTGACCCAGACCCAGCGATGTTTCCGTTCGTGCGATTCCCTCTATTTTCCAGATTGACTCCGTGAGGGGTTGGCGAAGGTGGTAGTTGTCTCGCACCCGCATTTGATCAGGACATCTAGCTGCCCGTCACCGAGGTGACTTCTTCTACGCCAGGGGCGTTGGCTAAGTCGTCGAGCACCGCGCCACGGTCCCCCCGGGAGAGATGAGGACAGAGAGGTAAACGATGGTGGCGTAGCGGAGCGCCTGCCAATTGATGTTTGCGGTGTACCCATCGATCACGCCTTTTTGGCTGAGCCTGGCTGTCCGCTCAGCAATCGCTGGTGAAACGCCGGCAGCTGCTTTGGCCAACCGCCGATCGCTTTGCGCGACTAACCGTAAAGTCTCGAGGAGGTCATTCGGTATGTGGCTTCTCCGGTCAATTTAAATGGTTCAACCCAGGCCGAGTATCCCTCCGCGGCGACATACATCCTGCGCGACTCAAGCCCTTCTGGTGCGAGCCAGAGAACTGATGAGTCATGCATGGCATTTTGAACCGTACCCGTCGCGATCACATGATCATCCCTGCGTATTTCGACGACCGCTCCCAGTAATCGGTTCCATTCCGGGTAGTTGTGGAGCGTCACCAGCGTCACCTTTCGTCGTTTGTCGGTATATTTCTGGACGACTCAGCGAAAAGACGGCTTCGCCACATCAATCTTGATCGAAGCCGTCCTGTCGCTGGCGCCCTTGTGAGGGTTTAGGACACGTTTGCCGGGATCTGGTCGTACGGTACGGATTTGACGGCTTCCATCACCGATTTCAGTGTTTCCGGATTGCGCCCGGTGATCAGTTGTACGTGACCTGAAAGAAGGGTCTGATACCCCTCGGCAATGGCGACTTCGGCAGTGACCAATTCATCGCTTGCCCACATGTGACCGTCGGCGCTGGGCGGCATGGAGGGGTCGTAAGTCCTCGGGATGCCGATTGAATCGAAGAAGGCGAGACGCTCATCAGCGGAAATCGGCTGATAGTCAATGGGTGCGCCATGTATCTCCGACCCGATGCGGGCAATGTCTTCAAAAGTCAAAAGCTCCGGTCCGGTGATTTCGTAGACAGCACCTTCATGTTTTTCTGCGGCAAGCAGTACGGCGGCGGCGCTGCGGGCGACATCAGCTTTGGCGGCCGGCGCCAACCGCCCATGTCCGGTAGCCTGTGCCATAACACCACAGGCCGCCGCTGGAGCGACGAGGATATTGCTGATGATTTCCGAGTACAACGCGTTGCGGAGGAAGGTGTAGGCCATACCGGATTCCCTCAAATCAAGCTCACTCTGATAGTGGTCCCGGGCTGAGAGTGCCGGGTTGGTGGGATGGATACCACCCACAGAGGTGTACACGATGTGACGGATACCGGCATGCTGTGCCGCAGCAATTGCGTTCCTGGTCTCCGCTACCCGTCGGCCAAGGTTAAGTCCACTGATGAGGAACAGGACGTCGCCACCACTGTAGGCCTCGTTGAGGGATTCCGGTTCTTGGTAATCGCCCCGCATGACGCGGATCCCCGGATTCTTATGTCTGTACAACTTCTCCGGGGTACGCGAGACCAGAGTCAATTCGATGTCCGGGTCAGCTGCCAAAAGCAGTTCAGTAACCCTGCGTCCAAGATCTCCCGACGCCCCGCTGATGATGATACGGCCCACTTCAGGCCTCCTTTGTTCGGTTTCTTGTTCCCGGCCTCTTTGGCGGGAACGGTCCTGCGGGTGGTGCAATGTCAGCCGAGCGGTCCCCAGAACGTCTCCCCGCCATAGGTATCGGACATGGGAGAAAGCGCTTCGGGCCAAACATCGGGATCGACAACGCGCCGTTGCGAAGGTGACCTGACAGAGCCGTCCCATCCCACTTGTTCCATGTAGTAGTACAACTGCATGACGTGGCCGTCGGGATCTACGGCGTGAACCGTGTAATCGACACCAGGGTGGATGTCCTGCGGCAAATCGAGAAGCTTGACTCCGCGCTCTTCGAGATAAGCGCGTGCAGCTTTCAGTTGCTCGTATGAACCAAGCTGAATGCCGAAAGAAAGCAGCGTGGTGTGCTCACTGACCTCGAGTTTCTTCCGGAGTTCCATCGGAAAGAGTCCCAGGCTGTGGTGTTCGGTATTGGTCCTCAGGAAGACCGCACGGTGGCCGTCCACCATCGTCTCTTCGCTCTTTACCAAGCCGAGCCGTTGCGTGTAGAACTCTTCAGCGCCCGCGACGTCCTCGACGAAAATGCTGACCGGTCCAATACGCACTGGCTTAAAGGGTCGCGAAAGGAGAACGCCGCCGACGTCGAACGTTTTGGGCAACTCGTCCACCCAGCGGTAACCACTGGTGAGGTCCACACCCTGCGCTTCAGCATCGGCCAACTCGCTGCTCTCGGACTTCGTGGGCAGCGATGGGTGCTCATTGGCCCACGGCCACAGGACTTCGGGTTTGCTTCGCCCATCCCATCCCACCTGTTCGATCCCGTATTCGAGCTCGTTGGTGTGCCCTGTGGGGTCCGGGAAGTAGGTGTGCCAGTTGGAACCTGGGTCCCGGCCATACCGTTCGATCTTGTTGCCCAATGACTCGAGCCACAGCCGGGCCTGGACCACTTCGCGGAGGCTGCCAACCTGCCATGTGATCTGGTTGATGGTGAGATCGCCCCTGGCCGGCGAATCCATGTGGTCCACCCAGGCCTTCGGCATCAGGACGAAGGTGTGGTGATCGCTGTTGTGGCGAAGGAAATAGATGTGTTTGTCGGCAAGGCCATCGAGCCACGTGCCTGGATCGTACTTTTCAAGGTTCAAGGCGTCCGCCACGTGGAACCCCAAAAGATCCCTGTAGAAGGCCAACGATGCACCGGTGTCTTCGACGCTGATGCCGAAGTGGTTCAGCCGGCGGATTTTGAAGGGACGGTCGTAAAGCACACCGCCAACGTTGTGCTGCTGTTCGCTCATGATGCTCTTTCTTTGTCGTGGTCCTTTGAAAGCCTGGGCTACACCCGGGCAGGGAGGTGATCGGAATTCTCAGGCACTCGGGCTGATGACTTCGTTTCGAATGGTGCCAATAAGGGACGAGGACACCTCCACCACATCGCCGGGTTTCACGAACAAGGCATCCGGGTGTGAGCCATCCGTTTGCTGGCGGCTTGAATCCACCGCGGTTCCCTTGGGTGTTCCGCTGCTGATGAGATCACCCGGGTAGAGGGTGGTGTCCGCTGACAGATGCTGGATGAAGGTGGAGAAGTCGTGAACCATCGACTTGGTATTTCCGCTTTGCCGGATCTCGCCGTTCACCCGGCACTCCAGCGGAATATCCTGCGGGTCAAGACCCTCGTTGACAACGATCCATGGCCCGATGGTTGCCGAGGTATCAAAATTCTTTGAGTGCATGAAGTCCGGCCCAAAAGAAACGTTGTCCCGGATCGACCAGTCGTTGTGAAGCGTGTATCCCCAGATGTAAGGAAGGGCATCATCCCGGCCGATGTCCCGGCCCTGCTTCCCGACAATGACCGCCACTTCGGCTTCATAGTCCAGACGCCGGGTTCTGGCGGGGTACCGCACAGGTTCCCCATCCGCCCCTACTGCCCGGTGGTCTTTCAGGAAATACTTGGGTCCGCCTTGAACCAGCCGGTCAAGGACTTCGGCGGTGTCATTTCCCGCGCTGTTCTTGCTGGCGGCTTCCATATGGTCAAAGAAGTTGGCCAACGCGCAGTAGATCCGGGATCCCTGGGCCACCGGGGCGTGCAGATCGGTGTCCCCGAGGTCAAAGAACAGGACCTCTCCATTGCGTCCCCGATCGTCGGCGGCCTTGGACCACAAATAGTCGACGGCGGATTGCGCGCCTTCGAGTGCCCGGTTTCCTTCGGTGATGAACGCCCCGAGCTCCGCCGGGACCTCTGCGTCGGCCCGGGCCTGCGGCCGCGCCTCCTCGGAGGTTTCAGCAAGATATTTTGCATAGGCGGCATTTGCGTCCACCACCTTGTTTTCCACGATGACGCCCACACGTCGGTGGGGGCCAAAAACAGCGATCTTCATGAGTTCTCCTGGGTATTTAGTGGTCTGGTGCGTTGTTGGATCCATGCCCGCTCACGTGAGAGGGTCGACGCCGACGTCCTCGAAGACGCGCGCGTCCGTTGGAGTGAGGCTGTAGATGGTGAGGCCCTGGATCTTCCCGTCCCGGATAGTGAAGAAATCGCCCAGTTTGAGGCTCACTCCGTTGGCATCCAGATCGATCTCCACAGCTACGTGGTCTCCATGAACCACCGGAGCATGGGGGCTGGGCGTCATTTTTCCGGCGGTGAGTCCGTTGCGGTACATCCGCCTGATGGCATCGGCGCCTTGTAGGGTTCCTGCAGCATTGGTCAGCCGCGCATTCGAAGCAAACAGATCGGCTACGGCTTCTGCGTCCCCGGCCTTCACGCCGTCAAAGTAGGCTGCGACAATTTCGGTTGAGGTAGTCATTTGGTGTTGTCTCCTTCCACTGCAAACCGTTCCGGTTTACGTCGGGTTGGCCTGGCGGCCGGTGTCAGGCGCTGAGGTACTTGGCAGATGCGTAGATCGACTTGTATTCCAAGTACGCGTTGATGCCCTCGGGTCCGAGTTCCCTGCCCACTCCGGAATCCCTGAACCCGCCGAAGGGGGCCCCGAGGTCCAGCGTGTAGTAGTTCAGCCCTATGGTTCCTGTGCGGACGCGCCGGGCCACAGACAAGGCCCTGTCCTCATCGGCGCTCCACACGGATCCGCCCAGACCGTAGTTGCTGTCGTTTGCCATCCGCACAGCGTCCTCGTCGTCGTCGAACGGGATCAGTGCCATGACCGGTCCAAAGACCTCTTCCCGGGCCAGGCGGTCGCTGTTGGCGACGTCGGCAAAGACGGTGGGCTCAACGAACCACCCCTTGTCAGCCCCGGGAGGACGGCTTCCCCCCGTCACCAGACGGGCGCTGGAGGCTTTTGCCATCTCGATGTAATCCATCACCCGCGCCAGATGCTCCCTGGTAGCCATAGGCCCCATTGTCACTGTGGGATCCAGCGGGTTCCCTACGTTGTAGGAGGCAGCAAAGCTCCCCACCGCTTCTACGACTTCCTCGTAGCGTGAGCGCGCAATGAGGATGCGTGACTGGGTGGTACACGTTTGGCTGTTGTTCAGGAAGGACGCGTTGTCCAGTCCGGCCAACAGAGTATTAACGTCACCATCTTCGAGGAACACGGCGGCTGACTTGCCACCGAGTTCAAGGGTGCATCGACGGATCAAGCGACCGCATTCGGCGCCGATGATCCTGCCGGCAGCCGTGGAACCAGTGAAGGCGATCTTGTCCACCAAAGGATGTGACACCAGCGCGGCCCCTGCGTCCCGATCCCCCAGGACAATGTTGAGGACACCGTCAGGCAGTCCTGCAGCCTTGGCCGCATCAGCAAAGACGTAGGAATCCAAGGCGGTTTCCGGAGACGGCTTGAGGACCACCGTGCAACCGGCAGCCAGGGCCGGCGCAATCTTGAACATGGCCAATGCTTGAGGGAAATTCCATGGTGCGATTGCGCCCACCACACCTACCGGCTCCCTCCGGACGATGGTGGACCCTGCCTGGCTGGTGCGCACTTCTTCCAATGCCAGGTTTTCAATCACGTTGGCATAGATGTTCAGGAGGGCTCCGGGAGCACCTCCATTCAGCATCTGTGAGAGCCCGATCGGCATGCCGTTCTCCCTGGAAACCAGTTCGGAAGTGCCGGCGGACCGCAGATTCAGCTCATTGGCGAAACGCCGTAGAACCTCAGCCCGTTCCTGTGCCGTCGTTTTGCCCCAGGGCCCTTCATCGAGGGCCCGCCGCGCTGCCAGGACAGCGGCATCGATATCTGCCTCCGTCCCCATGGCCGCTACACCAATGACCTCACCAGTAGCTGCCTCCACTTGGTCCCGGAGCAGATCCCCGGCTGGCTTGACCCACACACCATCAATAAAGAAGTGCCTTCGGTCCAGATCATGTTGCTTCTCAACGATGAGGGACATGTGTTCTCCTAGCTAAGAGTTGTGGAAATTCAGGACACCGCGGCATCAGGCCGGGAGGTTCAGGAAGGTGCCCTGCAGGAAGATGAGTGGCGGGTTTGTGGCCCGAAGTTCCAGGGACTCGACGCGGCCGACAACCTGGTAGTGGTCCCCTATGAGGTCGATCTTGTAGCGGGTGCATTCCAAGGTGACAATGGCGTCGTTGAGCAGGGGCACTCCCCTGCTGGACGGGGTCCAGTCGACTTCACTGAAGCGGTCTTCCGAGCGCCGTGAGAATGCCTTGCAGAGCGCGGTTTGGTCCTGCCCCAGGATGTTGACTCCAAAATGGCTTGCTTCGTAGAGCCGGGGCCAGGTTGTAGATGCCTTGTCCACGAAGAACGCCACCAAGGGCGGTTCCAATGACACGGATGTGAAGGAACCTACCGTCATTCCTACCGGCCCGGACCTGGTGCCGGCTGTCACTACCGCGACGCTTGTTGGCACATGGCCCAGCACGCGGCGGTAGATACGTGATGGGTCCTCAACTGATGCTTCGGGAATGGTGGGGATGGACATTGGTGACCGTGCCTTAAAGGTTGATGGTTGGTTCCAGGCCCATCAGGACCCGACCGTAGGCTTCTTTGCCGATTTCAGGAGTGACAAAAGCGTGCCGGGCGGCGATTTCGGAGTCCCGCCAGATCTGGTTAAGGACGTTGGCCTCCGCGAATGACCCGGCGCCGTTGGCGGTCATCAGGGCATCGATTGCCTGACCAACAAGTTCGGCAATAACCCCGGTGTCGTTACGAATACGCGCCCGCGTAGGAAGATCCAGCTGCTCACCGGCATCGGCTGCGGTATCAATGTCCAGGCACATGCGGTTCAACAGCAGCTCGGACATGTGCAGATTCGAAGCTGCCTTGGCGACTGCCAGTTGATGCGTCGGTGAATCCTTGGCGTTGCTGTACATGGAGTACGCCACCGGCTTGCCCGGGAGCTTGGCCAACGTAATCTCCAGTGCGTGGCGTGCCAGGCCGATCTGCGGAGCAATCAGGATCGCTGCTGCAACAGCGTTGAAAGCGACATTTGCCATGCGATCGTCTTTGTACGGTGACAAGAAGTTGGAGCTGAGCATGTTGCTCAGGCGCTGCACCCGGTGATCCGGCACGAAGTGGTCCTGAACGACAATCGTGTCGCTGCCGGTGCCCTTCATCCCAGCCACGAACCAGGTTGGCTCAATCGTCCAGGCTTCCGCGGGAATCAACGCCAGCGCCATGGGATCATCACCGTCGAGCAATACACCCAGCGTTGCCCAGTCTGCAGCGAAAGAACCTGAAGAATACGGCCACCGGCCGCTGACAAGGTAGCCACCCTCAACGCGTTCACTCTTGCTTCCGGGGCTGAATGTTCCTGCCACCTTGGCCAAGGGATTATTGCCGAACACTTCCTCCTGGGCCTGCTCGGAGAAGGTTGAAGCGAAGCCGGTGCCCACCATCATCAGCGTTGTTACCCAGCCTGTGGAACCGTCACCCCGGGCAATCTCCTGGGTTACCTCTACCGCTGTACGCAAGGAGGCCCCCATTCCCCCGTGACGTTTGGGAACCAACATCCGGAAAAGGCCGGCGTCCTCCAAAGCTGCAACTACTTCCGGAGCCACACGGCGGGCTTCTGAACCCTGGGCCGCGAACTCCCTTACCAAGGGAACCAGTGCGGTAGCGCGGGCTACCAGCTCAGAATCCGGCACGTTGATATCGGACAATTCGGTGATTGACGTCGCTGTCATGGTTCCTCTTTCATGTGGATAAAATTAAATCGGCAGACTTATACCGCTGATCTTCAAGTGAAGTTTGAAATCTTCGTCAGCAATCTTCCAGATGCTGCTTGATGTAATAAGATTCGTGGAGTATCGACGCCCTCTGGGCGGAATACGAGTCTTCGCAGCCCGGCCAGATGTTGTCCGCCGTCCATGAATTGCCCACATCATCCGCAGCTTTGAGGTTTGTAAAGAAAATGGAATCTCCAGCAGATCCCCCAATGCCGGGAAGTGGTACATTCGCGCCGTTCCGACACGCTGCTGGATTAGCTGTTCTGCGCCTCATCGCGCTTACCTTCCAATTTGTCCAAAGAGTTGTTGTGACTGCATCCAGTGTGCTCCGCTGCACGTGGCATTGGACGGGTCAAATGACCCCATCCGATACCTGTATTGTTGTCTGCATCACAGGAGGGTCATGAGTAACGAGGCAGTGACTGTTGGCTCCTTGGGGGGCCACAACCTGACGAGTTTCATTGGTCGACGCAATGAACTCGGAGCAGCAAGGGAGCTGATGTCACGTTCCCGCCTCCTGACGCTGGCCGGCCCCGGCGGTGTCGGGAAAACCAGGCTTGCAGCGGAGCTGGCCACCCGCACCCGGAAGGCGTTTCGTGACGGCGTGTGGATCGTTGAGCTTGCAGCGCTGGACGACGCCTCCCTGGTGGCTTCGCAGATTGCCGCATCCCTGCGCCTGCCCGATCAGTCCAACCGGTCACCCGCGGAAAGGCTTGCGGATTACATACAGGACCGCCAGCTCCTTTTGGTTTTGGATAACTGCGAGCATCTGCTCGGCGAAGTGCCCGCTTTGGTGGCAAAACTCATGGAGACTGCACCCCAGTTGCGGGTCATAACCACCAGTCGGGAGCCCTTGGGGATCTTCGGCGAACAGGTTTACCAGGTACCTCCGCTCAGCGCCCCCGCTGCCGCTGATATCGAAGCCGGAACCATTGAATCTTTTGAATCCGTCCGACTGCTGGTTGACCGCGCCAAAAGCGTCCATGCCGGATTCGAGGTCACCGACGGCAACCGGCAGGCTATCGCCGAACTATGCCGGATGCTGGATGGGATACCACTTGCAATCGAACTCGCGGCCTCACGGCTTCGCTCAATCTCCGTGGTCCAGCTGGTCGAAAGACTTGATCGTCGCTTTGAAGTATTGACAGGCGGAAGCCGGGCCGCCATCCCGCGGCAACAGACTCTAAGGGCCCTGGTGGACTGGAGCTACGAGCTCTGTACCCCGGGAGAGCAAACATTGTGGGCGAGGCTTTCAGTTTTTCCAGGCGGTTTCGACGTCGAAGCGGCCGAGGAAGTCTGCGGCTTCGAGGAGATCAGCAAGGCAGACATCCTGGATCTCCTGGACCACCTTGTTGCAAAATCGCTGGTGGTTGCCGGAAATGTCATCGATCACGCTTCCACAAGCGACCAGCCGCGGCGGTACTGGCAACTAATGACTTTCCGCGAGTATGGAGCATCCCTGCTTGAGCGTCGGGGCGAAGCGGCCGACCTACGGCGGCGGCAGCGGAACCACTACCTCCAAAAGGCTTCCGACACGGTCGCGGCATGGTGTGGGCCTGCGCAATCGAGCCGGCTTGCTGCCGCACATCGGGACCACACCAACATCCTCTTGGCTTTGGAATGGTCAGCAAGCACTCCCGGGGAGGAAACAACCGGGATGGAGCTGGCGGCCCTGCTGAGGTATCACTGGATAGCTGGCGGAAAACTCTCTGACGGGCGTCTATGGCTGGAACGGATGCTTGCCCTCGCCACCGACATGACACCACAACGCGGAAACGCTCTGTGGGTGGCAGCGTGGGTGGCCCTTCTCCAGGGTGATCGCGGACATGCCGAAGCATTTCTGGCCGAATGCCGTCAGATCGCCCGATCACTTGAAGACCCTGTTCTGGCCGCACATGCGGATCACTGGCAAGCCTTGTGCGAGGTTCTTGGAGGCCGGATCGGGCCCGCCATGGAACTTTTCAACAAAGCAGCAATTGTCCATCGCCTTCAAGAAGACCCCGCATCCGAACTCACGGCGATGTTCCTTTTAGCGTGGGCCCAGATGTACGGGGGTCGGATCGAGGAAGCCTTGGCCACGTGCCAGGAGGTCCTGAATGAAAGCGGAAAGCATGGGGAACGGTGGAGCCTTGCTTACGGTTACGCCGTCATGGGCCTCTGTTACTGGCACTTGGGCCGGCTTGATGAAGCCCGAACATGCCAGGTCAAGGCCTTGGAAATCCAGCGGGATTTTCACGACGGACTATGCATCGCACTCGTCGTAGAGCAAATGTCGTGGACGGCGGCGTCCAGTGGCCAGCTGGAAACAGCGGCAACACTTCTTCGCGCGACCCAATCTGTATGGAAAGGGATCGGCACCACTGTCTTGGCCTTCGGTCCTCTGGCGATGGACTCAACGCAAACAACCGATCGGATCCGGAACGGATTGGGAGAGTCGCGCTTCCAGACGATTCTGAACAGCGGACAGTCGTTGTCCAATGACCAGGCTGTTGAGCTGGCATTGAGCCTGGCCACGACGTCCTACGTTTCGCCCTCCGGACGCGCCGTTGATGACGGACGCCATGCCAGCCGCCGGGCCAAGAGGCCGGAGTTCGTCGGTGCGTTCACCACAAGCGGACCCACGCTGACTGAGCGGGAGGAGCAAGTCGCCAACCTTGTGGCCCGGGGGCAAAGCAATAAGGAGATAGCCGCCGAACTGGTGCTGTCCCCGAGAACTGTCAGCGGACATATCGAACGCATTCTTTCGAAGCTTGGTTTTACCTCGCGCACCCAAGTTGCCACATGGGTTGCAGGCCGCTCATCCGGTCCCTAGCGTGTGGGTCGGCCATCAGCTGCTGAAGGGGACTTGGGGCGTTCCATCGTCCGGATCTTCAACATCCCAGCCTGCCCAAGGGTAAGCCACAATACTCCCGGAAGTCCGGGGGCCGGGCAACCTCGGAGACGGGGACCGGGGGGTGGATGGCGAGACGAAGTGCAGGCCCAGCAGCCTTCCGAGGCTGATACCGGTGGTGGTCATGGGAACTCCTCATTGAGTTTCGTGCTGTGCCCGCTTCTGCAGGCGACTATGACCAGCGTGCACGTCTTTGAACCCAGGAACAAATACTAAATTCAACAATTGCCATAGCCCTTGCATATGCCACGAGACCCTCTGTTTGCAATAAAAGAGCAGAGTACGAACCCTTCAGTTTTCCGATACATTATTAATTACCAGCAACCTCCTTTTGGCAGGATACGGAGATCGCACGTAACAGGTTTGGGAAAGGTAACAGATGATTTACGAACACGCAGAGCTCAGGATCAATCCTGAAACTGAAGAAGAGTTTCTTGCAGAGTTTGCCGCAGCTACTCAACTGTTGCTGGCCGCCCAAGGTTGCCATTCAGTGGAGTTGCAGGCCAGCGTGGATATGCCCGGCACCTATTTGCTGAGGGTGGGGTGGGAAAGCCTCGAGGACCACACAGTTGTCTTTCCGGGCACATCCCAGGCTGAAGATCTTTACAAGATTCTCTTGGCCCACTGCCTCGAGGCACCCCATGTGGTTCATTTCAGTGGGCAGGACGTGCTGAACACCCGGTGAGCCGGTTCCCATGAGTGCCGCGAGTGCAGGAAGCGGAGTGCCCCGGCATCAACCGGGGCACTCCGCTTTATGGTGAAGCAGGAATCAAATTACTGAAACCGCGGCTCCAGCATCCTCCGCCGCCACTTCCTTGGCAGGGCGTTGAGGTACCAAAAGCGCAATGAGGCTGATGATGCCGATGGCCACGATGAGGGCGGAGACATAGATGGGATCGTTGCCGCCACGCGTTGCCAGAAGCGCAGTGGCTGCAAGAGGAACCAGCCCGCCGCCCAAAGTCGCAGACACCTGGTATGCCAAGGATGCGCCTGTGTAGCGTGATTCCGCACCGAACATCTCGGAGATGAAGGCAGCGGTGGGTCCGTAAACCATGGCTTGGAGCAACGGGTTCCCAATCAGGAAAGCCAAGAACAGCAACACCAGGTTGTCGGCACCAATCATCAGCCACAGCGGGTGAATCAGGACGATCATGCCTACGACGCCGGTGATCATCACCTTGCGTCTCCCTATCCTGTCGGACAAAGCAGCGAACATGGGGATGGTGAACACGTGGATCACCTGTGTGGCCAGGCTGATCCAGAGAACATCCGAGCGGCTATGTCCTGCTGCAACGGCATACGGCATGGCAAAGGTAGCCAAAAGTGACTGGACCGCGAAAGCCATGATCGTTCCGAGGCAAGCGACCACCACCGCGCGGGGGTATTTCCGGAGGACCTGCAGGAGTGGATGTACGCGGCGTAGTTGTGACGATGCCGCTTGCCGCTGTGATTCCAGGAAGACAGGCGATTCTGCCACTTTGAGTCGCACGAAGAGTCCCATGCCCACCAGAACAGCGCTGAAGAGGAAGGGCAGGCGCCATCCCCAGCTCAAAAAGGGTTCCTCCGGCAACAAACTGCTCAGGGTAAATGCCACTGTGGCGAGGGCCGCGCCGGCCGGGCCGCCCATGTTGGCGAAGCTGGCGGAGAAGCCGCGCCGCTCAGGGGTTGAGTGCTCCATGGCCATTAGCGCCGCACCACCCCATTCCCCGCCCACGGCGATGCCTTGAATGATTCGAAGCAGAATCAACAGTAAGGGCGCCCACTGTCCGATCATCGCCTGCGTTGGCAGAAGCCCGATGCAGAAGCTCGCGCCTCCCATCATCAGCATGGTCAGGACGAGCATTCGCTTCCGTCCAAGGCGATCCCCAAAGTACCCAAAGATCAATCCGCCAAGGGGCCTTGCGAGGTATCCCACCGCCAGAGTGGCGAAGGACGCCACGATGCCCAGCGCCGGCGACATGTTGGCGAAGTAAAGAGGGGCGAACACCAGACTTGCCGCCAACCCATAGAGCAGGAAATCGTAGAACTCGATCGCTGTACCCATGAAGCTTGAGAAGAGCACCGTCTTCATTCGGCCGGATGATTTAACTGACACTGAAACTCCTTTGTTTTGATGCGCGTTAAATTGCTGTGGTGACCCCACGAAGGGCCCGATAACGGCCGCGGGTCAGTAGGCCAGCAACAAGATCTGGTCCCGCCCGTACTGCAGGCCCGGGTGGCTCTCACTCAGATGGCGTTGCACCTCAAGAACAAGCTCATCGTCGTTGCCCCCCTCAAGAAGGGAGCCGCAGGGGCATGAAACGTATCGACGGCGGCTGGCGGTCATGGCACTGGGACCGTTGCGATGGCTGGCTCCAGCCCGGCAACAAGGTCCGGTAGTTCGCCCCAGGTGACGGGCCGGCGAAGCTTGGCGCGGAGTTGAACGAATTCCTGGCGCCGCTCAAAGGCCAGGACTCCACTGACGAAGTCACCTTCACGGAAAAAGAACATCGATCCGTCATCACTCCGACTGGAAAGGACTGGTTGTCCCGCCGTCTGATAACCGGCCCACTGCACCCGTTGACCGTGTTGGTCGGACCAGAAGAAGGGAACATTGACGAACGGAGTGAGGGGCGCCTTCTCCACGAAGCTGACGGCATTGAGCCCCGCCGCGCGGCCTTGCTCCGCCGCCGTCGTCCAGTGCTCGATCCTCATGGTGGCGTCGAAGCGGCCGTTGGGCCACCTCACGGCGTCACCCGCTGCGAACACGCCCTGGCAACTTTGGAGGTAGCGGTCTGTGAGGATTCCGTTCTCGAGTTCAATACCCGAAGAGGCCAACCACGAAACGGCCGGCCGGACCCCGACCCCCACTACGATCACGTCTGCGGCGACTTCACGACCGTCACTGAGTGTCAGAAATCGCCGGCCATCCCGTTCCACAGTGCCGGTTGCACCCACTCCAAAAAAGGTGTCCACCCCATTGATGTGGTGCAAATCCTCGTAAACAGTGGAAATGGCTTCGCCGAAGCGGATCAACGGGTGCTCGGCTAGGTCAATCAGCGACACCGCACGCCCGGCGCCGGTAACCGTGGATGCGAATTCCCCGCCAATGAAGCCGGCGCCCACAATGGCAACGGAGCGACCGGCATCCGCGAGGCTACGGCGCAGGGCCACCGAGTCTTCGAAGCGCCGCAACACGAAAACGTCCCTTTCGCCGCGGAAAACGGGAGGCATGATTGGTTCACAGCCCGTGGCAATCACGGCTGCGCGGTACGTGAGATCGCCCTGGTGTGTGCTGATCACCCGGCGCCGTGGATCCAGGGCCGTGGCGCTTTCTCCCAGTTGAAAATCCACGCCTTGCTCTTGGAGGGCCCGCGCCGAAGGGTAGATCAGCGACTCGATATCGAGCTCATCGCTTAAGGGGATCTTGGACAGCGGGGGCAGCTCATACGGCAAGTGCTCTTCTGAACTGATGACCGTGACCTTGAGGCCAGGTGCCCGGCGGCTTGCGGCCTCTGCCGCGCGGAGTGCCGCCGTCGAGCCCCCAATGATCGCTATGTCCGTAGTTTTATGGAGCATGCCCGTACTTCCCGTCTTTTTCAAAGTGAGCTGAATCACCGCTTTCCTCTACTGTGGGACTGGCGCTGATATTTCACAAATACCAAAATATGTGGCTATGTATCTATAAAATATATGTCTCACTGGAGGTAAGGTCGTCCCCGTTGAGGGCGGCCGTCACGAGTCCGCGGATTCCCTCTTCCGTCAACGGCCTCGGGTTGGCGTATTGGTTGCGGGTTGCCATGTCAACAACCGTCTCGACGTCGCTGTCGTCCAACCCGAGGCTCCGCAGTGAAGCCGGGGCGCCCAGTTCCACGCTCAGCCGACGGATGTAGCCTGCCGGATCTTCGGCTCCAGTGGCTCGCTGAAGTGCTGCGATGGCCTCGGGGGCAAATGCGGCGTTGTAGTGCAATGCGTAAGGGAGTACTACCGTGTGTGTCTCAGCGTGCGGGAGGTTGAAGGTGCCCCCTAAAATGTGGCACAGCTTGTGATGAAGGGACATCGTGGTGGCCCCCAATGTTGCCCCGCAAAGCCAAGCACCGTAAAGGGCATCCGATCGGGCCCCTGGATGGCCTGGGTTTCGCGCAATCAATGGCAAGGCACTGATCATGGCGCGCGTTCCTTCTTCCGCCATCCGGGAGATGATGGGCGAGGCATCGGGCGCGTAGAGGGCTTCCACCGCATGTGCTACGGCGTTGAAACCGCTAGTCACCGACATCCCCACTGGCAACGTCAACGTCAGGTCGGGATCATAGATAACGCTTGTTGGCAGCACTTTGGGGTCGCGGCCGGTCTTCTTCTCACCGTCGGCGGTGAGCCCCCAAATAGGGGTCATTTCTGATCCGGCATAGGTTGTAGGCACCGCGATGATGGGGGCGCCGAATTCCAAGGCAATGGCCTTCCCCAATCCGGTGGTGGACCCGCCTCCCACTGCAACGTATCCGTCAGCATTTGCGGCCTTCGCTGCCGCACGGGCACGGTGTGCTGACTCTATAGGTACATGCATCTCCGCTTCAGCATGGACACCCGCACTCGCATCGCCCAGTTGCCGGGAGATGTCCCTGGCCAGCTCCTCCTGGAACGGGGTGGACAGAACCAACACTCGCTTGAGGCCCAGGGCTTCAACTTCTTCGGAGAGTTTCTTGATGGACCCTGCTCCGAAAACCACCCGCATCGGCAGTGCTTGATAACTGAAATCCTTCATCGGGACACCTCTTCGGGGACATGGACATGCTGCTTGGACGTCTGGATTTCGGGGTGCAGCCGAATGTCAATGACCCCCTCAACGAAAGGGCAACCCACACCGAATCTTGAGGCAGCCACAGGGTCTTCGTTGGTAGTGAAGGGCGTTATGAGGCTTTCCTTAACCGCAAACACAGCATCGGATTCAATGTATTCACTACCGCCGATGAAGATATGGGTTGTCAGTTCCTTGAAACCCGGCGCAGCGACAATGAAGTGGATGTGCGCGGGCCGGTAAGGGTGCCTGCCCGTGGCCTCAAGCAGGTCCCCCACCGGGCCGTCTGTGGGAATCGGGTAGTAGCTGGGAACAACACTTCGGAAAAAGAAGGCGCCGTCGTCGTCCGTTATGAAGAGACCCCTGCCATTGCCAACGCTCTGAATCCCGGGCTGCTGAACGTCATAGAAGCCTTTGGTATTGGCCTGCCAGACGTCAATCCGGGCATTGGGAAGGGGACTGCCATCGACCGAAAGGACCTTGCCCCGGACCACGCAGACCGCACCGCCGCTCTCCGGTGAGATGTTCTCGCCAAGCTCCCGGGCCGGGGACTCCACCATGTGGAAGGGCCCCAGCACGGTGGAATCCGTTGCATCCGGTGTCTCTGCGTCATTGATGGTCTCCACCAACATGGAAACTCCCAAGACGTCGGAGAGCAAAATGAACTCCTGCCGGACGTCGCTGCACTTCTTACCCGTCGATGTGAGGAAATCGATGGCCGCCTCCCACTCCGGGATGCTGGGGCTTATCTCACGGACAAAGGTATGGAGGTTACGTGTCAAACTTTCCAGAATGGCCTTGAGCCGCTCATCCGAGGTGTTCTTGAAGCTTTCAATGACAGCCTCAGTCAGGGATTCCGGGCCGAGATCCGTGGTCATGGCTGACTTCCTTTCGATATCTGCTGAGAGTGATCTTGAAGAAAAGCCCTGAGCGCCGCTGCTGTTGCCCTCGGTTGCTCCAGGGGAAGAAAATGCCCGCTCTTTTCGATCACGACAAAGCGGGCATCCGGGAGTCCGGTGGCCAGGTCTTCGCCCAGTTCCGGTGGCGTGATGGTGTCTTCCGCCGCTCCAACAACCAGGGCCGGGCAGTTGAGCCCCGCCAAATCATCCCGACGGTCGTTGCGGTCCAGCACAGCAAGCTGCTGGTCGACGAAGACCCGTTCGCCCAGATCCCTGGTCATGGTTTCCACGACGTTCAGGACCGCGGGAATTCCCCGGGATACGGCCGGGGCCGTGCGACTGATGGCTTGCTGGAACCCTCCGGATTCTACGAGGGACACAAGGTTCCGGGAGTTCTCCCGGCGGTCCTCGGGTGCGGCAATTGCGGAGGTGTTGAACAAAACCAGGGCCTTGACCCGCCCCGTGTTCCTGAGCGCTACCTCCAGCGCGACATAACCTCCCATTGAAATCCCCACCAGCACAAACTCCTCAGGCGCCAAACACAGAACGTGATCAGCCATGGCCTGGATGGTCCGCCCTTCGCCGCGGATCACTGTACAGTCGAACTCCCCCTTGAGTTCATCAATGACCGGCTGCCATAGCCGGGAGTCTGCGCCCAAAGCTGGCAACATGATCAGGGGAACAGTCTTCATAGCAGGTCCTTCCTTGGTGATTGCTGCGGAGGTCATGACGCTGCCCCGTCGACGTGCAACACGGTTCCGGAGGTAAAGGCGGCGGCGTCCGATACGAGGTAGGCCACAGCTGCGGCGATTTCGTGGCCGGTTCCAGGCCTGCCAACGGGAATCGCGGCAGAGGTGGCAGCCCTATCGTCCGGCGTCATCGCCTCGAACGAATCCCTGACCCTGCCGCTGGTGGGAAGGATCAACCCGGGGGCGATGGCATTGACGGTAATTCCGGTGCCGCCAAGGTCCTTGCCCAGCTGCTTTGTGAGGCTGACGATTCCGCCCTTCGAGGCCGCATAAGCCAGGCGGGCCCCCACGGTGCCCGACGGGCCGGCAAGCCCGTCCGCAACCAGCGACGAGAAATTCACGATCCGCCCGTAGCCGCGTTTCAGCATGACCGGTACTGCGTGCCGGGCGCACAGGAAGGTGCTGGTGAGGTTGCCATCAATGACCGAGCGCCATACCTCGCCGCTGAGCTCGGATAATTCACGGACCACCGCCGTGCCGCTTCCCCCGGCAGCACTGACAAGTGCATCAATGCGGCCGAATTCCGCCTCAATACGGGCGAACACCTCCGCAACCATGGCCTCGTCGGCCAGATCCCCGGAAAACGTCAGCACTTTGGCCTCCGGGGCCCTCTCCTTCAATCGCGCGGCAGCATACTGAAGCGACGGCCCGGACATATCAAGGAGGACCAGATCGAAACCGTCATCCGCCAGACGGTCTGCGATGTCATTTCCGAGTCCGCCACCTGCGCCAGTGATGACAGCCACCGGGCGGTCATTCATGGAGTGACTCACGCTGCGCCCTCTGCTTCCTTGCTAGCGGGCGCATGTGCGCCGGAGCCGAAGCGGACCAGTATGGTGCGTGCGCGGCGGAGTACTGGAGCGTCCACCATGGCCCCGTCGACCGTGGCCACACCTCCCCCGCTGTTGATGGATCCCACGACACGCCTGGCCCACGCAACATCATCATCGCCGGGGTGGAAAGTGTCGTGGACAACGGCAACTTGTCGGGGATGGATGAGGAGCTTTCCGGTCATCCCCAGCTCCATGGCAGCACAAACGTCCCGCGCCAAAGCTGCATCGTCGTCGAACTTTGCTGTCACGCCGTCCACCGGCCCTGGCAAGCCGGATGCACGGGAGGCCATCACCAGGGTAGAACGAGCCATCAACATGGCGCGGTGGTTGGGTTGGGCCCCAATGTCTGCCGCCAGGTCGAGCTCTCCGAAGGCCAGGCGGGCCACACCCCGGGCACCGGCCAGCGACGTTGCTGCCAGGACGCCCGCAGCGGACTCCACCAGCGCAATAACGGGACGATCCAGCGTTTCATGGACACCGATCACGTCCTCGGGGCGCTCCGCCTTGGGGACCATGACCCCCAGCAGGCCCGGGAGCCCCTTGAGAGGCGTAACATCCTGTCCTGCCCTGATTCGCACTACCGCCCGGCCCGATGTGGCCAACCACGCTACGACCTCCTGCAGTGCCATGTCCCGGTTCCCGACCTTCACGGCATCTTCGAGATCGAGCACTGCAACGTCAGCGCCGGATTCTTCCGCTTTCCGGAAACGCCCGGGTCGGTCACCGGGCACAAAGAGAAAGGAGCGGGCATCCTGAAGCTTCTTCCAAGTACTCATGACGTTTCCAGCACTTTGAACTCCGCCAGCACGCGCTCCGTGTGTTCGCCGACTTCCGGCACCCTGCCCATCACTGGTTCCTGGCCCAAGAACGTTGCCGGAGGAATGAGTGCTTTCAGGGTTCCAACCGGTGAGTCGTACTGGCGCCAGCGGTTGCGTGCCCTCAACTGGGGGTGATCGGCGAAGCCGCGCATGTCACGTAGTAATGCGTTGGCGATGCCGGCGTTCTCCAACAGGTCCACCACATCCTCAGCCGTGTATCCGGCGAGCGTCTCCTCGATTGCCGCGGTGAGCTCCGCGTTGTGCAGTACGCGCAGGGAATTACGCAGGAACCGCTCGTCCACTGCCAGGTCCGGGCGCCGGAGCACACTTCCGCAAAACGTTGCCCACTCCCGTTCGTTCTGGATTCCGAGGAAAACCTGACGGGAGTCGCCGCACGTGAAGGGGCCGTATGGGGCGATCGCAGCGTGGGAGGATCCTGTCCGCTGGGGCGGCGCATCGCCATAGACGGCATAGTTCATGGGGTAACCCATCCATTCACCGAGCGCTTCCAACATGGACAGTTCGATCGTTGCCCCCTCGCCGGTCTGCCCTCGCTGGAGCAGCGCAGTAAGAATTCCTGAATAGGCGTACATTCCCGAGGCAATGTCCGCAATGGAAATGCCCACCTTGGACGGGGTCTGGTCGGTGCCCGTAATGGACAACAGCCCGGCTTCGCACTGCACCAGCAGGTCGTAGGCCTTCTTGGATGAGTACGGGCCATCCGCGCCGTAGCCGGAAATGGATACATGGATCAGCTCAGGCCGCTCGGCACGCAGTTCCCCTGCGCCCAGTCCCAAGCGCTCCGCTGCGCCGGGAGCAAGGTTCTGGATGAAGATGTCAGCGTTGCGGACCAACTGGTGCACCGCACGATTTCCCTCGGCACTCTTCAGATCCAGGGCCACTGACTCCTTGGACCGGTTCAGCCACACAAAGTGACTTGCCATGCCTTTGACGGTTTCGTCATACCCACGGGCAAAGTCACCCACTCCGGGCCGTTCGATCTTGATGACTCTGGCGCCAAGATCGGCGAGCTGGCGGGTGGCGAAGGGTGCTGCCACCGCCTGCTCAAGAGAGACGACAGTAACGCCGCTCAGAGGAAGCATAGTGAAACTCCTAAAAGTAGTGGTGCCGGCTTGCAGGCGAAGGCGGATTGACGTCTAGGCATGGACAAGCGACGGCGTTTCAAGCGTTTTGGTGAAGTACAGAACCTCTGCCGCCAGTTCGGGATCGTTGCCCATTCGCCGGAACAGCTCCAGATCGCTGTCCCGTTGAACCGGGTCAGAGGAGTGGAAGATCAGCCGCTTGTTCGCGGTGGCGCGCGGACTGGCTTTATCAATAAAGGCAGAGCGGCGTAGTTCCGAGTAGGCATCCAGGACGGACTCTCCAGCTTTTCCTGAGGCGACTGCTCCCAATGCTTCGTTCAGTACATAAGAGTCGAACAGGCCCATGGTCAGGCCGAAGCCGCCTGTGGGGTTGGTTGCATGGGCAGCGTCGCCGGCCAAGAGGACGCGGCCAACCCGGTAGGTGGGGGCACTGCGCTGATGCATCCGGTAAGGTGCGATGGCATCCAAGGTGGTGCCTGCAGCGACTTCGGGGCCAAAGATCTGCTCCAGGAACCTTGGCAACCGCTCCACCACTCCCTCTTCGGGGAGCACTGCGTCTTCCATGTAGGTATATCGCCAGAGCCCATGCGGGCCGGAATTGTCGATCTTGACGATGATTGCCCCCAGGACATCGTCAACGTAGAACGTTGTTTGTGCCCAGCCCTTGCGGTCATCGGGGAACCGGATATTGGCCGCAACGAAGCGCTCCGGCCATGTGAAGCCTTCAAACGGAAGATTCAAAGCGTTGCGCACTGCGGATCCGGCTCCGTCAGCGCCGATTAGCCAGGGGGCCTGCAGCTGGACGGGATTCCCATCATGTTCAGCTGTGACGGTGACGGCGGAGTCGTCCTGGGATATCCCCGTGATCTTATGTCCCCACAGGACGCGGGCGTTGGGCAGCTGTTCCAAGTGGCGGAGGATGATCCTGGCCAGTGCACCTTGGCCGAGGTGGAGGTTGTGCGGGTGCTTGACCCGTCCTTCCAAGGCCTTCAAACCGTAATTGATTGTTTCGCCGGTGTCCCGGACGTGATGGGCATAGTCCTGTTTCAGGAATCCTGCCTGGGTTGCGTCGTCATACAGCCCCAGCCGTTCCAAGCCGTCCAGGGTGGACCAGTGGTAGAGAATCGCCCGCGGGGCGTCGTTCGGCTCGGCAGAGCGTTCGACGACGGTTACGTCCAGCCCCTGCTGCGCCAGGCCCAGTGCGTTGAGCAGACCAGTAGGACCGGCCCCGGCCACAATCACCTGTTGCTCGTATTCCATGTTGCCTCCGTTGTAAACCTGTGGCGTGACGTCGGCGTCACCTCCTTCACTAACCGTGATCCACTAGGCGTCATACATCAAATACCAATTTGTGGGGGCTCCCATATACTGAATGGATGGATCTACGAAACGTTCGGTACTTCATTGCTGTGGCCGAGAACGGCTCCATCACCGAGGCATCCAGCGCCTTGCGCATCTCCCAGCCGCCATTGAGCATGGCCATGGCCAAACTCGAGAAGGAGCTGGGAGTGACCCTGTTTGACAGGAAACCCCGGGGAATCGAGCTGACGGCTGCAGGCGAGTACCTGCACCACGCCGGCCGCCGACTTCTGGCTGAAGAGCGCAGGATTTCGGACACGCTGAAGTCTATGGGTCAGGGGCTTGCGGGCGAACTGCACCTTGGCTGCGAACCGATGTGCCTTTGGCGGATCGGCAGTACCAAAATCTCCCAGTTCCTCTCGATCTACCGCAAGGTGACCCTTGACCTGACAGACGCAAACCCGAGGGTGCAGCTGGACCGGCTCGCTGACGGCACCCTCGATCTGGCCATCATGCCGATCGTGGCCGAGGAGTCGCTGCAAGCCGTCAACGGGGTGCATTTTGATGTCACGGTTGTGGACGAACTGCCCCTGACGCTGATCGCCCCCAAGGCCTGGGGCCTGGATGAGACCGAGCCCCTTGACGTGGCCTCACTGACGGATTCAACGTGGATCCTTCCGGCGCGGATACCCGGCGTGCGCATTCTCTGGCGCATCTGGGCCGACAAATTTGCACCATCCGGAGCCGCCCCCTCCGAAATAATCCAAGTGCCCACCGTCATGACCGCGGCGCAGTTGGTGGGCGCCGGCGTCGGAGTTTCCTTGTCCAGCCTGGAGATGGCCCGCCTGCATCCTGACGTTGCCCGAATTCCGGTGGTGGGCGGGTGGCCCAACGTTCCGATCGCCATAGTGCGGCGCAAGGAAGGAATCGTCACGCCAATCGCGGAGCGATTCGCCGAGTTGTTCCAAGCTGACTGAGCTTCCGCGTCAACAGGACCCGTGCCTTTTGATATATACCCTGTAGATGGGTACCCCCCGATTTTGGTATTTGTGAAATACCTCGAACGGCAGCAATCTGGACCATGAACCATATGAGTGGTCGCTGCACCCCTTGCCCGAAAAGCCGGGCCGCAACGGCCCAAGCATTGACGAGGAAGGGCATTCCCATGATCAAAGTCAACGTGGACCTGCAACGCTGCGATGCCAATGGCACCTGCGCGGCCTTAATGCCGGAGGTGTTCCAGATCGAAAAAGACGGAACCCTGGTGCAGCTGGCATCAGAGGTCCAGGACGATCGCGAAAACGACCTTGAAGAAGTGATTCTTTGCTGCCCGATGGGAGCGATCTCACGGTCATGACAACCACAGTCCCCACCTTCGAGCTCTTCTCCCCACACGCTGCGGACCACGCCGGCGGTGCACTCGCCCAAGGCGGAATCGCGGCCGGTTCCGACGGCTATGCCGTCCTTTCCTACCAACTCGCCACCGAGGTGCTGCGCAATCCACGGTTCGCCAACTCAGCATTGAGGTTGATGGAGGAATTCGGCATCGGCAACGGCCCGGTCCATGGGTTCCGCGCCCGCAGCATCATCATGCAGGACGGTGCGCAGCAACTCCGGTTGCGAACCCCCCTGGCCCGCTTCATGGGGCCGGCAACGGTCCAGAACACCCGGGAAGTGCTCACAAAGATCGTCGCGGGCATCTTCGACGATGTGGACGATACAAAACCGGTGGACTTCCATTCCAGCGTGGATCGCAGAATCCCCTCCTTGATCTATTGCCACCTGGCCGGTGCTCCGCAAAGCGACGCGCCCAAAGTCCAGGAGTTGTCCGAGCGGACGTTGGCCCTTCTGGCCCGGGACCCCAGCCTCAAGCCCGACATCCTGGCGGCGTACGACGAACTATTCCAGTACCTTCAGGATCTGATGCAGCGCAAACGACAAGCGGGCTTGGGCGAGGACATGCTGTCCCATCTGATGACACTGGCCGACGACGGCAAACTCACCGCCCAGGAACTCTTTGACGAAGCGACATCCATGCTCGAAGCAAGCTCCGTGAATACAGGACACCAAATCGGCTTGGTCGTGTGGAACCTGCTGGGCAACCGTGAAGTCTGGCGTGAGATCGTAGCCGATCCCTCATGGATACCCGCTGCGGTCATGGAAGCACTTCGCCTCTACCCCCGGACAGGTGTCATCAGCAAGATCGCCGAAGAGGAAATCGAGGTGGGAGGCACCACCATACCTGCCGGGGCCGACGTACACGTTGCCGTATGGTCCGCCAACCGGGACCCGGAACGTTTTGAGAAGCCCGGCGAATTCATTCTGGGCAGGGAGCGGAACCAGCCACTGACGTTCAGCACAGGCCCACACAATTGCCTTGGACAAGGACTGGCAAAAGTGGAAATCGAGGAAGTCGTGGGTTACCTGGCCCGCCATTATCCCAACGCCCGCGTGATTGACGATGCCACGAAGATCACCCAGACGGCCGGCCGCTGGACCATCAAGCAACTCACCATCGATCCCGGCACCCGGTCTGAGGACACCCATGACATCTGAGAACCCCGTCCCGCAGTCGCTGACGGAAATACTCTCTGCACACTGGTCCGGAACGACCTTCGATGACCTCCCGCCCGAGGTGGTGTCCACCATGAAGGACCACATCCTCGACACTTTGGCGGTGGCGATGGCAGGCATCCCATCGGAGGAGTCCCGCCGCGTCCGTCATGCACTGTCCGGCATGTCCAACGGCGGCCCCTGCCGTGTCTGGGGTTCCCGCGAACGGCTGAATCCCGCCCACGCCGCGCTTGCCAATGGAACCTCCGCCCATGCCAGGGATTTCGACGACGGCGGCGGCCCGGGACACGCCGGCTCAGCAACCCTTCCGGCAGCAATTGCTGCGGCGGAACTGGTTGGCTCCAGCGGTAAGGAGCTGATAGTCGCTGCCGTAGCCGGATACGACATCAGCTACCGGCTCCTCCAGGGCATTGGCGGTTTTGCCGCGCATACTGACCGGGGCTGGCATTCAACCGGGACCTTTGGCACCTTTGCAGCAGCTGCTGCGTGCGCCAGGATTCTCAATCTCGACCCGGCCACGTATGCCAATGCCCTGGGTATTGCCGGATCTTTCACTGGCGGGATCTGGGCCTTCATCGAGGACGGTGCGTGGACCAAAAGGCTGCATCCGGGCAAAGCCGGAGAATCGGGCATCGACGCTGCTTTCCTGGCCAGGGCTGGTATCACCGGCCCGCATCAGCTCTTCGAGGCGCCATGGGGCGGGATTTTTGCAACCTATGGCAGCGGCCAAGGTTTCCCGGAAAGGGTCACGGCTGGGCTCGGTGAGGTCTTCAACGTCTCCACTTCCTATCTGAAACCCTACGCATGTTGTCGAGGCAGCCACTCGGCAGTTGATGCCGTGATGAAGCTGATCGATGAGCGTGATCTGCAACCCTCCGATGTCCGCTCAATCAACGTGACAGCGGGCGAAACCGCCATTAATATGCTCAGCGTTGACCCTATCGAAACCGTGTTTGATGCCCAGTTCAGCCTGCCGTACGCCATCAGCGTGGCACTGGAAAACCGTTCAGTCGGGTTGGAGCAATTCGACCCACCCCGCAATTCGGAGCCCAGGATCGAAGAGACCCTTGCCAAGATCTCTATGGTGCTTGACTCCTCGATTCAGCTGGAGGACGGCCCGCGTCTTGATTTTGACTTGATGTCCGGGGAGAAAATCACTCTCCTGGCTGGAAACCCCACGGATGCCAAAGGCTCCGAAAAGAATCCTATGACCCATGCTGAGGTCGTTGCCAAAGCCCAGGCACTTCTTCGTCCCTATGGCAAAGAGGGAGCCACGCAGCTCATCGAAGCGGTGGAGAACCTGGATTCAGCATCCACCCTCGACAACTTGATCAGCGCACTCAGCGCTACCCCCCCTACCTCTTTGGAGTGAGAGTCATCATGACACCAACTACCTCGACCGAGCGGGTCGAACGCACTGAGTTTATCGCTGCGGAGCCAGTGGAATCCCTTGCGGCCGCACTGGATATCGACGTGCCCTTCGATATGGGTGCGGCAGTCCCTCCCCTGTGGCATTGGCTCTACCTTTTGGAGCGCAACCCGCAGAACGAACTGGGGCAGGACGGGCATCCCACAGTAGGTATTCCGGCTCCTCCCGGGCCAGGACGACGCCGCATGTTTGCCGGAGGCCGAGTCTCCACCTTCGGCCAGCTCAAGATCGGAAGTCTGGCAACAAAAGTCATTTCCGTAGCTGGATCGGTCGAGAAGTCCGGACGGACCGGACCATTGACTTTCACGACTGTCCGCCACGAGATCTTCCAAGCCAACGAGCTGGTGATCCGGGAAGAACAGGACATTGTCTACAGGGCGGCGGGCAGCGGTGCCCTTCCCGTACCGCAAACCCCTCCCCCTCCTGCGGAGGGGCCGGTGCTGGAGCAAGCTGCCGATGAACGCCTGCTGTTCCGGTTCTCGGCACTAACGTATAACGCGCACAGAATCCACTACGACCTCGATTGGTGCCTGAACGAGGGGTACGACGGGCTGGTCATCCACGGGCCTCTCCTGGCACTGATGATGGGTGAGCACATGCGCCGTGAAGGAATACGGTTGATGGGCAAAACCTTCAACTACCGGCTGGCTTCCCCCATGACTAAGCCCCAAAAATTCTCCATCGTTACTGGCCCACAGGGTTTGGGCAACGGCGCCGAAGCACGCAGCGCGGCCGGTGCAATCTGCGCAGTCAGCAGCCTGTCCGGGATCTAGGGCGGGTTTCAGGCACCAATACGACAAAAGGCTCGCGGGTTTTCGCCGCCAAGGGTAAGACAGCTTGAGCATGGGGCCGGAGCCTTTGTGCTCCAACAGGGAAGGGGCAATCGGAGCTTTCTCCCGAAATGGGGAACAATGCTTTGAGACATCTAGCGGGCTGATTGAAAACCCGATAAGGCAGACGAGTGGAGGGCGCCCGGGGTCGGCCTCCACTCAAGCCCCTTTCACTTGAGTTTCGATGACTCAAAACGTGATGATCTGGCGTACGGCGAGCCCATCAGCGAGGTCGTCCATGGCTTGGTTCACTTCTCCGAGCGTGATGGTCGATGAAATCAGCGCTTCGATGGGGAGACGTCCTTCACGCCAGAGCTGCGCGAACGCCGGGATGTCACGGGCTGGTACAGCCGACCCGAGATAGCTACCAACGATTGTGCGGGCTTCGGCCGTAAGCCCAAGCGGCTTGATGACAGCTTCAGCAGTTGGCGCTGGGAGGCCAACGGTGACGGTCCTGCCACCGACGCCGGTCAGCGCCACTGCGGTCTCAAAGGCCCTGGCATTCCCGGCCGCCTCAATCACAATCGGCGCTTTAAGCCCTGCTTCCAAGGCCTGACTCGGGGAGTACACCGCTGTGGCGCCTAGTGCCATGGCCCGTTCGAGCTTGTCTGGTACGGCGTCCACTCCTACGACATTGCCTGTGCCGAGGGAAACCGCTGTGAGCAGTGCAGCCATTCCAACGCCACCGAGACCAACAACCACGATCGTCTCCCCCTCCTCGGGCTTAGCGGCATTAATGACTGCTCCGCCGCCTGTGAGCACAGCGCATCCAAGGACGGCCGCGATCTCCGGCGGAATGTCGTCGTCAACAGGCACCAAGGAATGACGATCAACGACGGCGTGGGTCGCGAATCCGGACACGCCCAAATGATGGTGAACGTCCTGCCCGTTGCGATGCAGCCGCACATTGCCCGAAAGTAGCGTTCCTGCATTGTTCGCTCCGGATCCGGGTGTGCAGGGAAGCCGTCCGTTGGTGTGGCAGTTGGAGCATTCCCCGCAACGGGGCAGGAAGGCCATCACTACGCGCTGTCCAGTCGTGAGGTCCTCGACGCCGGACCCGCAACTGACGACGCGACCGGCGGCTTCATGCCCAAGCAGCATCGGTACGGGACGAACGCGGTTGCCGTCCACCACCGACAGGTCGGAGTGGCAGATTCCTGCGGCTTCGATTTTGATCAGTACTTCTCCCTCACCTGGCGGGTCGAGTTCGAGTTCTCCGACGCTGATGGGTCGCGAGGCTCTGAAAGGCCTGGGGCGTCCGATGTCCTCGAGGACTGCTCCGGTTATTTTCATGGTGTGGCTTTCGTGTCGATGTTCCCCGGACTTGGCGCGGGCTGATGGGTATGCGGTGTTGCTCCGTCTGCCATGGCCGACGACACTGCCTCGGCGATATCGTCACCGGCGCGGAGGGGTCGGCCCGAGAAGATACCTTCGTGCGCGAGTATGGGGCGTCGGTCTCCGGCAAGTTCGGGGTACTTATCTTCAAGCGCTTCACGGCGCTCGGCTAGGCGGTGCCAGTGCGCTATGGTTTCGCGGTCGCCTTGCCTAACAGCGTTCCAGCTTCGTGGCATCTGCTCCCTGGAGGGCCCTGCGGAAGCGCGTCCTCCAATGTTGAGTCGGGAGGGACGCCTGGTGGTCTCTGCGTAGCAGGCTGGGCAGGGTGGGTTGGCTGATGTCATGCTCTTGAGTCCGGCCTCGAAGAGGTGACCGTTCAGGCACCCGAAATCGTAAAGGATCACTGGTTCTCTCCCGGTTAGCAGATCAGCTGTAAAAACCGTTGGGCGCATAGCGTAGTGTTTTGGCTTGGTCCCCGTCGTGGCCGAAGATGACCTCCGCTCCCGTGCGGTCTGCGATAGTCCGCAGTTTTTCGACGGACTCAAGCCAGCGGACGTTGTCCCAAACGATGGCCGCGCCCACGGCTGGAGGCCCCCAGCTGTCGGCGAGGTACACCGCATCCGAGGTGAAAATCTTCGTACCCTCGTTCTTGAGGTCCAGTTGCAATGACATGGTTCCCCATGTGTGCCCGGGGGTCTCCAGGACCTTGACGCCGGGAACGATCTCAACATCGCCACTGACCCCTTCCAGATCCAGGGCCTCATAGTCCGAGACGATGTGCCCGCCTTGCGAATAGCCGTCAATGGCACGTGCGCCGACGATCTCGGCGTTGTTCGCGATGATCCGGGTCTTGCCGTTGCCGAACATTGAGGCGTTGGCAGCGTGATCGAAATGCAGGTGTGAGAGCACCAGGATGTCAATGTCATCTGGTGTCAATTCCAACTGTGCGAGTGAAGAGTCCAGATAACCCGGCCCGTCCACCGGCTCGCGTACCGGGAAAAAATCCTGAAACCCCGTCGGCGCCCATCGTTGCTCCCAATCACGGGGTACGCCCGTGTCCCACAGAATCCGTCCCTCTGGATGCTCGATGAGCACAGCATGAGTGGGGCACTCTCCCCAGACCACCGGATCTTCCTTGTGGTGCCGGTCGCGAATGGTCCGCCCGCCTTTGAGCAGAAGCCAGGTGAGATCTGTTTCCATGACCCCTGTGGACAGAATATGGACTCGCATGTCCGTCACTGCAGCCTCCTTGTTGCTGTCGGCAACTTTTACCGTTCCCCAACTCTGCAGGTTGATCAGCTGCGAAACCATGGCCTGATGCTACATATAGATTCGCGTGTCATGGCACGTGCAAACACCTGCCGCGTAGAATCGCGGTATGAACGAGGCAAGCAACCGGCAATTCAGGGCACCAGAGGACCCCGAGATACTCAACGCCACCACCGAAAGCTCGAGGGATCTGGCAAGCGTGCGGGATCGGACCCTCATCCTGAAGGGAATCCTGCGACGCACCCGCACGCTTTTAGGCGCCGACATGGCCTACCTCAGCCTGAACGACCTCCCGTCCGGGGAAACGTACATCCATGTCACGGATAACGTGCGCACCGAGGCATACCGGAATATCCGCATGCCCTTGGGCACCGGGGTACTGGGAGCAGTCGCGGCGGGCGGCTCGACCGCTTCGACGCTGGATTACCTGGCGGATCCAAATATGAATCACATTCCCACCATCGACCAGGTGGTCGCCGTCGAAGGCGTTAAGGCGATCGCCGGGGCACCACTCCGGGTGGGTGGCCGGATCGTCGGCGCACTCCTCGTCGCCCATCGATCGCCGGCGAGCCTCCCGGCGGCCGGAGAACGAGCGCTTGAGCATATGGCGGCTCAAGCCGCCATTGCACTCGAACAGACACGCCGAGGCAGTGAGATCATGCAGCTTCGGGCGCTGATAGGAAGTACGACTACCAGCAACGCCGGCCGCACCCGGGAATTGGAAGCAATGCTCGCGCTGGATGAGCGGCTGATGGGGAGCATGGTGGCATCCGTTAACGCGGAGGGCGTCGTGGCTGTCCTCGAAGAGGCCACGGGTCGGCCCCTGGGTCTATTTGATCCGACAGGACGTCACCGCTTCGGCTCTGTGACACTGAACAAGCCGGCGCTTGAAAATTGGGGTGTGCAATCGGCAATCAACACTTCCCTGCACGGCGCAGGTGCGGCGACAGTGCGCCACAAAGGCGAGGTTTACACGGTTGTGGCGGTCGCGGCCGGCAAGGAACATCTAGCCACGTTGGTCATGAACGGCACCGCCGGTAAAGAGATTGCCTTGCTTGAGCGGGGTTCGGTTTTCGTGAGCGCAGCGCTCCTGTTCGAACGCACCCTTGTGGACGCCAACAACCGCGCGCAATCAACACTCATGGAAGACTTGCTTGCCAGCCGGACTGAGGACCAGGTCCAGGCCGTGAGGGCCAAGTTTGTCGCCTTCGGCATTGAGCTCCGCGGGGAGACTGCCGTACTGGTCATCTTGGTTGATCCTCCTGTACGGCACGCCACGCTGGCAACCGTTCAGCAGCGGCTCCGTAAAGGTCCGATGCTCGTCTCTACGCACATGGGCCATATCTGCGTGGTCACAACGTCGAGCGGCGCAACTCTGGCCAAGGAAATGGACCAGATCCTGCACCAGGAAGGGATCTCCGCAGTCATTGGACACGCAACATCGTCCAGCGGCAGCATCAACGGCATCCGTGAAGCCCATGATGAGGCCTCAGAAGTGGTCACGGCCGCCAAAGAACTCGGCTGGCGACGCGGGTTTGCCGACCTCAACGATCTGGGCATCGCCGGAATCATGCTCAGCCATGACAGCGCTTCAACCGCAGCCCGAATCGTCGAAAGAACCCTCGGCCCTGTCCAGGACTATGACCGCGCGCACCGAACAGATCTCCTTGGCACACTCTGGGCCTATCTCGAGTCGGGAAGCAGTCTCCAAACAACGGCCTCACAACTTCATATCCACCAGAACACCGTCAGGCAGCGGCTCGAGCGAATCGACTCCCTGCTCGGGGCCCGATGGCGAACGCCGTCACGTCGCATCGACGTGCACTTCGCACTTCGGCTGTGGAAGCTCGCTCCACCTACGTCAAAACCGGACGCCGTCCGGGGCCAGTGACCCGGACGACGCCCGCCTTGAATTGAGGACTCTAGCCTGCGCTGGCGCGCACGTCGGTTACTCCTGCATTCTCGTCTTCATCTTGAGCGGCTGTGAGACGCCGCTCCAGCTTTCCGAGGGTTTCCGGCGCAAGCAGCGTCGCCACGACTGTGATGATCCCTATCCCGCTGAAGTAGAGGATCACCCATCCCGGCTCGCCGTTTCCGGCGTTCAGCAGAGCCACGGCCACCAACGGTGCTATGCCTCCGGCCAGAACGGAACCGAACTGATACCCCATGGACGCTCCGCTGTAGCGCAGCTTCGTGGAGAACAACTCTGAGAAGAATGCGGCCTGGGGGCCATACATGGAGTTGTGGAAGATGGCTAGCCCGATGATGATTGCGAGCGTTGCCAGCAGTGCGCTCCCCGTATCCGTCATGACGAAGTAGAGGGGGAAGAACAGGAGCCCGCCGATCGAACCAAACAGGTACAGGGGTTTGCGACCGATTTTGTCAGAGAGGATCGCCCACAGCGGTACGGCAAAGACACCTATGGCGGAGGCGATAAGTACAGACAGTGTGCCTTGGTTGGCGCGCTCGGGCCCAAACGTCCTCATGATGTAGACCACCGAGAACGTTGTATAGAGGTAGAAGGCGGAGTTTTCTGCCAGTCGCATGCCAACAACCAACCAGATTCCCTTGAACTCCTTCTTCATGGCTTCGCCGAGAGGCTTCTTAGAGGTCTGTTTCGTCGCAACCAGCTCTTTGAAGTCGTCGGAGTCCTCAAGCTTGGCCCGAACCACCAGCCCGACGACGATCAGCACTACACTCAGCAGGAACGGCACTCGCCAAGCCCAGGCGTCGAAAACCTCAGCAGGAACGGCGGACTTGACGATCAGGACGCTTGCGTTGGCAAGCAGCATCCCGGCCGGGACGCCCATCTGCGTGAAGCTGCCGAAGAATCCGCTGCGTCCCGCGGGGGCATGCTCAATGGAAATGACAGCGGCCCCGGCCCATTCGGCACCAGCACCGAAACCCTGGAGAAGTCGCAGGACTGTCAGGAGAATGGGAGCCCACACTCCGATTTGGGCGTATGTGGGAAGCAATCCCATGGCCAAGGTGGCAAAGCCCATGATGAGCAGTGACAGTACCAGCATGGGCTTACGGCCGATTTTGTCACCGAAGTGGCCCGCGAACATGCCGCCGAAGGGCCGTGCGAAGAAGCCAACGGCGTAGGTCACAAAGGCCAGAAGGAGGCCCGTCGCAGGGTCCTGCTCTGGAAAATAGAGGCGACTGAAGACGCCGGTAGCGGCGAGCAAGCCGAAGATGTAGTAGTCGTACCATTCGATGGTGGTGCCGGCGAAGCTGGCTAGTGGTACCCGCCAGGCCGTCGTCGTGGTTTTGCTGTGGGAGATCGTCATTGGTCTTCTCTTTCGGGTGGAAATGTCGGGAGCCGCTGGCTACCAATCGAGCGCGATGTACTTGGTTTCGGTGAAATCGAGCAGGCCCTGATGGGCCCCTTCGCGGCCGAGGCCGCTATGTTTGACTCCGCCGAAAGGTGCTGCAGGGTCCGAAACGAGGCCTCTGTTGAGGGCCACCATGCCGCTTTCGATGCGTTCAGAGACCCTGAGTCCGCGTCGGAGGTCCTCGGTGAATACGTACGCGGCGAGGCCGTCGTCGGAACTATTGGCAGCGGCGATGACCTCATCCTCGGTATCAAAGGGGATGACCGAGGCCACCGGCCCGAATATTTCCTCATGCACCATGCGGGCCTCCCGCGGTACGTTGGTCAGAACGGTAGGCGGATAGAAGAATCCCGGACCGTCAAGGGGATTACCTCCGGAGAGCAGTTTGGCACCGTGGCTGACAGCGTCGTGGACCAGCGAGTCAACCTTCCTGACATTGGCCTTATCCACGAGCGGTCCTACCTCGGTATTGTTATCGGCGCCCGGGCCAACGCGCATTTTCCCCATTCGATCGGCAAGCCGACGGGCGAACTCATCATGGATTCCACGCTGGACATAGATGCGGTTCGCTGCTGTGCAAGCCTGACCGCCGTTGCGCATCTTGGCGATCATGGCGCCGTCGAGTGCTAGGTCGAGGTCCGCGTCATCAAAAACCAGGAACGGAGCATTGCCACCCAGTTCCATTGAGCACTTGAGCACGTTCCCGGCCGCTTCCCGCAACAGGTGGCGGCCGGCGCTGGTGGAACCTGTGAATGAGAGTTTGCGAACCCGGGAGTCAGCAAGGATCGGGGTGACTACCTCGTTGGTCTTACTCGTGGTGATGACGTTGACCACGCCGGCCGGGGTGCCGGCGTCGATCATTATCTGGGCGATGGCCAAGGCTGTCAGCGGTGTGAGCGTTGCCGGCTTCAGCACTGTGGTGCAACCGGCCGCCAATGCAGGGGCCAGTTTCCTCGTGGCCATGGCGGCCGGGAAGTTCCAGGGAGTGATCAGCACGCAGACGCCGATTGGCGGGTGTTGGACAAGGATCCGGTTTGACCCCGACGGCGAGACGGACACGTCGCCGATGATCCGGACCGCTTCTTCGGAGTACCAGCGGAAGAACTCTGCGGCATAGGCCACTTCTCCGCGCGCGTCTGCAAGGGCCTTGCCGTTCTCAAGGGAAATCAAGTGGGCGAGCTGCTCGCTGCGCTCAGACATCAATTCGAAGCAGCGGCACAGAATCTCCGCCCGGCGCCGCGGTGGGGTGGCCGCCCATTCAGGAAAGGCTGCAGCCGCCGCGTCAACTGCAGCGGTACCATCTTCGACGTCAGCGTCGGCAATGTCAGTGATAACCGTTTCGTCGGAGGGGTTGATCACCTCGACGGTGTTACCGCTGCCAGCGTGCCGCCAAGTGCCGCCAATCAGCAATTGGCGGGGCACCGCCAGGCCTTCGATATGGAGCAGTTCATGGGTTGAAAGAAGTGTCATGGATGGTCCTTCGCCAATCAGCGGATGGTGCGGTAGCCAACAAAGGCAGCGTGGACAATCGAGTTCACGGCTTCGAGGTCTAGGGGTACGGGATTGTTGTCAATGAGCCGTTTGGAATTCAACGACAATGCGGCGACGTGGGCGAGGTCGCTTTCCTGCAGGCCGATATCCTTCAGCGTCGCGGGCAGTTCAATGGCAGCGATGACCTCATCGATGGCTTCGACACCGGCCAGGGCTGCGTCGCGCTGGTCGACTTCGCCGATGTCCCGACCCAGGACCTTGGCGATCTGCGCCAACTGAGGTTGGATGGCTTCGAAATTATGCCGAACAACGTATGGCAACAAGAGGCCGACTCCTACGCCGTGGGGTGTGTGGGTCATTGCACCTACCGGGTACTGGATAGCGTGCGCCGCGGCAGTTCCTGCATTGCTGAGGACGACCCCTCCGTAGAGGGCTGCTAGCATCATCCCGGCCCGTGCTTCTTCGTTTTCCGGGTCTTTGTAGGCCGCCACCAGGTGGCGTCCAACCAACCCGATGCCGTTCAGGGCAATCGAGTCTGTCAGCACGTTTTTGCCGACGAAGACCCGTTCATTGGCCAGCGCGGCAGTGGGCTTGCGGGTGATGGCAGTGAACGACTCGATCAAGTGCACGAAGGTGTCTGCGCCCGTGGCGGCGGTTAGGGAGGGCGGGCACGAGTATGTTAGCTCAGGATCGCACACTGCGGCATACGGGATGATGTGCGGGCTCGATATGCCCATTTTCATTCCCAGGTCGGGGTCGGAGACCACAGCGATTGCCGTCGCTTCAGACCCGGTGCCGGCAGTGGTGGGAACGGCGATGACAGGCTTGGTGGGACCGGGAACAGCGAACTCGCCATAGTAGTCGCTCGGCTTGCCGCCGTGCGTCAGTAGAACGGACACGACCTTTGCCATATCCATGCAGCTGCCACCGCCAAAACCAACAATTACATCTATCTCTTGACCATTGAGCTCCTCAACACATGCCAGGATGCCGTGAGTGGGAAGCTCAGCCTGAGTATCCCCGTATACCCGTACCGTCAGGTCCCGGTCCTTCAGACTCCGGACCAATGCCTGGAGTTCATCTGAGAGGGCCAATCGCGGGTCCGTGCATATGAGAACCTTCGTTCCGAATTGGGCTGCGATATCAGCGACGGCGAAACGCTGTCGGGCGCCGACAACGACTGTCCGTGGCAGCCGAAGGACGCCGAAAGTTGCGGGACTAATACCCGCTGCGTGCGCACACGACATTGTGTATGACTCCTAGAGAAAGGGACGAGCGGCGACCCTTTGGGGCGCCGCATGACCCAGCATCCCAGAGCCTTGTGACTCCAGCCATGTGCCTGGACGCCATAACTCGTTCTGCTGCATGTGCGCGTAGAACATGTACGGGGCGATATACGGCCACACGAACTTTCCGAGAACCTGCTGAGGCGCGTCACCTCGCAGTGTCAGTCCGCTATGAGGTTGGATTTACCGGTCGACCAGGATCGGTGAAATACGATGGTGGAATGGTAACCAGCGTTGATGTGGCCCGTCATTTGGGATTGTCGCAATCGACGGTGTCGCGGGCTCTTCGGGGGCATCCGCCCGTAGCTCCGGCCACGAAAGCGCGGATTCTTTCGGTGGCGAGGGAGCTCGGGTACGTGCCCGATGCCGCTGCCGCATGATGGTGACACGACGGACCCACGCCGTTGGAGTGGTTGTTGCTGAGCTGACCAGCCCCATCTACCCGGTCATTGTTGAGTCCTTGCAAAACAGGCTTCTCGAGCGTGGGTATCGGATGGTCCTCATCCGGGATCCGGACATTTCACCTGATCCTGAGGCTGTTGACATACTTGACAGTGCAACGGTCGACGGCATGATATTTGTTTCAGCACGTGAGTCTTCCGCCGCCGTCCGCAGGGTGTTGGAGCGCGGGACCCCCGTGGTGTTGCTCAGCCGCGACGATACAACTGTTGAGGTCGAGGCAGTACTAGCCGATGACCGACGCGCCGGCGAGATCGTCGTCGCCCATCTCGAAGAATTGGGGCACAAGAACATCGGTGTACTGACCACCTTGCGGGACCGGTCCAACGGCCGCGACCGTGAGGACGGTTTCCGGACCGCCATGGAACGACGAGGGCTGCAGATTCGTGAGGAGTGGGTTCGACATCTTCGACTCACCCATGAAGAGGGCGTCCGGACCGCCTTGGAGTTGTTGAATAACCACGACCGGCCTACCGCAGTTTATTGCGTGACGGATGCGTTGGCGTTTGCCGTCTTGGATGCCGCCGCGCAGTTGGGGATCAGTGTCCCCCAAGAACTCTCCGTAGTGGGATTCGATGATTCCAGCCCTGCAGGGTGGGCGTTCATCAACCTCACCACCGTCCATCAGCCGATCCCGGAAATGTCGTATCTGGCAGTGGACCGTCTCGCTGGGAGGATTGAAGGTGAGCCTCCCAGCGAAACGATGAAGACCGTTTTTCCGGTCGGCCTGCAGATTCGAGCGACGACGGCTCCCGCGGTTTAGGCGGTGTTGCGACCGCCGCTGAGGTCCAGGGTCTGTCCCGTCATATAGCTGGCCTCCGCGGAAAGCAACCATGTGGCCAGCGCGGAGAATTCTTCCGGCAACCCGACTCTGCCCATGGGAACCTTGGCGAGAAGTTGGGCATTTCGTTCGGGGCTCAGGTCCTGAAGAAGCCGCGTTTTCATCATGGAGGGCGCGATGGAATTGACCGTAACACCGTAGGGGGCAACCTCTTTCGCTGCCGTTTTCACCAGTGCAACAAGGCCGGCCTTGGACGCAGAGTAAGCCGCCTGGTGCGGATTGCCTTCACGCGCGGAACTGGATGAAAGGATGGCAATCCTGCCGTAGGTTCAGCTGGTGAGGACCGGCAGGACGCTGGCAAGGCCGTGAAGGCAGCCGTCCAGATTGATGCTCAGGGTCCCGGCCCATCCCTCTGCCGGCATGTCCGTCACTGGAACCTCCGGTCCCTGTATACCGTGGGCAAAGAGCGCCCCGTCGATCCTGCCGTACCGCTCCAGTAGGGCCTCCACGGTGTGGCCCCACTCCCGCCTTTGCGTGACATTCAGCGCCATGCAGTTGGACGGGCTGCTGCCGTCACCCCGGCCGCTGGCACTGACATCCGTGCTGACAACTTTGGCACCTTCGCGTGCCAGTCGGTACGCCGTGTCAGAGCCGAGTCCACCTGCGGCGCCGGTCACCAGGATCACCTGGTCCTGAAAACGGCCGGGCCAATAGGTCTCCGGTGTCGCGGTCCGGGCTGTTGTTGCTTGGGTAAGTTCGCTCATGGTGTTCACTTCGCTTCGGTTTTCAGGGAGTTGCAGATCAGCGTTGCAGCTGTCTCAAGAGGTGTTGAAGGTGCGCAACTGTGCCGTGCGCCTCGACGGCCAGGACGTCCGGGACTTCGACGCTGACCGGCGTATTCCGGAAAAGATCCAGTATCTCCCTGTGGGGGAAGACGCCCTCCCCGGGGGCTGTCTCTCTGAACGGGATTCGATCTGCCGCCGGGATCCATTGACGTCCTGGCCCAAGGGCATGGCATGCGGGACCGGCAAGTCCGGAGTTTCGGCTGGTCCGTCACAGAGCTGGACGACAGTGACTGCCCCTGCTGGCAGTTCCCTCAGTTCCGCAATTCGACCGCCGGCACGCACGAAGTGCAAAATATCGAGCATGATGCGCAACCGGTTTGCTCTCCAAGGCGTCCCGCTTCCGACACGGATGAAAGTGGCTGGTACGAGATCGGCTCAATGGAGGGCCGGATCCCAAGTCCGCTAGCATCCTCAACCAGCGCGGAAAGACTATCCCGTAGTCGCATCGCGTCCGGATCACTTCCAATGACGTTGAGAACGCTTGCCCCTAAGACAGTTCCGGCCTCAAGTGCGGGTTGCCACTCGGCACGGGACCGGTTGCCGTTGAGCGTGAACACCTCCACGTCGCGTACAGCGACTCCCGTATCGGCGAGTCGCTGCAGAGTCCGTGCAGACAACTCCGAGCCAGCAGCCATTGGGTAGGTCGATTCGCCCTTGGTGCTATCGGCTTGCTTCCCAGTTATGCCGCAATCGGTGTAGCAGCACCCATCCTGCTTGTGACCCTGCGGGCCATCCAAGGCATCGCCGTCGGCGGGGAATAGGGACGCGCGGCGCTGATGGCAGTGGAAAACGCGCCGGCTGGCAAACGAAACTTCCTGGCCACCGGCGTCCAAATCGGCTCTTTCGTCGGCTTGCTGCTCGGCACTGGCGCATTCTCGTTGGTTACCGCCATGACCACCCCCGAACAGTTCCTTGCCTGGGGCTGGCGGCTGCCATTTGTGATCGGCATTCTCTTCGCCCTCGTCGGTCTCTGGATCCGCGCCGGGGTGCCGGAATCAGCCGAGTTCGCCGCCGCCAAAGAGGAGCACAAAGCCGCTCAGGCTCCCCTGGCAGAAGCTCTCAAGACCAGCCCCAAGAAGATCCTGGCCGTGATCGGCATGCGGATGGTGGACCAAAGCACCTTCTACATGGGCTTCACTTTCTCGCTCGCCTATGTCAAGAAACTTCACCGACACCCCTGCGACCACAGTTCTAACCGCTTCCATGGTCCCCATGGTCCTGGCCGTTCCTTTCCTGGCGCTCTGGGGACGGCTCGCTGACAAGTTCGGCCGGAAATGGTTCTACATCATCGGTCCACTGGCCGCAGCGCTTTCAGCTGCCCCGTTCTTCGCCGCCCTTGAAAGTGGAGACCTCTTCCCGATGATCCTTGGCTTTGTCGCACTCATCAACCTTGGACACAACATCTCCACCCGCATTCAGCAAACCTGGTTCACCGACATGTTCGATGTCCGGATCCGATACAGCGGTGCCGGATTTGCCTATGCATTGGCTGGCGCCGTCGGTGGTTTCATTCCCCTGATAGCCACCGCCTTGATGGCAATCAGCGGCAGTTGTGTCCCGGCTGCGGTGCTCCTTCCAGGGCTCTGCCTCATCGCACTGGTCTCAAGCCTTTGGTCCTATAAGTGGGCCAGCAAGGAACACCGCTAAACCCGAAGCCATACTCCCCGTCAGCAAGAGACGCAAGGCAGGTGCGTGCCGCCAGGGACCCGTCCCTAGCCACCACGCACCTGCCTCGTGCTCCGCATACCAGACCAACCAACAACATTGAAGGCCAGAACCGAGTGAAGACCACCAAAACCAGTGAATCAAGCACGACACCCGGCACTACCCTGGACTGCGCGTCCTGGTCATCGGCTGTGGCGCAGGCGGCCTGTCAGCAGCTGTCACAGCCGCATATCACGGACTGAAAGTCATCGTTGTCGAAAAGGCTGAAGTCGGCGGCGGTGCCACAAGCTGATCAGGCGGATGGGCCTGGGCCCCGGGAAACCCCTTAGCCAAGGCCGCCGGTATCAAAGAGGACCGGGAACACTTCCGCACCTACCTCCGCCACCGCCTGGGCAAGAACTACGACGCGGGAAGGATCGAGGCCTTCCTTGAAGCAGTCCCCCACATGGTCGGCTTCTTCCACAACAAAACCAGCCTCCAATTCGTCCCCGGGACCAGGATTAAAGACATCTATGGCCAGACACCCGGCGCAGGAACCGGAAACCGCTCCGTCGGACCCCAACCCCTCAACGCCCGCATCATCAAGCCAGAGCTACGAGCCAAGGCACGCCATCAGCTCTGCGAAACATCATTCCTGGGCATGGCATCATGGCTGGGCCTGAGCTGACGAAATTCCTCTCCGCATCCCAAGGCAACATCCAGGGCCTTCTCCATGCAACATGGCGGGTGGGACTCCACGTTCTGGACCTCATAATCCACCGTCGCAACATGCAACTCGTCAACGGCACCGCCCTCACCGCCAGACTCCTGAAGTCGGCAGACGACCTTGGCCTTGAGATCCGCGTCTCCACACCAGCTAAACACCTTCTCACCGACCACGAGGGAAAGGTGAGTGGCGCCATCGTGCACCCGATGGAGGCTACACCATCAACGCTCCCCGCGGCGTCGTACTCGCAACCGGTGGTTTCCCCAACGACGTGGCCCGCCGCGCCGAGCTATTCCCCAAAACGCCGACCGGTCAGGAACACTGGACCCTGGCCCCCAAGGAAGCCACCGGAGACGGCATAACGATGGCCCAGGCCGTAGGGGCAAGCTTCGATACCAACGTCGAATCGCCTGCCGCCTGGTGCCCGGTCTCCATGGTTCCCTACGGCAACGGCCGGACAGGAATATTCCCCTACATCATGGACCGGGCCAAACCAGGCAGCCTCGGCGTGCTCCGAAACGGCAAACGATTCGTCAACGAAGCAAACGGCTACTACGACTACGTCGAAGGAATGCTCAAAGCAACCCCCGAAGGCGAACCGGTCGATGGCCTGGCAAATCGCGGACGCCGCCTACGTCCGCAAGTTTCCCTTGGGAATGGCTAAACCACGCCCCATCCCGCTGTTCCCCTACCTCCGCTCGGGCTACCTGAAAAAAGGCCACACGATTGAAGAACTGGCCAGTGCCTGCGGCATCGATCCTGAGGGCTTGGCACAAACCGTGCTCACCTTCAACGAAAACGCCCGCAACGGCATCGACCCGGAATTCAACCGTGGAGCCGTCACCCCTGCCCAGGCACTGCGCGCATTCACCTACGGCTCCGCCTACGCGGACCATCGGGAACACCGCAAAGGCAGCCTCACCCATGGCAAACTGGCCGACTTCGTCGTCCCCACCGACGACCTGCTCCACGTCGCACCCGAACGAATCGGATCAATCCAGGTCGTCGCGACCATCATCGGCGGCACACCACGCTACGGAACACTACAAACCAGCTAGAACCGGATCAGGCCCGAGCCAAAAAGCGTTCTGGCCCTACTCACATCAGCGCCCCGATATCAGATGCGCTGTCACTTAGCCCTACAGCCACGCCGATAATAAATGACCAACACCTCCATGCGATATCAGCCAAAGACAACCGACTCCCTGGTAGTACATCACAGCCGGTCTGACAGCTCGATATTGTCTTCACTCCCGACCCCGGGGCACGCCGAAACCTCCCGGCCTCACAGGTCCAAGCAAGTATCGGTAAGCCGACCAACTGAACCATTTTCCCTGGCCACCGCTTCGCGGGACTCATCCCAACGACGGTGGATGCGGCCCTCCTTCACCTCGAAAAGGTCCGCAAAGTCCGCTTCGATTGTCAGGGCAACGACACATTCGGTAGGTTCACTTGAGTAGTTCCGGACCGTGTTCTCCTCAAGAATTCCGGCAGCAATCTCGCGCGAGCGTTCGACGATCAGCGCGCTATCGGCATACCCGTCCGAGCGGGGTACCCGACCGATGGACAGCCCCCGGTATGGCTCCTTTGCCTTCGAGGCCAAGGCCTCCAATGGCTCACCGTTTACGGTCAAATTCCAGCCGGAAAGAACGCCGGTGTCCTCGACGAAAACCCCATGTGGAGACTCCGGAAGGATGTCCCCGTTCGCCAATGAAATACAAAAAGATGAACCCTCGATCAGGGTAAGGGTCTCAGACCCCAGTGGGCCAGCAGCAGTGTCAGCATCCCACCCAGCCATCACGGCCCCCTTAAAGAGATCCGACGCCGACTTGCATTGGCCGTATTGGTCAGGTGCCGCCATCGCTACCAATTCTTCAATCGAAGCTACGCCAATTCTCCCGTCTATGGGAGGGACGTCATGGCTTCCACGAAGCCCGCGGCTCGATCCGCCACCCCTGGCAGCCTCCAAGAACATGGACTTGTGTCTGGACACGTACCGACACGCATCGAGTGGCGTCCATTGCGTTCCGGGTTGTGCGAGTATGCCTCCCGACCGCTAGCACAGAGCTGGCGCTCCGCCTCCAAGGCGCTTCAATTTGACGATGGGGAGCCGGTGATTGATTGAGACGGCGGTGGCACCCTTGTCGTGTTCCCACCGCAGAAGTACTGCCCGGGCCTCGATAGCACCATCGATAACGGCAGGACTGCCGCTGAGCGGCAAACGTCCGCTGATCTTGATATCGAGGCCAAACTGGTGTGTCCAGAAATAATGGTCCTGTACATACGGCACCGCCTGTTCACCACGTAGTAGCGCGGCAGCGGCAGTCTTTCCCTGCTGAACAGCATTGGTCCAATGCGGCATCCGCCGGCCGCGGCGGGCTACAACATCGCCAGCCGCCACTATATCGGCCGCCACCCGGCAACGCTGGTCGGCCAAGACGCCGTTTTCAAGCGGCACACCTGATCCCAGGAGCCATTCGATGTTCGGATCGTCACCTACGGCGGATACGACCAGATCGGCTTCTATCCACCGATCTCCGCAGTCCACCGTGTACGTATCGATAATGTGCGCTCCCTGCGGAGCATGGATGAACTCCACACCCTGGCGGCGCGCTTCGGTCAGGACGTATTCAGCCAACCACCCCCCGAGGAGTCCACTAAGCGGCCTGCTAACGTGCACCACCGTTACGTGCCGGCCGAGGGTACGGCATGTGGAAGCCACCTCCATACCGAGGAATCCGCCGCCCAGCACAATAACTTTCTGCGCCGACGATAGCCGATCCCTTAGGGCAACTGCATCGCCAATGGTCCGCACCGTCAATCCGGTCTCGGGGCCGGGGAGTCTTCGAGCTCTGGCACCAGTGCTGATGACAAGTCCGTCGTAGTGAACCTCCTCTCCGTCAGCGAGGGTAATTCTCCGCCGCTGAGTGTCCAGTGCAAGGGCGTTGCAATCCGTGCGGATCTCGAAGCTACCATTGGAGTCGGGTAAAAATGCCGAGCTCGGCGCCTCCGTACCAGCGAGGATCCCTTTCGATAATGGCACCCGCGAGTACGGGCGATGGGTCTCATCCGACAGGACTGTCACGTCGCCGTCGAATCCTTCACTGCGGAGACTCCCCGCCGCAGTCATCGCCGCAATGGACCCGCCGACGACCACGACTTGCTTCATGTTTGCAGCTTCAATGCAGCGACTGGGCAGGACCGAACCGCGTCTACAACTCGTGGTTCGGATTGAGGATCAACATGTTCCTGCACCAACTCCAACATGCCGTCTTCGTCGAGCCGGAAAATCTCAGGCGACGCTTGCTCGCACAAACCATGCCCCTCGCACCGGTTGAAATCAATGATGATCGACGCCATCGCTATTCCTCCCCCTGAGAAGGTTTGATCTGCTCAGACACAACCGGAAGTTCCACCCAGCAGGCGTCCGCTCCGGTGTGCAGATTGACGCTGCCACCCGTGCGTCGGTTCTCCGGCGTTATATGCAGAAATGGAAAGGCTCGGAACACATCGCGCGAGGACACCTCTAGGACGAGACGATGTCCCTTTTCAAATACTGTGCTTGTGGGGCCAACCGCTATGTCCAGCTGGACAACCTCGCCGGGGTTGGGTAAATCTTCTTTATCCTGCCTGTGTACAGGGCGATGCGAATGTGGCTTGGTCCGGGTTTCATCGATTGCGCGGCGGCTCAGTCGGCCCCAGCCCACACTAACTGCCGTCTCAGGATTGTCCATCCCGTCATAGACCACCTCACTGTCGTCAGGCGCGATGTCCCGCAGGCACACAAACAGGTCAGTGTCACCGGCCGATGCCGATACTGCGAGATGCAGCGTCACCGGGCCGACCAGCCGCAATTCGGATTCCAGCGGCGCACTGGAGAAGAGCGTGTTCCATTCCTGTTCCCGCGGCTGTGCGACGCCGTGGGCGATGTAACCCCGAACAACGCTTTCACTCATGTGCACGGCGTGGTGTTCACTGTCGCCTGCCGCTGGCTTTTCCAACTTCGGGGGCTCCCCCATTGACGCATCGAAGGTTACTAAGGCCTGGTGCTGGGGGGCCTGCGGACGAAGCATCTTCCCGGCACCATCCAGATACCACTTGGTCCATTCAGTCCGCGCTATTGGCCATTCACGCTCGGTGACCCATTCAACAGAATCCGGCCTGCGGACTGCGAGACTGAGAGGTGGCACCTCATCCATACCATTCTTGATGTCCTTAAGCCAGTAGTCCATGAACCGCTTTTGCTCGAAATACCCTTCCTCTTCGTAGAACGGTTCGATGTGACCTCCGGAGTGGGCTCGCAACCACTTGTTTTCCGATGAGGCCTCTTCGAACAGATCAAAGTGGTTCTGAAGGGACAGCATGCCGCTGGTCCAGTTCGCTGCCGTATATAAGGGCACCGTGATCTCAGAAAGGTCCGGCGTGCGCTCAGCCCAAAACTCGTCGAACAGGGGATGCGCGGATGCAATAGCCGGAAAATCGACGCGATTCGCCGCCAGCTCTTCCGGTGACAGTTGTCCGTACCCGTTTTGGTTCGGGATTATCCATGCGTCGAACCAGGACTTTACAAAGAAGGTGTTCAGGATGCCCTCCTGGTAGACGGAGTCGTAGACGCGTGATCCGACTTCCCAGGGGATGATGCAGGTCAGGTGCTTGGGGCGCAAGGCGGCTACAGCCATCTGGGTAGCAGACAAATAGGAGACACCGTTGAGGCCCACGCGCCCGGCGCACCACGGCTGATCACCAATGCATTCGATCGCGTCACGGAAATCCTCCATGTCGCGAGGTGACCAGACGTCTACCGTGCCAGGCGATGCCCCAAGACCAGCGGCATCGACGATGACCACAGCGTAATCATCGGCGACCCATCGGAGGATGTCAGGTGCCTCGTAGACGGCGTAGTCGTTCGTCATCGCGATCCTGCTGTATACATCGGGTTCCTTGACGGCGAAGTGAATGTCTTTGCCGTACGGGGTAAAACACATCACCGCCGGATATTGTCCTTCATGGGCTGGCCGATATACATCGGCCATTACCGTGCGGCCTCCTGTCGTGTGGATCGGTACGTCTTTTTCTACGTACATTCCGTCATCGATAAACGATGTCCTGGGTTTTGGGGTGGTCGTAATGAGAGTCATGGGGCCTCCTAAGAAAGTCACTGGATGATTTTGCAGGGCAGCGTTGCGAGGCCCAGTAGGGAACTATTGACGATGTATTCCGGTTCGCCGATCTCAAATCGCCGCACCCGTGCAAGCAGCGCTGCAAGGATGGCGTGCGCCTCGAGCTTGGCCAGGCCCTGCCCGACGCAGGCATGAATACCGAAGCCAAAGGAAATGTGATCCAAGGGGTTTCGGGTGATGTCGAACCGCTCGGGCTCGGTCCATTTGCGCTCGTCCCGGTTGGCAGAGGCGTACATGACGGCAACGCGGTCGCCCGCAGGAATGGTGATGCCTTCACACTCCCAGTTTCGTGTGGTCACCCTGCTGAACATTCTCACCGGCGAGGCAATACGCAAAACTTCAAGGTAGGCTGCGGGAATTTTAGAGGGATCCGAGCGCAGCAAATCCCACTGCTGCGGAAACTCTCCGAACAGCCGCACCGAAGCGCTCAGGGAATGGGCCGTCGTATCCATTCCTGCAGTCACGAACGCAGCCATCAACAGAACTCCGGTCTGCTCGTCTACCTCCCCCGCTGCAACCGCCTCCCAGATCCGGGCCCCGAAACCTCCTTCTCGCAATCGATCAGGAGTTGCAGTAGTGGTGATGTACTCGATCATCGCCGCACTCTTCTCCAGCGCCGCCGATGTCCGTTCGCCGGAAGGCCCCATGGAGTCGAAGGTTGCCGACGCGAACGCGAGTAGCTGGTCCCGGCCCTCCTCAGGCAGGCCGATGAGGTCGGCCACAACGTTGACGGGAAAGTCCTGGGCCAGGTCCGTCACGGCATCGAACTCGCCTCGGCTGGCCAGCCGATCGATAAGGACTTCGGCCGCCGCTGTCACAGCAGGAGCCATGTCGCGAAGGGCGCGCGGCATGAGCATACGTGCGACAACTGCTCGAAGGGCGTCGTGCCGTGGTGGATCCGAAGCGATCAAAGAGCCGGATATGAGACCGTTCAGTTCTTTGTCAAACCCGACCCCCGAACCGGAGCTGAAGGTCTCATGGTCAAGCAGCGCTTCTCGAACCTGCTCATATCGGGGCAACGCCCATACATTGGGCCGACTCAACCGGACGACTGGTCCGGCTTGTCGCAATCGTGCGTAATCGGGATAGGGGTGCTGAAGCGATTCTGTCGAGTAGAGATCGACGTCGCTCTCGGGGGCGGAAATGACAGTCACCGTTGACTCCATAACGTGAAGATGTGCTCAGTTTGAGGCACAGGCTCAAAACTAGAGTGAGCACTCTATTATTGTCAATGCCCGTTCTTCTTTTGCCCCGTCGAGATGGGAGTATGGGAGAAGTTAACAGCGAATGAAGGGGCGGCCGGTGATGCGTGGTCCCGTGCAGCAGCGCAGCAAAGATTCAACCATGCGGATGCTTGATGCTGCCCTGGCATTGGCGTCAGAGGGCGGCTTGGATGCCGTAACCATTTCTGCCGTCGCCGATCGCTCGGGAACGTCAAATGGCTCCCTCTACCACCGCTTCGACAATCGATCTTCGCTGCTGACAGCTTTGATCGACAGGTTCCTTAGCGACATTGAGGACGAGTATGCCGCAGTGCTTGAAAATGCCACTGCTGAACCGGACGACGCGCGTGCCCTGGAAATAGTGATTGACGCGCACATGCGAATTTTCGCCCGTGAGCGGGCGCTATTCCGCGCGTTTATGATCGACGGCCGTGACGATCCTGGAATGAAACTCCGCGGTTACGCAGCCAGTCGTACGCTTTCCGGGGCAATCATCACTTGGCTTCAGCAGCGGTTCCATTGCACACTCAGGTGCGCTGACACTGCATTCCGAATGCTGTACGGGCTGGGGGCTTCCCGTGTCCTCACGGAAGACGATGACCTAACTGCGCAGCCCCCGTCGCACCCGGAACTCATCGGCTCAATTCGAAACGTGTTGATCGGTTATCTTCGCAACTGCTGACGCGCCCCAAAAGTCGAAGCGGCGTCAGCGAGCGAACTGCTGGACAATCGCGCGGCATCTCGTCCGACTTCTCGTCGTGGATATCGATGACAGCCACGCTCGCCACGGCCTGAAGTTCCTCGATGACCTGCTTCTACTTCGGCAGTACTCTAATCCCAGCGATGGTGAGATCCTCATCGTGAATCGTTGAAAAGTCAATGATTCAAAGTGCTGCGCCTATCCGTTTGACTGTTTTCGGGCAGCTCCTCCTGCGGCTCACACGATTCTTGCTCCGCTGTCGAATCAACCTGAAATGGCTTTCTTTAGCTCGCTGCCGATGGTGTTCGCGACGGGTAGCAGAATTTTCAGGACAGCCTCAAGTTGGAATCCTTTGCTGGGCACAACAACAGAAAGTGATGCGACGACCCGGCTGTAGGGGCCGCGGATAGGTGCCGCGACTGCGGTGGAGTCCGGGTGGATGTAGCCGCGCGTAATCGCGTGGCCTTCCCGTCTGGTTTTCGCGAGGCCAGCTCTGAGGGTTGCGTTGCTTGTCAGGGGCTCCAGCGAAAACCGGGGGCGCGGCAGGGCCAGGATGCGGTTCTGCTCCTCAGCCTCGAGATCGGCGACGAGTACGAGTCCGCTGGAGGTGGCGTACCAGGGGATGCGACCGCCCACCGTGGCAAAGTTTATGGCTGATTCCGGGGCTGAAAGCCGTTCCAGGTAAAGCACCTCCCTGTCTTGGAGGATGGCGAGCTGGGCATGCTGCCGCAGTCTATCGCGAACCTGCTCCAGGTGAGGCAACGCTATTTCCCTCAGGCCGAATACGCCCGGGGCGCGAACTGCCAGTTCCCAAAGTCTCACACCGAGGATGACCTCCCGGCCCCGGCGTTCAAGCAGGCCGAGGCCAACCAGCTCGGCGATGATGCCGTGGACGGTGCTTGCCGGCATGCCGGTACGGGCAACTATCTGCGTGAGCGTGAGCTCGCTGCTGGATGGATCGAAGGCCTCCAACACCCGCACGGCTCTGGATAGTCCTGAGGTTCCAGCCGAAGATCTCGCCATTTCGACTCCTCTTCTTCGCTTGATACGAATTCTAGGTCAGTCTCGACGTGAGCCAGCCCATACTTCTGGGATACGCCCTGCCTTCAGAAAGGCCTAGACATGACCATCACCCCGACAGCGAGATCGCTGGATATGCCCTCAGTTGAGTGGCTGAACCCGGCGGAATTGTCCCGAAATCCCTATCCGAGTTATGAGCGCCTGCGTCGGGAGTCACCAGTGGCGTGGTCTCCGGCGGTGAAAAAAGTTCTGATCTCGACATATGAGGGGTGCAGCTTTGGCGAACTGCATCCGGAGATCTTTTCTTCCAATGTATCGGGCGGAACGATGGTCCGCGCTCTAGGTGGCCGACCGCTCATACGAAAGGACGATCCGGAGCACGCCGTCGAGCGTGCACCCATGAACCGGACCCTGCGCCCCAAGCAGATCATGGACGTTTGGGCAGGAAAGTTCGAAGCGAATGCCCTTCTGTACCTGAGACGGATGATCTCCGCAGGCAACGGAGCGGCGGACCTTAACTCGGATTTTGCTGTCCCCGTCGCCGCCAAGAACCTGTGTGACATGCTCGGAATGCCGCAAGTGCAGCCAATGAACCTCGCCCGCTGGTCCTCGGACTTTATTGCCGGTATCGGCAATGTGCTGGACCGCCAGGAGATCTGGGACCGCTGCGAGCAATCCCGGGATGAATGTGATGCGGCACTGGATGAAACGATCAGCCGACTGCGCCGGCAGCCAGATGCTTCGATAACATCGATGCTCCTCGAAGGTGGCATGGAGGAGCTGAAGGTTCGCAACAACGTCAAGCTCGCCATCTCCGGAGGTATGAACGAACCCCAACACGCGATCACCAACATGGTCCACCTCCTGGAGGAATCCCAGGGCCAGAAAGCTGAGGTCCTGGACGATCCTGGATTGTGGAAGCAGGTTTTCACTGAAGCGGTCCGTTACTTCTCCCCGATCGGCATGGTTACCCGCCAGGCTACCGCCGAGGTCCAGATTCAAGGCGTGACCATTCCAGGCGGAACGCAGGTCGGTATGCTCCTTGCCTCCGCTAACCGGGACCCGGCGCAGTTCCTGGCCCCTGACATCTTCGACATCCACAGGGGCCACGGCACCAGTCTTGCCTTCGGCGCCGGCGTGCATCAGTGCGCCGGCAAGTGGGCAGCGCAGAAGGCCATCGGGGAGATCGCCGTCCCGCTGCTGTACCGGGAACTGCCCGGACTTCGCCGGGATCCGTCGCGGCCTGAAACCTGGGACGGATGGGTTTTCCGCGGCCTCACCAGCCTCCCTGTCGTCTGGTAATCATCAGTCCCCCTGAGCCAAAAGGACCAGGACGCATACAGCTGTCGACTTAATTGATTCCCGCGACTTACGGGACCAGCCAGATAAGAAGGAACCACCATGGGCAAAATTACCTTTCACCATTCCAGCGGTGCAGTCGATGTACTCGACGTCCAGCCGGGAACCACAGTCATGCGCGCCGCCGTCACCAACGGGGTGGCAGGCATCGTCGGCGAATGCGGAGGACAGGCGATGTGCGCCACCTGCCATATCTACGTGCGCGAACAGTACTTGGACTCCCTGCCTTCAGTCAGTGTCGACGAGGACGAAATGCTCGACTGCACCACCGCTCAACGTGTCGATCGGTCCAGGCTGGGCTGCCAGCTGACGATCGGAGATGGCATCGAGGAGATCGAGGTCGATGTGCCGGAAAGTCAGATCTGAAATGAACAGCATCGAACAAATCGTGATCGTTGGGAACGGCCATGCAGGGATTCAGGTGGGAGACTCTCTGCGTCAGGAAGGTTTCGCCGGTGAAATCATCGTTATCGGCGAAGAGGAGCACCCGCCTTATCAGCGACCGCCGCTATCCAAGGACTACCTGGGCTCCGGAACAGATCCGGCCCCTTTACCGTTGAGGGCGGCAAAATTCTTCACCGAAAATAACATCGCAATGCGCCTTGGTGTATCTGTCACGAGCATTGACCCGGCCCGACAGACCGTGAAGTTGTCCGATCGCAGCACACTGGGATATTCAAAACTGGTGTTGACTACCGGAGCGGCGAATCGGGCCCTTACTGTCCCGGGCGTGGACTTGGCCGGCATCCATGGACTGCGGAGCCTCGACGACGCTCTCGCCGTTCAGCGGTGCCTCAGTTCAGCAAATAGGGTTGTGATCATTGGGGCAGGTTTTATTGGTTTGGAGTTCGCTGCAGCCGCCCGCAAACGCGGGCTGGAGGTGACCGTCCTGGAATTTGGGGACCGGCCAATGGCACGCGCACTCTCTCCCGTCATGGGTGACTGGTTTGCGCAGGCTCACCGGGATATGGGCACTAATCTGCGTCTTGGCGAAGGCATCGCTTCCTTCACTGGCGACGGCGCAGGGTTCGTCTCATCTGCAGTTTCCACCTCCGGTGCCATTTATTCCGCAGACATGGTGGTGGTAGGCGTCGGGGCAATCCCCCGCACCGAACTGGCGGAGCAGGCCGGGCTTGCCGTCTCCAACGGCATCACCGTGGACGCAGCGATGCGAACGTCGGATCCGGATATTTATGCTCTCGGGGACTGCGCCAATTTCCCCTGCAGCCAGACCGGAACCCGGATCCGACTGGAGTCGGTGCAAAATGCCACCGACCAGGCGAGACACGTCGCGCGCTCCATCCTCGGCAGCAACGAGCCCGGACGGGAAGACTACACCGAGCACCCGTGGTTCTGGTCAAACCAGGGGCCGGCGCGGCTGCAGATTGCCGGGCTGCTGTCAGCGGGCGCACATAGCGTGATTCGCGGGGAGGCCGCCTCGGGCGCTTTCTCCGTTCTGCACTATGACGGCGCCTCTCTCGTCTGCGTCGAATCAGTTAACAGGCCGGCGGACCATGTGGCAGCCAGAAGTATGTTGGCAAGCGGGATAAGTCCCTGTCCTGAATTGGCGGCGGACCCTGACATTCGGCTCAAGGACCTGGCTTCCGCTGTAGAACGTGTTTCCAGTTAGTACATCTGTCTCCAACTCAGCGAGTTGGGGTCAGCATCTCCCGACATTGCAAAAAAAATGGCCCGCGCCAATGAGCATCAAGTGGCGCGGGCACATCTTTCTGCCATCGACCTTTTCTCAGCCCCTTGAAGGTGCAGCCGAAGCCAATGGCAGGACCAGCCGTGATGGCCAACGCCCTCCGGTGTGAAGGATCGCCCGTTCTGCCGTTTGTGCGGGCATTCCTTCGATGCCCGGCAACTCAGTTGCTCGGAGCCGCCGAGCGCTAACCGTCAACTCCAGGGTTTCACCGGCACGCCAACGCATGGCTACCGGCCAGAACTCCATGGTTGCCTCAACAACCTCACCTGACGAGAGGGGCAATGACGGAGTGTCCAGAAGACCCTTTCCTGCACGTTCCCGTTCCGAAAGGCGGAGCATGGACTCCGGACCGTCATAGAATGCAAACCGTACGGCCATGACGCCGCGCTGGTGGAGCTTTGGCATCCAGCGCTGGGCTGCCGGGAGCGGCAGAACTATCATCTGGTGACTACCTATCCGGCCTCGGGCGTCACGTTTCCGCACGTACGCGTACACATCGAGATCCACTCCTCCTGCGACTTCGAAACAAGCAGTCAGGGACGCTTTACCGATTAGCTCTGTGTCCTCTTCGAATGTGTATGTAAAAGAAAGTTGCCCGTCTGCGCCGCCCGCGAGCTCATACGACGCCATGCATTCTGTCTCTCCTGGATCGGTGGTGAGTGACGAAGACGCGGCGTCAAGGAACAGCGTCTTCGATCGGACTCTGGACGGCGGGAATTCGTCCTCCGCCCGGCCAACAGTGTCGGATCCGTGGGGTTCGAGAACTGCCATCCGCACGCGCGGGGTGGCCATCCAACCGGTGTCGATTCCGCAGAGGAAATGATCGAAGAAGCGCCTCAGGTCTGCAACATTGTCCGGGTCGTAGAAGTCCGTCCATTCATGGGTGTTGTTAACCCGCAGCCATTTCTTCCCGGTAAGACGGCTATATCCCTCAAGTGTGCCTTCAGCGTGTAGCTGATTGGTGTAGGAGGCGACCACGTATGCCGGAGCTGCAATGGCTTCAATATTCGCGACTTTATCCGTCCAATACTGAGTCTTCAGAGGGTGCATGGCCAGCATCCCGACAGGGTCCTCGATTCCGTTCATTCCGTATAGGCTTTCGCGGATCTTTGACGCAAATCCGGTGTTGGGGATCCCACCGCGCATCATGGCCTGTGCGTAGAGGTCCGACGCCCCTTCCCAGGGTGCGATGGCGGCGAGGTGGGGAGGTCTGGTGGCAGCAATCTGCCACTGGAGGATGGCCAGCCACGAGTTACCTGCAAGCCCCACTTTTCCGTTACACCATTCGCGGGTTCCAATAAATTCCACAGCATCATGACCATCGCGGCCTTCGTCGGCGCCCTGAAACAGGATGTCTCCTTCGGAGTTGAAAACCCCCCGAGGGTCGATCTGTACGACTGCGTAGCCGTGGCTGCACCAGTAGGCAGGATCGACTGCTTCGAATGCCTCCAGGCCGGAAGTTGCAGAGCGCGGAACGCCGAACTTTTGCGGCAGGCCGTTCAAGAGGCGGGACCCGGTTCCGCCTTTTCCGTAGGGACCCCATCCCATGATTGCCGGAATGCCGTCCGTCACGTCCGCTGGCCGGTACACGTCCGCATAGATGGTCACCCCATCCCGCAACGGGATGGGAAGGTCGCGGGTGACAGTAATAGGTGTGGTCAGTGGAGGCTTTCCGCGCCCCGTCTTATGCCCTGCGGGGAAAAGTTGTGTGAGTGGCTCGAGGGGCCGGTACCTGGAATCCCGATTGGAACGGGGGTCGCTTGCGGGGACAAAGATGGTGGTCAAGGTTCACTCCTGCAAAAGGTAGAGTTGGCTGCCCAGTGGGAGGCGCTGCAAGAGCGCTGCCGACTGTGGCGATGGCTGGCTATTAATAGACCTCGACAAGGCGCGCGAAATCGAAGCGGGATCTGGTTTCCACAATCGACCAGTACGCGACGTCGGAACGTTGTAGGACGAATTCCGGCAACCACGTTCGTGTCTGAAGGCTCTCTGGCAGGCCGCACATCAGTGTGTTGCATGCCACAAATTATGTAAATCAACGTTCGCATTCCGGGCGCTCCCTGTCAACCATCCGCAGGCTTGCAGTAAGGTCGGTGTTATGGCTGGTTCTGCCCCTCAACGCCCTCAGGCAGTGCAGCAACGCAGCCAGGAAACAGAGCAGCGGATTCTCCAGGCTGCAGTTCGCGTTCTAGGTGAGGCCGGGGTTGAAGCGCTAACGACGGCGGAAGTGAGCGCCGCCGCCGGGGTGTCGGTGGGCAGCATATATCGAAGGTTTGGCAACAAAGAGCAGCTTCTGCTGGCGACCCAATCAGAGTTCCTTCGTCTTTTCGAAGGTAACTTGTACCAGGAACTGTCCGGCATTCCGAGCAAGGACGCCAGGGATCCCGCGCGGACAATCGCGTACGCAACGAAGGTTGTGGGAATGTCCTTTGCAAAGAACGCTGCCCCACTTAGAGTCCTGCTCATCGTTGGCCTGACCCACGAAGATATCCGGCTACAGGGACACCTTGCCAGTGTCAGGGGTGGCTCCAGGTTCGGTGAGCTGATATTGAATCATCGCGACTCTTTGGCCCACGAGGACCCGGAAGCGGCAGTGGATTTCGCCTTTCGCTTGATCTACTCCGCCTGCTCCCACCGCATCATGCAGGGCGAGAACCTCGAATCCCTTCGACGTCGCACCTGGCCTGAAACCATCGACGAACTTGCACGGGCGGCCCGTGCATACCTGCTCTGCGCCTAAAACGGCACGGAAACCGCCAAGCATGCGGAGACGAGTTTATTCCGCGCCTGATCGGGTCGCCGAGGGAGTTTCGCCAAAGCGGTCGCGATAGTATCCGGCAAACTTTCCAAGGTGGTTGAACCCTGAACGCATGGCGACTTCGCTGACTGGCATTCTGCCGCTCAAAAGCAGGCCACGTGCTGCATCCAGCCGCGCGTTCCGCAGGTAGACCAGGGGCGAGACGCCAATATTGTCATTGAACGCATACTGCAGTTGGCGTGCACTGACACCTGCGATGGCGGTAAGGTCCCCCAACGTGTACTGCTTCGTCGGGTCTTCATCGATTGCGTCCATGACCTTGCGGATGGTGCGCGGTCGAACAGGCCCACCTCGTTCCTGCAGCAAAGTTCCATAAGAGTGGTGCTGGGTTAGCAGCAGTCCACTGATCAAGGAACGTTCAAGGTTCTCCACATGGTGCGCTGCAGCGGGGGATGCATCCATTTCGTTGACATAACTGACCATGAGCTTCATCGTCTCCAGCCACCGCTTGCCAGCCGGTGAACTGAGATCGAAGGCAAGGTTGAAGTCGATGGCATCCGGCACGGATCGTCCGAGCAACAACTCAAGCTCACGCTCGACCGCAATACGTTCAATCTTCCAGCACCACTGCGGGGACTGCTCATTCCAGTCGGGAAGGAAGGTGCGCCTCCCTGGAGTGAACACTGCCCCCGTGAGCGGATTCGCCAGAACCTCGGCCTGGCCGTTGTAGGACAGGACGCTGCCTTGGAGCGGAATGTTAACGTGATAGCCCTGCAGGTCTCCAGGGTCGACTGATACCCGGCCTTTGAAGTGCACCAGACCAAGAGTGGACAACCTGAGATGCGCAACGCTCAGGCGCGGCTGAATGTCAGTTGTGCCAGCCTCCCTCAGGTCAACCTTGGCCGGGTAGAAGTGGCTGTTTAGAGTCTCACGGAACTCGTCGAAATCACTGGAACGGGACACTTCTCTTCCCGCCAACCACTGATTATCTGGTGAACCTAACACTTGACGTTCCTTCTTCTAGCAGGGCTCAGCAGCCGCTTCCATGAGACTGCTTCCTGCCAATGCTGATTGCTTACAAATAAGAAAATCACGGCTCACCAATGGGAAATACCCCTTTTGGGCTTCAGTGCGTGAAGGGGACAGTGGCCTTCGCATGCGGGATTTCGGCCCGTTCCCACGACATCTAGTGTATTAGCACAAGTGATCCACATCATGTTTTTGGAGGCAATTCTTATGACGCAGACCCTCAGCGACGCTGACACACGATCCGGTTTCCCAGCCTCGGACTGGGCGCCTGACACCGAAATCGTGGCACGGGCCACTTCACTCATTCCGCTTATCCGCCAGTATGCCGAGCAGTCATCGAAGGACCGTCGAGTCGCCCCCGAGGTCATTGCAGCCCTGGAGGACGCCGACCTGTTCAGTATCTTTGTGCCCGCCCGTTACGGCGGCCATGCAGCCAACTTGCGTACGGCGATGGAGACAATCGCAGAGGTCGGACGGGGAGACGGGTCCACCGCCTGGTCAGTCGCGCTGCTGAACGTATGCACCTGGTTCGCCACAACTTTTTCCCAACAGGCACAGGATGATGTCTTTGGTGTCAACCCCAAAGCCAAGGTATCCGGTATCTTCACTCCCGGAAGCAAAGCTGAAAGGGTCGACGGCGGGTACATAGTCAGTGGCGAATGGCCCTATTCATCCGGCTCCTTTGCCGCAGACTGGGCCACCTTGGGGGTCGCACTTCCTGATCTGGGCGAGGGCGAGGATCCACGAGCCTTGGCTTTGATTCCCAAGGAAGCGTGGACCATCCGGCCTACCTGGTTTGTGGCCGGCATGCGTGGCTCCGGCAGCGACACGATCGTCGTGGTAGACCATTTTGTCCCGGATTACCGCGTTCAACGCTTCCCCGAGATGCGTGAGGCCCGATTCCTCACCCCGCATCAGGCCGATGAGCGCAATTCGAACATGGCCTTCATCCCCGTGGCCGCAATTATCCTTGTCGCCGCGCAGATCGGGCTGGCCCGCCATGCCCTGGAGCTGACGCGGGAGAAGCTCCCAAACAAGCGCGTGGCCTACACCCAGTACACGGAAGCCAGGAACTCACCGACCCACCAGCTGGGCGTCGCCCGTGCGGCCACTCACTTCAACCTTGCCGAGTTGCTGATGCACCAAGCCTGCAGCGACATCGATCAGGCGGCCGCAGAGCGCCGGCTGCCGGACTTGCTGACCCGCGGAAGGATCCGCAATGACACCGGGATCATTGCCGAACTGGTCAAGAACGGCATCGATGACCTGATGACCGCCAATGGCGCGGGATCTTTCGCAGATGCCAATGTGCTCAATCGCATCTGGCGTGATGCGGAAATCGCCGGCCGGCATGCATATGTCACGCCCGAGGTTGGCAAGGAAGTCTATGGGCGCTTGCTTCTGGGCGCCGACAACCCCCTCACGATGGATGTGTGAAAATGACGTTGACAGCACCCGAACAGGTATTAGTCGTGGATCCGCAAGAGTTCCGGCATGCCATGAAACGAGTTCCCACTCCGGTCGCCATAGTAACCGCCATGACGGACGATGGGCCGGTGGGGATGACCGTGGGATCGTTCACGTCAGTTTCTCTAAGCCCCACTTTGGTGACTTTCTTCGTGGACGTTTCCTCCACGACCTGGCCCCGGCTTAAGACGTCACCGACGTTCGCAATCAACATCCTCGGACATGACAAGGGTGACCTCTGCCGAGCGTTCTCCCGGCGGGGTGCTGACCGCTTCGAAGGCGTCAATTGGTCTGCGAACAGATCCGGGGATCCGGAGCTTGAGGCTGCCTCGGTCAGCCTCGAATGTACCCACTACAGCACACTGGTGGTGGGTGACCATGTCCAGATAGTCGGCGAGGTCCGCCGATTCCAGGTGCACGACGAAGTCCTGCCGTTGGTCTTTTTCAACGGGACATTCCTCAACCTCGCCGACCATGGATGAAGGGGAAAGTGCTGTGATCTATGAGCACGCTTACTTGAAAATTGCAGCCGAACGCGCCAACGAGTTCGAGTCCGCCTTCTACGGTATCCAACACGAGCTGACCAATGCCCCAGGCTGCCGCTCAGTGGAACTCGTCCGAAGCATTGACGGCCCGGAGACCTATCTCCTTAAGGTCGGGTGGCGGCACATCGAAGACCACACGGATATCTTTCCGACTACAGATAATGCCAAACGCTTCGCACATGCGATCGCGGGATTCTTTGAGGGCGAGCCCCTCGTGCTGCACTTCCCCGGTTAACCATTTGCATCCCAGCCGCCATCAAGGAAATCCATCATGACCAGCGATCCAGCCACCAAGACGCTCACCAACGCCGTTATTGAGAGCTTCAGCGGCACGCCCAGTCCCCGTCTCAAATCGGTCTTGGATAGCCTTATAGATCACCTGCACAGCTTCGTGCTCGATGTGGCACCAACCATTGAGGAGTGGGAAGCGGCAATCAACTTCCTGACCGCCACTGGCCAGAAGTGCGATGACGTGCGGCAGGAGTTCATCCTGCTCTCCGATGTGCTGGGCGTTTCCATGCTGGTTGAAACCATCAATGATGAGGAAACGCCAGACGCAACCGACTCAACAGTGCTCGGGCCGTTCCACATGGTTGCATCCCCCGAACGGACAATGGGGGAAAACATCTCGCCCGAGAGCGAGGGCGACGTCTGTATAGTCCGGGGCAGGATTACCTCCATCACGGGAGAAGCTGTTGCAGGTGCCCGCATTGATGTCTGGCAGGCTAATGCCAAGGGTTTCTATGACGTCCAGCAGCCGGACGTTCAGAGCGTCGGAAACGGCCGCGGTCTCTTCACTGCCGACGGAAACGGAGAGTTCTACTTCCGAAGCGTCGTACCCAGCCACTACCCCATCCCGACCGACGGACCTGTTGGACGCCTGCTTGAGAGCAGCGCCCGCCACCCGTTCCGGCCGGCCCACGTCCACTTCCTGGTCTCTGCACCGGGATTCAAGGAACTGACCACCCACATTTTCGTGGACGGCAGCGAATACATTGACTCCGATGCTGTCTTTGCAGTGAGGCAGAGCCTGATCAAACCTTTTACCAGCAACGCCGATCTCGATTCGGCAGAATCCTACGGGGTCACATCCCCCTTCGCTGAATGCATCGTCGACATCGCCCTGCACCCCGACAGCCGTTTGGCCGGTTCATGACCGGACCCAGCAAGGAAATTCCCTGATGAAAAGCTTCCACTACGAATCGCTGCCGATGCATGTCACCTTCGGCCCTGGATCGCTCGCGTCGCTGCCCGAGGTAATTCGAAATCTCGGACTCCAGCGTGTTCTTGTCCTTTCCACTCCCTCTCAAAAAGATCTGGCGGGAAAGGTTTCTGATCGGCTCGGAGACCTTTGTGTCGGCATCCATTCTGAGGCCGAAATGCACGTGCCGATCGAATCGGCAATTAAGGCACGCGAGGTAGCGAAGGTAGTAGACGCGGACGGGTATGTCGCCGTCGGCGGAGGTTCCACCACAGGGCTTGGCAAAGTCATCGCGTTGGAATACGGTGCACCTGTCATCGCCGTCCCCACTACGTACTCGGGATCAGAAATGACGCCGGTGTGGGGCCTGACCGCCGACGGAGTCAAGAAGACCGGCCGCGACCAGCGCGTTCTGCCAGCCGCCGTCATCTACGACCCGGAACTGATGCTCACCGTCCCGGTCGGCAAGTCTGTCACCAGCGGTTTCAACGCGATCGCCCACGCCGTCGAGGCGCTTTATGCCCCCGACCGTTCCCCGATCATCTCGCTGATGGCAGAAGAAGGTGTCCGCGCCCTGACCGTTGCACTGCCCAAGATCGTCAAGGAACCCGAAAACATCGGACACCGCAGCGATGCGCTCTACGGGGCCTGGCTCTGCGGGGCAACACTCGGTGCCACGACTATGTCGCTGCATCACAAACTCTGCCACACCCTCGGCGGCACCTTTAACCTGCCCCATGCCGAAACCCACACGGTGGTACTTCCGTATGCCCTTGCCTACAACTCCCCGGCAATCCCCGAGACTATCAGGACCCTTCAACGGGCCACCGGCGCAGAAAACCCAGCGACCTATCTGAGAGAACTCAGCCTCGAACTCGGCGCCCCCTCTTCACTGGGCGAGCTGGGACTCGCCGCGGAAGACCTCGAAACTGCAGTAGACCTCGCCACCCGCAACCCCTACGCCAACCCGCGTGACGTCAGCCGCGAAGGGATCCACACGCTGCTCACCGCTGCCCTGAACGGCGACGCAGTCACCGCATAGCGCTCAGCCCCCGTCCGAATGCTTCCAAAGGAGCCGCAACTTGGCCCAGACGACCAGTCCCGACCACACCACCATCCAAAATCTCGAGAACAAACGCTACAAAGCAGTCCTCGACCAGGACTTCGACACCTTCCAGGACCTATGCCATCCACAACTCGTCTACGGACACACAGGAGGGAACCGCGATACCTTGGGCACCTACCTCGCCAAGCTTCGTGCTGGTACTCTCCGGTACCATCAGATTGACCACCGTGTGGAAAGCATCGTTGTCACCGGTACCACCGCTCTTGTTGTCGGACGGATGAACGCAGACCTCACGGTCAACGGCACCTACAAAACGCTCAACAACAATGCCCTGTCAGTCTGGACCAAAGACGACGGCGACTGGAAATTCGTGGCGTATCAGCCCACCCCATTAGCCACTTGAATCAGAACTGCTCGTGCTGGAGATAACCATCGGATGAATGAGGGCCAAGACATGAAGGCTGTAGCTTTGCTGCAGGAAGCTCTGCCTGGCAGGGTGGTGACTGACATCGAAGAGCTGGGAAAATATCGAACAGACCGCTCCGGCCACGTCGCTTTTGGGACACCAGTTGCAGCCGTGCACCCTGAAAGCATCGAGGACGTCCAAGCCGTTTGCCGGATAGCCTATGAAACCAAGACCCCCGTTGTCACACGGGGGGCCGGCTCCGGTCTGGCGGGCGGGGGCATCGCCGGGAGCGGTGAGATCGTACTCCCGATGGAATCCATGAAAGACATTCTCGAGATTTCCCCCGTCAACCGCCTAGCAGTGGTTCAACCGGGGATACTGAATGGAGCGCTTAACGCAGAACTGGCCGGGTATGGACTGTGGTGGGCCCCCGATCCTGCCAGCAAGGACATCTCCACCGTCGGCGGCAACATCGCCGTGAATGCTGGAGGCTTGCTCTGCGCAAAGTATGGCGTGACCCGGGAGGCAGTCCTTGCACTCAAGGTCGTTCTCGCGGACGGTCGCCTGATCTCCGTCGGGCACCGCACGGTGAAGGGGGTCACCGGCTATGACATGTGTGCACTCATGATCGGCTCCGAGGGGACCCTTGGCATCATTGTCGAATGCACGCTGAAGCTCCAGCCCATACCGACGGGCCAGACTGCAACAATCGGCGCCTTCTTTCCGGGGATCGAACAAGCCGCTAACGCCGCTGACGCCATAACTGCCGTGGGGCTTGTGCCGGCCGTCATGGAACTGCTGGACCGCCGAAGCCTCGAATGCATCAGCACCTATTCCGGACAGAATCTCCTCGCTGAAGGCAGCTCTTACCTCCTCGTGCAATGCGATGGGCCGGCTGCCCTTGGAGAGGCGTCCAAAGCGGCCAAAATCATCACAGACGCAGGTGCGAAAGCCGGCATAACCAACGATCCCGACGAAACCGCACGTCTTGTCAATATCCGACGCCACGCATTTCCGGCCTTGGAATCGATGGGAACCATGCTGGTGGAAGACGTATCGGTGCCGCGCGACCGGGTCGGGGACATGTACCGCAAAGTCCTGGAACTGGAGGATCGGTTCCAGATCATGATTCCCACAGCCTGCCATGCCGGCGACGGCAACCTGCATCCAACCTTCGTGTACCAAGGTCACACAGTTCCCGATGAAATTTGGAAGGCTGCAGGTGAACTGTTTGCCTACGCTTTGGAACTCGGCGGAACGCTATCGGGCGAACACGGCATCGGCCTGCTCAAGCGCCAATGGCTCGGAGACGAACTCGGCTCGGACCTGCTCGACATTCAGCGGCAAATAAAAAGCGTCCTTGATCCCCGGAACATCCTCAATCCCGGAAAAATGTTTCCACCAGCCATATAAAAGTGTCACTTCAACAAAAGCGGGCTTTCGGTGCTGGACAACCCGCTGCCCTATCCTAGCGCCGGTCGACACGGTGCCTGGACTCCCCCAGGCTAATCTGCCACCAGCGAACTATTGCGGAGCACGTCCTGCAGATGCTGGTTTAGTGTGGAACGCGATTCCGCAGCTCCACCTTGCGGATTTTTCCGCTGGCTGTCCGTGGCATGTTGTCTGTGAAGATCGCTGACTTGGGGATTTTGTGGCGGGCCAGCCGGCCATCCAGGTGGGCATGAAGCTGGGCTTCGTTTAGTTGGGCCCCGGTACGGAGCGAGACGATGGCTATCGGAACTTCACCCCATTTTTCGTCTTTGATGCCGATAACAGCTTACGCAGCTACCTCGTCAAGTTCTGAGATGACTGCTTCAATTTCCGCCGGGTAGACAAGGTAACGGCCGAACTGTTGACGCTCCTTGACGTAGGCGAGGGCTGACTCGAACCCACCGGCTTGTATGCCGGTGGCGATCCACGCAACATCCGAGCGCATTGCTCGCAGCATGGCTGCAACGTCCTTGAACGAGTTCACGTTGTGCAGGCGCATGGCCTTCGGTACTTTGACACTGTCGAGGGTTATGTGGGCATTCTGCATCATCCGTAACGCGGTTTTGCCATGGATCTTCTCCAGGGACACTCCGGTGGCGGCACGGTCCACGAGGAACGCCTTGACCTGCCCATCTGCGACGTCACGGGCGAACACACACAACACATCAGCCGTGGAGGCTCCCCCAATCCACCGCTTGGCACCGTCCGAAACCCATGTACCACCGTCGAGATCTGCTTCGAAGCGGGCCGTGGTGGAGAGCCCGCCGGCGATGTCAGAATCGTGCTCGGGTTCGGTCAGGGAGAAGACGCCCTTGAGCGAGAAATCGATGCCTTGGGCAACCAGTCCTTCTGCTGCTCCTCGGAAGCTCCTACACGGATGGCGGTCCGGAAGAGGCCGGCCTGCGCCGTGTATCAAGTGGCCAACGACGCATCTGTGCGAGCAAGCTCGAACACGCGGAGGCCATGGTAAATGCCCCGCTTTCTATCAAGGACGCGGAACGCATCATGCCGAGAGACAGCCGAATGTGGCGAAAGCCCGATCTTTGTGAACTTCGTCTCAGACACGACAGCTTCGACGACGAAACAGAACTGCGCGGCGGCACTAACGGCCGGACCAACTGAAGGCATCCTCGTGTGCACGCCGCGGATGCGGGAGAGGCGTGAGCGATCCCACGCCTCTCCGGCCAGCCCACCTCTTAGCGCACGAACACGAGGTTCCAGTTATGGTCGGTTGTGCCGTTATCGACCCATTGCACGGCCGCGGCGCCGTTCGCTGTCGAAGCACCGGCAATGCCCAGGACCCTGGAGCTGTAACCGTTGACCAACTTAAAGCTGGTTCCCGTGGATGCTACGAGCTGCCATTCCTGGTCCCGTGAACCATTCGACATGAACTGAACTGCTTTGGCTCCATCGGCTACGGACATGTTGAGGACACCGAGAACCTTGCCCGCCTTGACATTCGTCAGCCTCCAGTTGCCGTTGGCCAGCCGGGTCGCCGTCCACTCGTGGTCGGCGGTTCCGTTATCGTCCCACTGGAGCGCCTCTGCATTGTTTGCCGTTGATCCACCTGTGATGCCTAATACTCTGCCGCTGTTCGCGTTGAGGAGCTTGTACACGCTGCCGTCTTGGATCGCTGTGCCGGCATTTGCCGCGAAGGAGATGTTGCTTGTGTAGTTGCCGATGGCGAACCGTCCTGCGGCGGCGGTGGTGACGACATTATCGTTGACCCGTAGGTTTTCGAACGTGATGTTCTTGGTCATCTGGGTAGCTGAGTTTCCATAGATCTGATTGTCGAATTCGAGAGATCCGTTGTAGGAGAAGTTCTTCACAGTGACGCCGTCGATCCCTCGTCCGACCGACAGGCCGTAGCCGGGGTTCTTGTAGGTGATGATGTCGAGGAACTTGCGCACCAGCACGTCCTCCCAGCGGATGTCTGCGAGCATCACGTTAGTGACCAGGTTCGAGTCGCTCGCTGTGAGCGATATGGACCGCACCTGAACCAAAGGGTTGTGGGTCAGGATGTCGACGTTCGTGACGCGGATGTTGTTGATAGTGTCGGGGGCGTCGGGGTTGCCATGAGTGCCGACGTTGATCGGGTGGGCATTGCCTGGCATGAGGACCGAGTTTGTGACGTTGACGTTGTCGGTGCTGCCGACATAGTCCCACCGGGTGCCGTAGACAGCGATGCTGTCATCGCCGGTTCGGATGTATACATCGTTCACGGTGATGTTCTTTGCAGCCATCATGTCGATGCCGTCGGACCACTTCCGGTAGGCGAGGAGCTTGACGTTGTTCACCGCGACGCCGTTGCTGCTGCCGATTTCAACGCCGTAACCGCCGTTGTTGTCGTTGCCGTATCCGTTGATGATGATGCCGTCGACGGTTATGTTCGTCGAGAATTTGGTCTGGACGCCGACACCTCCCGGCTGGAGGAGGACACCCCGGCCACGAATCACTACATTGCTCGCGTTGTCGGTAAAGAACGCTCCGCGAACGACGGCGCCGCCGGCGATGTAGACGGTCTTGCCGCTGGCAATGGTGGTGTTGCCGGGGTTGTGATAGCCCGGGCCGTAGTAGATGACGTTGGGGTCGCTGGCGCTCGGCACGTTGGCCTCGAGCGGGTTTGCGAAGATCATGAGGTCCTGGTCGACATTGTCGTTGAAGTCGACCACGAGCTTTGTGGGACCGCCGATCGTGAATGTTGCTGTGTTGCCGTTACGGGCGGGGACAATCCCCTCGGCGGTCGGGCGGACCTTGACGGATGAGACGGTGCCAAGGTTATAGGTGGCCCGGACCTCCACTGGTCCGTTGGTATCGAAATACACGAAGGTGGCGAACGACGCGCGGGAGGGGCCGCCGACTCGTGCCTGATGCTCGGTCAAGTCGACCCATGAGCCGCCTGGAACGCGAACCTCCACTGTGTAGTCACTGCTGGTGGGATGACCCACGGACGTTGGGTAGGTGGTGAGTGTCGTGGCGGCGTAGCTTGGGGCGGGGTTCGCGACGGCGAAGCCGAGGGCGAGCAACAGTAGCAGTGGAATAGCCACCAATGCCTTTAGCTTCTTCGAGAGTGGGAATGCGCGCATAGATCTTAGTGCCTTTCATCTTGGATCGATCTGAATACTCCTGATGAGCACCGACCCGTCGTATGGCCACCCCCGGCCCGGGGGTATTCGACGCCGTTGTCGATGTCAAAATCTGTCTGCCCTGTCGTACGCGGGACGGCGCGTGTCAAAGGTCCGCCCCAGCGGCGGGTTCATAGGGACGATTGATGCGATTCGCTACTCATCGTGACGGACCTCAATGGGCCCATCTGCTGTATCCGTCAGCATCAGGAGCCGGGTCAGGCGAGGCATGGTGTATCCCTCCACGGGTGTGAGTTCCAGGCGGGTTTCCGCTTGGCCGTGGGTGGCGAACGGCATCTCCCAAACTCCGGAGGAATCAGCATGGACCACCACGCCGTTTTCCCCGGCTCGGGATAGGCGGACGGCCATATCGCGATGGTCCGGGAGCCATTCGATGCGGAGGCTCTGAGCCACCACTGTCCAGTCGCGCAGCACAAGAGTGAGGGAACCGGCGGGGCGGAGCCACTGCCGTCCGTCCGTCGTGGTGCCACGCTCCCCCTGCGGGGCGGACACTTCGTGGTCCAGCTCAGGCTGTTGTTCGCCGAAGATGACCCCGTCTACCACGCGGGCTTCCAGTGAAGTGGAGGCCCGGTCGAGTTCCTCAAGGGCGGCGTGGACCGCCGGGACCTGCGTGGGGAACTCTGCCACTGGCCAGGAGATCCGGTACCGGGCGTTGTGAATCCGGTGCAAGGGTTTGAGTGCGATCCTCTCGCCGTCGGCCGTGCTGATGGTCAGGGTTCCATCGCTCAGAGACTTTGCTTCCAATGCGGAGGGGATGAGAACAGGAGTCTCCGCCAGTGGCCTCAACTGCCCTGAGGCAATATGGGCTGTCCTGGCGGCTGTCGCCTGATACTGCACGGACGGATCCGGGATCTCCTGCGCGTACACAGTCGGGCCGCGTTGGATCCAAGCCCAAGGAGAGCCGTCCGGTGCCGGGATCGAATTCACTGTGGCTTCGAAGGAGACATCGATGGTTTGGGTGCCGATCCAGCTGCGCCGGACACGCCACCACCCTTGGCCGTCATCGTCGATGGGCGTACCGTCAGCCAGGAATGCACCGGCGTTCGCCGCCCACGGGGGTATCCGAATGGCGATGGTAAATTCCCGTGGTTGTTGGACGGTAATTTGGATGCGCGCACCGGTTGCTTCCGGCAGGTCGGAGTAGATGGAGATGACCGCGCCGTATTCGGCCCACGTCATTTCACTCGTTAGAAGCCATGCAATGCGGAGCTCGTCTCCCCGTGTTGCATAGGCGTGTGCGCCATGACGGGCGTGGGCCTCGAAGCCTGATCCCATACAGCACCAAAAACCGTCCTGTTCGGGCGAGTAAACCCGATAGTGGCCCGGCCGGTGTGAGGTGAAGTAAACCAGCCCGCCATGCTCCGGATGCTGGGTTGAGAGAACATGGCCACACTGGGCCAGTTCTATATAGTCCAAGTACTTCGAGTCCTCGTCGAGCAGATACAGCGCGGCGGCCAGCTTGACCATGTTGTAGGTGTTACAGCTTTCGGGCCCCTCGCGGGCGAGGAACATGGGAGTGAAGTCATCACGACCATGAAAATGTTCCCGGACGCCATGACCACCCAGCGCACTGCTGCGGTGCACCACATCTTCGAAGAACAGGCGTGCAGCGGTACCGAGGCGTGCCGTTTCCATGCCGTCCCACCCCAATTCCCGGGCCGCACGCTCTATGGTGGCGTAGCCCACGATAACGGGAATCTGGGTATTGGCATGCATCCCTGCGAGTGGATCATCTGGCCCGTCACCGGGCAGCGTTAGGACGCGCTCAAGGAGTTCCTGCCGAACAAACCGTTTGGCCAGGTACAGATACCGTTCGTCCTTCCTGAGCAACGCCAAGCGGGCGAACGATTCAGTGAATCCGCCGAACTCAGTGACCAGGATTCTTTCCAAGGTTTCCTGGTCAAGGCGCGAAGCTATCGCCAGCCACCACTGCCCCAAGTCATCGAGGAGCTCATCGGCTTCCTCAGATGGGACCTGCTCGGCAACGTCGATCAGTCCGGCGAGCGTCTTGTGCAGGTTATACAAAGGCACCCACCGGCCGTTCAAATCAAAGGGCGTCGCCTCGACCGTTCCCCGGGCTAGTTCCTCCCAAAGCTCCTGTCCCTCAGGAACGCCACCCAGATAGCCCGTTGTCAGGGCAAGCTGCGCGTCGCGTAGACCTCTGATCAACGTCCCCAGCATGTCTCTAGCGCGTGAGTCGGCGCCAGCCGCCACGGACAGAGCAAGAGCCGAGAGAACGTGACCCACCGTGTGGCCGCCGAGCCCGGAATCCTCCCAACCGCCGTAGGGCTCGGCTGAAGCAGGGATTCCGGCCTCACGTCGGTGTGGCACGAGGAGACGCTCGGTGTCCAATCGCAGCAGCGCTTCAAGGTTCACCCGCTGCGCCTGCTCGAAGTCCCCTGACCGAAGGCGGATCGCGGCCAAGGGCCCGAAATCAACGCTCATTGATATCTCATCTCTGAAGTTTGTTCTGGGAACAGGATGGCCCTCCCCCGTTTCAGTGTGGGCCCTGGTGGGAGCCTCAGCTCAGCAGTTCAGGCACGGCTTGCTCCCCGGCGAAGAGTCAACGCCGGCGGGCACGGTCGCTTGGACGGTCGTCTGGGCGGTCGTCTGGGCGGTCGTGGGAGCGGCACCCGCGATCGTGCCGTGCACCGTGGCGAAAGAGTGTGCCGGCAGCCGGAGTACGAATTGGCCGTCCTCACGCTCCTTCACCTGTAGCGGGCGGGGTGCGACGGCTTCGAGGTGCTCGGGTGTGTTGCATGCGGCCACGTGATCACCTCCGAGCACGAGCGCGGTCACCTCCTCAAGCTGCCCACCACGCAGATCGAGGACGATCTCTTTCTCACCATCCAATTCCAAGTTGGCGACGGAGATCAGCACTTGACCGTCTTTGGTACTTGCCGAAGCGGTAAGGGTCGGCAGTTGCTCGCCGTCCCGCTCGTGTGCAGTGTCTGAGGCAAGATATGTGTGCAGGGCAGTGGCGTCCTGGTGACCGGCATTCATGGCGAAGACATGGAAGGTGGGAGTCTTGACGAGTGCACCCGTCTCGGGGTCGGTGAGCAGCATGGCTTGGAGCACGTTGACCGTCTGAGCGATGTTCGCCATGACCAGACGGTCTGCATGGTGGTGGAAGGAGTCGAAGTGGATGGCAGCAACCAGTGCGTCACGGACGGTGTTCTGCTGGTACAAAAAGCCTGGATTGGTGCCGGGCTCCACATCCCACCAAGTGCCCCATTCGTCAAGGATCAGGCCCACGGCCTTGTGCGGGTCGTAGACGTCCATCATGGTTGAGTGTGCGGAGAGCAGCGTCTCAATGTGTTGGGCAGCTTTGATCGTTTTCCAGTACTCATCTTCGCTGAATGCTGTTGCCGATCCTTTTGCGTCCCAGTGACCCGACATCGTGTAGTAGTGCAGGGAAATGCCTTGGTACGGGGCGCTCTTTCGGTTGGCGTTTCCCTTGTCGTGGAGCGCCTCCATAAGAGCCTTTGTCCACGCGACATCGTCGGCGTTGGCTCCTGCAGCGATCCGGTAGACCTCGTTCCCGTTATGGCTGCGGACGTAAGTGCTGTATTGGCGTGCCAGATCGGCGTAGGCCTCCGCACGCATGTGACCACCACAGCCCCACGGTTCGTTACCGACTCCGAAAAAGGGAACCTTCCACGGCTCGTCCTGCCCGTTGGCCCGACGCAAGGCCGCCATGGGGGAATCGTCCGCTCTGGTGAGGTACTCGATCCATTCGCTCATCTCCCGGACCGTGCCCGAGCCAACGTTGCCGTTGACGTACGCTTCAGCGCCTAGAATTTCGCACAAATCCATAAACTCATGGGTACCGAAGGAATTGTCCTCCACCACGTCGCCCCAATGCGAGTTAACGACGCGCGGACGTTCCGCCCGGGGTCCGATGCCGTCCTGCCAGTGGTATTCGTCGGCGAAACAGCCTCCAGGCCAGCGCAGGTTCGGGATGCGCAATTCCCGCAAAGCGGCGACGACATCGTCTCGGATGCCGCGGGTGTTCGGGATTTCACTGTCCTCCCCCACCCAGAACCCCCCATATATGCACCGGCCCAAATGCTCGGCGAAATGCCCGTAGAGGTGACGGCTTATGGTTGGACCCTCGATGTCAAGATTGACGACGAGCCGGGACTCAGATGCCATAGTGCGGATTCTCCAATGTTTCTCTGTTGGTTTTAGCTGGTTGACTCTCTGGCGATGAGCCGGAAAGGTGCCACGAGCTCGCGCCCGCGGTGGGAACTGTCCTTGATGCGTTCGGTAAGAAGATTGAGTGCTGCACTGACCATCCAGTCATGGTCAGGGGCGATGGTGGAGAGGGACGGCGTGGAGAATTTGGCTTGCTCAATGTCGTCGTAGCCGATGACGCGTACGTCCTGGGGAACTCGAAGCCCCAAATCTGCCAAGCCCCGGATGACGCCGAAGGCCACGGTATCTGTCACAGCGACGACACCGTCAAACTGAACGCCTTCTTTCCCCATCTGCCGGATGCCGGCAGCAGCATCATGCATGGTGGGTTGGTCCAAGGGTGCCAGCAGACCGGGATCCTCCTGGAGCCCTGAATCCGCGAGTCCCTGACGGAAGCCCTGAAGACGGTCGAGCACCACATTATGGGTTTCCCCCTCCTGTGGGAGATTGCTTGCCCACGCGATTCGCTTACACCCTTGGGATGCCAGGTGCAATGTCGCAGCCCTGGTCCCCTCAGCGTTAGGCATGGCAATGTGGTCCACAGTCTCCTCGAAGTGCTTTTCGCCGAGCAGAACCAAAGGGATGGACTGATTGAGCAAGCGTGCTTCCTCCGGCCCGATCCCTATAGCCGAGAGGATGAGCCCATCGCATTCAAGCGTCCTGGAGAAGGCGACGGCGTCGATTTCCCCCTGAACGTGCGCTCCTGTCTGCTCAACCGTTACGCTGTATCCTCGCTCCGCTGCCTGGGCCACTACCCGGCTGGCGAGTTCGGCGAAGTAAGCGTTCTCAATGGCTGGAACAGCGAGCCCAATGACTCCTGTCATTCCGGTGCGTAGCGTCCTTGCTGAGCGGTTCATAACATACCCGCTCTCTTCCACGGCCTCAAGGACACGCTGGCGGATCTCCGTATTGACTGAACGGCGTCCATTGACGACGTTCGACACCGTCATGGTTGAAACTCCGGCTAGGCGTGCTACATCCGACATTTTGACCATTGCGGCCCTTTCTCCTGTGCTATCTGATTCCGGCGGAGGCGAAATTCTCCGTGTAGCGGCGCTGGACGAAGAAGAACACCAGAACCACTGGTATCACGTAAAGGATTGACCCTGCCGCGATGAGGTTGTTCAAAGGAAAACCCCGTTCATTGACGTAGCCGGAGGATAGCGCCACCGCGAGCGTAGTATTGCTCTGGTTCAGCAGAAGGTTGGGCGCGATGAAGTCGCCCCAGGTTGCCAGGAAAGACATCACAAATGCAGTAACAACGATGGGTTTCGAAACGGGCAAGAAGACCTTGACGAATATCCCAAGTTGCGAGCAGCCATCCAAAATCGCGGCTTCCTCAAGTTCTTTGGGCAGCCCTGCGAAGAACTGTCGGTACAGGAAAATCAGGTAGGGCGACCCTGCCAATCCCCAGATCACCCACGGCCAGTAATTGCCGACCAGCCCCACTTGCGAGAAAAGCAGATATGTGGGGATGAGCGTAATAATGCCAGGCATCATCATCATGGCTATCAGGACTCCGAAAAGCATCCTTTTGCCGGGGCCGTGGAGTCGAGCGAAACCATACCCTACCAAGGCTGATGAGAACGTGGTCAGGAGACCGCTGACGGTGGCGAGGAACAACGAGTTCACGGCATACGCCACGAATGGGACCCTCGTGACCGCGTCCACGAAATTCTCAAAATGCGCGGGGACAGGCCAGAGTACCACCACCGCAGAGTTGAGCTGCTCGGGTGATTTAAACGCCGTAGCAGCAACCCAATAGGCGGGGAATGCCAGTACCGCCGTGATGACGGCCAACACCACCACGACCAGCAGCCGGGACCTCCGGGAAGCCCTCCTCCTACTCGCCGAACGTCGCGCAGCTGTGCCGCTGGCGGGTTCCTCGGGCGGGCTTTGTCTTAGCTCTACCTGCGGAACACTCATGGCTTACCTGCCCTACGTGAAGGATCGACCGCGTAAAAGACCGTTTTGCGACTTGCCCAGAAGAACAGAACAGTGACCAAGAGAATTACGAGGAAGAACAGCCAAAGCATCGCTGAGGCATATCCGTAACGGGAATACGCAAAATACTGGGCATAGACATCGATCATGAACACCCTGTTCGCTTCGGGTACCGCGGTGATCGCCGCCGCTCCCGACGCTGGCGAGAGCAGCAAGGCCGGCACGAACGTTTGCAGGACGCCAATGGTGGCCGTGACAGTCTGGAAGAGCAACACCGGTGACATGGTCGGCAACGTCACGGAGGTGAAACGGCGCCAAGGTCCAGCCCCGTCAAGTGTCGCGGCCTCCAGCAATTCCGGGGACACATCCTGCAGGGCTGCCAGGTTAATGATCATTCCACCGCCAATACCCCAGAGCATGACTGCCAAGAGCACCACAAATACCTGCTGGCCGGTCATCCAGTTAACTGCGTCCTGGCCGAACCAGGCTCGGATGGCGTTGATGGCTCCTGTGTCTCTGTCGAAGAGGAGCTTCCAGCTCAGCGCCGCCGCTACCGGCGGGAAAATGGCTGGTAGGTAGATCATGGTGCGCCAGAATGAGCGGAGACGCACTTTCTGGTTGAGGAGCACCGCCAGCCCGACGCTGCCCGCCACAGTCAACGGGACCACGACGACCGCCAGGAGTCCGGAGCGCCCCATGCTTGCCCAGGTCTCCGGATCAGTCAGGACATCGGAGTAGTTTTTACCACTTACCCACCGGAACCCAGGGCTCACCCCGTCCCAGTTGGTCAAGCTGACGCCGAAAGCGTAGGCCAGCGGGAACAACGTCAAGAAGATCGTCCCCAGAATCCAAGGGGAAACGAAAAGGTAAAACGCGGCGCTCCGCCGTCGTGATAATAGTCTGCTTCGCCGGGCCGGCGCGCCGCGGTTCACTGTCGCCAGCACATCAGCCGCCAATGCGGGAGACGCCCTCGTCAAGGAGGGCATTGCACTTAACATTGGCTTGGTCAGCGAACTGGCCCGCCGAAAGGGAGCCCTCGACAAGCTTGGGGAACAGGTCAGAAACGGCTGCGGTCAGGGCAGTGACAGTGGCATACGGGGAAAAGCTCAGTACTTTGGCATATTTGTCCTCCGCCTGCTGGGTCTCAAGCGCGGCCTTCTGGAAAGCGTCCTTGGTAGGCAAGTTCGAGCGCAGGCTCTTGATGACCGGGAGGCCGCTTCCGCTCGCGGCCCGGTCAACGGCGGGCTGTCCCGCCGTGAACCACTCAAGGAAAGCAAAGCTGCCATCGGCGTTCTTCGCCTTATCCGGAATCCAGTGTCCGGTGGCGCTCGTCGTCGGACTGACACGCTGAGTGCCCAGCATAGGGGCCGGCGACATCCGGGCAAAGCCGGAAGCGGTGGCGTCCGGCCCCACAATGCCCGTTACCCAGTAGCCGCCTGCAGCCATGGCTTGGCGCTGAGCGCTGAATGGTGGCCAATCCCAGCCATCCGGGTTGGGATCCAACAACGAATATCCCGCCTTGGCCGTTGCTACATCGCTTAGCCATCGAATGGCCTTCTGTGCTTCAGGGGTGCTGAAGTCAACTGTCTTAAAGTCTTCGCTGAACAACGAGACCCCGGATGTCGCCAGCATGCCCTGGAGAACCGCCACATCCGGACTCGTGGCGAACAGACCGTAGCGGGTTACCTTACCGGCCTCCGATTTGGTCATCGTCTTGGCAATTTCCAGCAAATCGTCGTAAGTGGGCGGATTGGCATTGTCGGGCGCTTTGGCACCCACTTCCTCGAAGGCGGACGTGTTGTACCAGAACATCATGTCCAGACTCCAGTCCTTGGTCAGCCCGTAGGTCTGACCAGCGCCTTGGCTGGTACCATCCCATTTCCACACATCGTTGACGGATTCCAGGTCGGAGGACTTGAAGAGCGAACTCTTCGCGATGTAGTCATCCAGTGGCTTCGCGATCTTTCGGGTGGCCAGGTAGGGGGTTATCTGGGCTCCCGCGCCGCGGACCAGATCCGGCGGGCTGCCCGCTGCGAGCATCGCGTTCAGCCGGGTCTCATCGTACTTGACAAAGGTGATCGGCGCATCAGGGTTCTTTTGCTGCCAGGCAGCGATCACGTCCTTGGTGATCTCCCCCTCGTTGCCCATGATGGTGATGCCGCCTGTCCCGGACGTGCCGCTTCCCTGAGGGGCCGGGGAATTGACCGTGCATGCGCTAAGAGCGGCAGCGGCAACGCCTGCCGCGGAAAGGCCGAGGAATCCCCGACGGTTAACTATTGATGGCTTCATACTGCGCACCTTCCTTGCTACGCGCTACAAAACGGCCAATTCGGCAGAGATGTATCGATAAACTGAGATCCCGAAGAACTAGCCCTATGGGCCTGGCGGGGAATGCATTTATCGTTACATGGCCCGTGGTTTGCGTCAAGGTTTTTCGCTATCTTTCCTTTCCATGACTCGCACGGACGCCGAGTGGAGCGCCCGCCGTGGCGGTAAGCCCCTTCCGAAAACCTTCGGACCTCTAGGCCAACGCTCGGTTTATCGATACACTGCTCGCTGACACCTCAAGCGCGGCGCCTATCGGGCACACGCGCAACCCTTCGAAAGGACAGCACCCTATGCCGGACCTGAAAACACCCTCCCCTGCGGTCAAAATAACGGCCAACCCGGCATTCGTCGTTGGACCTGTACGTCGGGAAATGTTCGGAGCGTTCATTGAACACCTCGGACGGTGCGTCTACACGGGGATATACGAGCCCGGCCACCATACCGCCGATGACGCCGGGTGGCGGGGCGATGTGATCGAACTGACCCGGGAATTGGGTGTGAGCACCGTCAGATACCCCGGTGGGAACTTTGTCTCAGGGTACCGCTGGGAAGACGGCATCGGACCCAAGGGCGAACGGCCCGTTCGCCTCGACCTCGCGTGGCACACCACCGAAACCAACCAAGTGGGTTTGGACGATTTCATGGACTGGTGCGCCAAAGCCGGAGTTGAAGCCATGATGGCCGTTAACCTGGGGACCCGTGGTACACAAGATGCACTGGACATCCTCGAGTACTGCAATATCACCTCCGGGACAGCACTTTCGGACCGTCGCAGGAAGAATGGCTTCGAGGAACCCTATGGCATCACCTACTGGTGCTTGGGCAACGAGATGGACGGGCCCTGGCAAATCGGCCATAAAACGGCCGAGGAATACGCTCGGCTCGCCGCAGAAACCGCAAGGGCCATGCGGATGATCGGCGGAGACAAACTTCGCCTCGTGGCTTGTGGAAGTTCCTCGTCCAAGATGCCCACTTTTGGTGAATGGGAACGAACCGTTTTGAACGAGACCTACGAGCAAGTGGACTACATATCGGCGCATCACTACTTTGAGAACTTCGGCATCCTCGAAGACCACCTCGCCGCCGGTGACGTCATGGACCAATTTATCAACGACATCGTCGCCCACATCGACCACGTCAAGAGCGCCAAGAAGAGCGCCACGGACGTCCACATCTCATTCGACGAGTGGAACATCTGGCACGGAACCCAGCCGCGGAACCCCGCCCCGACAGGCGACGAATGGCCAGAAGCCCCGTCCCTCCTCGAAGACCTTTACACCGTGGCAGATGCCGTGGTTGTCGGCGACCTTCTCATCACACTGCTTAAACACACAGACCGGGTCCATGCCGCTTCCCTCGCCCAACTCGTCAACGTCATCGCGCCCATCATGACCCGCCCCAAGGGCCCAGCATGGAAACAGACCACGTTCCACCCCTTTGCGCTCACCTCGTCCAACGCCAAAGGCCTGGTCCTCCAGCTCGCCGTCGAATCGCCATCGTTCACCTCACCCCAACATGGACAAGTGCCCTCGATTTCGGCCGTGGCCACGCACGATCCAACAACTGGGCGAGTCACGATCCTGGCCACGAACCGCAATACCGTCGAAAGACTGCAGGTAAGCCTGGACCTGTCTGCATTCGGCAGTCTGGAAATCGATCAGGCGCTCACCTACTCGCATCATGACCCGTTGTGGTTTGCCACCGAACAAGACAGCTCGACCGTCCTGCCACGGCCCCTGCAAGGCATCTCCTCCCTCGACGGACGGCTCGTCGCTGAGCTTGATCCCGTCAGCTGGTCAATGATCACCCTCGGCTGGCAGTCCCAGTCGATTTAGGACTTAGGTCAGCTGCATTGTCCTATCAGTAGGCGAATTGGCCGATCCGTGAACGATCCGAGCTACCGGAAGGAGCTTGCCTTGAGCCCCAGTCAGGTTGACGGAAGGGTTGTTATCGGCGTTAAAAGTACGGGAGTGGAAGTATCTGCGAGAACTCGCGTTTTGTGGTTATCGAGGTGTTTTCTACCTCTGCTGGCGTGTGCTGCGGCAACGACGGTTCATTTCGGTGGTTTTTCCATTGATCCTTATTCTTTGGCTATGTGCTGCAGGCGAGCGGACTTGAATCGCTTGTGAAGGAGCGAGAAAACCATGATGGTGGGGGTCGAGCTCTGGCGTTGAGCACGGCGATTTCGATGCTGCATTTGGAGTGAAACGCTGCAACACACCCGCCACCGTTCCACCTATTCGGGTCCTTGATCAGGACTAGCGCCAGCAAAAGGGAGCTCTAGGTGGGCAGACGTACGAGTTCGTCTGTCAGGCACGGACCGCCACGTTCTGATCTAGCGTCGTGAGCGAGACGCGGCGGGTGCGCCTACGTCGCTTGTCGCGCGCGCCAGACGTCGCATTCGTACCACGAGGGACGACACGTGAGCACGTGCCGCGGCATCTGCTGCTGCCTCGTCACCCCGCTCGATGGCTTCGATTATGAGCGTGTGCTCGTGCACCGCGATGACCCGGCTGTCTGAGTCCGCCCACAGTCCCGATCGGTAGAGGTGGGCAAGTGAGTCGAGTCGGTGGAGCGATGCGCTGAGCACGCGGTTGCGGGCCAGGCTCCGAACCGCCGTGTGGAAGAGCAGATCCTCGCGTGCGTCATGGATTTCGTCAGCCTCGAGCGCCAATCGCTCCCGCTGCTGCTGCAGCAACTTCCGTAGCTCTTGAATGTCCGCCGGATCGGCCTGCGCTGCCGCCTCCCGGGCGGCCAATCCGTCGAGCAACTCACGTACATTCATCACCTGGGTGACATCCTCCTGGGTGAGGGTCGCGATTCGGGCGCCTGCATTGGGAGTGTGTACCGCCAGCCCGTCGGCAACCAATCGTGCGATGGAATCACGCACCGGTGTCCGGCTCACATTAAGTTGCGTTGCTAGGGCTGGCACGCTCAGCAGCGTGCCTGGGAGCAATTCGCCCGTGGAGATTTGTCCGACGATCTTCGTGTACACCAACTCGCTGAGGAGAGTACCTGCTTCGCCGGACTCCATCACCATTATCCTCACCTTTCAAGTAGTTCAGTTGGACGAAGGGTGGCACGTGCGCCCACCCTTCGTCCAATCGAGACAACTGTTCTACATACGCGCTGCCCCGTAGTTCGCAGCTATCCGCTGATCGAGGTACTCACGCGCCGGGATAGCAGGATAAGTGCCCTTCGGCGGTTCGATGACCACCTCGCGATTGGCCTGCGCAAAGAAGGGGATGCTGTAACGGGCACCGGTGTACTCGCCTTCTCCGGGCACTCGCACGCGATGGAAGTTTGAGAGCAGCTGGTCGTCGCTCCACCGCATCAGCATGTCCCCGATATTGCAGGTGATTGCATTGTCGGCCGGCTCTACGGGGGTCCACTCCGGCGCCTCGATGTCGCGTCCTGGGCATACCTGCAAGCCGCCCTGCCCAGTGCGCTGGAACAGCAGCGTCAAGCAGTCGAAATCGGTATGCGCACCCGCGCGCCACACTCCCGGTCGGCCTTTCAGTTCTTCGGGGAGTGCGTAGTAGTGGATGAGGCGAAGCGTGGACTGGTAAGTCTCACTCTCCGGGTCATGTGCCCGGGCGAAGAAATCCCTGTCGAACCCGAGTCGGTCACCGAAGCACGAGAGGATCTGCATCGCCAGCGACCAGCATTTGGCCTCGAAATCGAGGATGAAGTCGCGAAACCCAGGTAACTGCTGCTCGTCCGGCCACAAACCATCCATATGTGGACGCGTCACCTGATAAGACTCCTTTTGATCCGGCGTTCGCACGGACGGACGCGTTTGACTCGTGTGCTCCCATCCGGCGTTGTCTGCTTTCACCAGCGGCAGACGCTCCTTACTCTCCCGCGGCATGTCGAAGAACTGGGCCGATCGGGCGAAGGCCTCATCGACCATCTCCTGTGGAATGGGGTGGTTGATCAACTGGAAGAATCCGATCTCGGTTGCCGCCCGCCAGAGTTGCTCGGTGATTTCCTCGCGCCGGTTCTCAAAATCGGTGAGATCGATTTTGGGTACCTCGACGTCGTATCGTTCGACGCCGCGCTCCCCCATCCGCGCCTCTTTGTTCAGTTCGGTGAGGTCGTACTGCTTGTCGGTGTTCATAACTTTCCTCGCTTTCGTTGCCACTACCAGTGGCCAGGTTGCCCCGGGACGCGACTCGCCTGGGCGGTACTTCCAGAGTGAACGATGCATGCAATCGCGTCGATATCGTGCGTGTAAACACTTTGTTACATGTAATCGCGGCCCTTGAGATGCATTCAACGTATGGCACATGCTGAAACGAACAACAACTCGCTCACACCCAAATGACCGTTCAAAGAGAGACCTCACGATGTCCCGACGCATGACTCTTCTCATAGGTAGTGCAGCCGCCTGCCTCACGCTCGCCGCCTGCACTTCTCCGTCCACGGCGCCCGGTTCCCCCACGCCCGTCGCCGCTCTTCCCGTTGCGACGGGCGATCTCGCGCTGACGGAAGTGTGTGAGAGCGAACTCACCGTTCAACTGCAATGGCAGCCTCAGTCCGACATGGGCGCGATGTTCGAACTGCTGGGCGACGACTACAGCACCGACCCCTCACGCAAGTCCGTAACGGGATCTCTCGTAGCCAGCGGTGCGGACACCGGCATCGACCTCACACTTCTCGCCGGAGGGCCGGCAATCGGATTCCAGCCCGTCACCTCACAGATGTACGCCGACGACGACATCGACTTGGGACTGGTGCACTCCGACCAATTGATCGCCGCCGCAAAGGTCCAGCCTGTCGTCGGACTTACTCCACTTCTGACCTACAGCCCAGCGATGCTGATGTGGGATCCAAAGACCCACGGCGACGATTTCTCTATCACTGACATCGCCACCACCGACGCTCCGGTCGTGGTTTCCAGGGACCAGATCTTTCCCGCCTGGATGGTCGCCAAGGGATACCTTGCAAAAGATCAAATCGACTCTAGCTACGACGGTAACCCTGCCCGTTTTGTCAGCGATCCGGCCATCATCCAGCAGGGCTTCGCCAACTCCGAGCCGTATACCTACGAACACGACACACCGGCTTGGGATCGCCGCGTCGGGTATCAATTGCTCCGCGATGTGGGATACGAAGTCTACGCCTCGAACGTGACCGTGCGGTCGGACCGCTTGGAAGAAATGACCCCCTGCCTCGAGCGCCTCGTGCCGATCATCCAGCAGGCATCAGCTGACTACATCACAGACCCTGCCGCGACCAACCAGCGGATCGTCGATATCGTCGCCACGGACGAGACGTACTCGCCGTACACGATCGGGAAGGCCACCTACAGCGCGAAGTTGTTGGCCGGCGAAGGGTTGATCACCAACGAGAACGGCACGATCGGGGGATACGACATGGACCGCGTCCAACGCTTTGTCGACGAACTCACCCCGATCATCGCAGGCCAAGGAACTGAACTGCCCGCGAACCTCCACGGGACCGATCTTTTCACCACCGCCTTCGTGGACCGCGCCATCGCAGCACCATGAACTCCCCATTTCTTGCGGAGGGGTGCTGCGATGGCGTCCCTCCGCAATCCTCGACTGAGCTTTAGGCCCGGCGGCGCTTCCTCCACCACCAGGACGCGCTCCAGCCCTGTTCTCGCCCCTTTACCCTGTCCTAAGGAGAATCTATGAGCATTGCCATAGCACCACCTGCTGCTTCGATAAAGACCGAGCACGTGCTCGATTTCGAGGGTGTCTCAGTCACCTTCCCGAACGGAACGCGAGCACTGGCAGGAATTGACCTGCACATTGCCCGGGGCGAATTCGTCTCCGTGGTCGGACCGTCCGGATGTGGCAAATCCACACTGCTGCGCATCGCCTCGGGTCTTACCCCGGCAACGAACGGTCAAGTGCACATCGGGACGTCCCGTATCGGCTACGTCTTCCAGGACGCCACGCTGCTGCCATGGCGGAACGTGCTCGCCAATGTTCAACTCCTCGCCGAGCTCAATGGAACATCGGGGGCGGAGCGAGTCGCACAGGCACAATCCGCGATCGATCTCGTCGGATTGTCCGGCTTCGAGGATCACCTTCCGCGCACGCTCTCCGGAGGAATGCGGATGCGGGTTTCCCTTGCTCGGTCGCTCACTCTCAACCCCGAGCTGTTCCTGTTTGATGAGCCCTTCGGCGCGCTCGACGAGATTACCCGCGAGCGACTGAATGACGAGCTGATCCGGCTGTTTGCCGAACGCCAGTTCGCCGGGCTGTTCATCACACATTCCGTCGCAGAAGCGGTCTACCTCTCCTCAAGGGTCATCGTGATGTCGGGCCGCCCCGGTGCAATCGTTGGCGAGTTTGCCGTAGATTTCCCCTACCCCCGGGATCCCGACATCCGTTTCACCTCCGAGTTCGCCCATCTGTGCGGCGAGGTCTCACAAGCTCTCCGAGAAGGACACCGCTAATGATTACTGCCCCGTCCGCACCCCCCGAGAACGGCAAGCTCATACGCCCCGCCAACGTGCGCACTTCCGACGGCCGCGTAAAGAGGTGGATGCCGCCTACGCTTATCGGGCTTGTGCTGTTGGCGTTGTGGTATGTCATCTCCCTTCTCGTCCTCAGCCCGGAAAGGCAATTCCTTTTGCCTCCACCACACCGGATCCTGGCGAATGGATTCCTCGAACCCGCTACATTCGGGGAACTAATGACAGGACTGGGGCGAACCACCCTCGTCGCCTTCATCGGTCTCACTATCGCGGTGGCCATCGGCGTCGGGTGGGCCGTGGTCATGAGTCAGGCTCGATGGGTCGAGCGCTCAACATTCCCGTACGCCGTTGCGCTCCAATGCACGCCGATCCTGGCGCTCGTACCCCTGATTGGGTTCTGGTTTGGCTTCGATTATCCGGCACGGATCATCGTGTGCGTGTTAATCGCGCTGTTCCCCATGGTCTCCAACACCCTCTTCGGGCTGCAGTCCGTCGACAAGGGTCAACGCGAGCTATTCGCGCTTCAGAAGGCGAGCCGGTTGACCGTATTGCTCAAGCTGGAATTCCCCGCCGCGCTCCCCGCGATCTTCGCAGGCATGCGCATCTCCGCTGGGCTCGCCGTCGTGGGCTCGATCGTTGGCGACTTCTTCTTCCGACGGGGTGAGCCGGGGCTCGGGGCCCTGATCTCGAATTACCAAGCCCGCCTGCAATCAGTGGAGCTGTTTACCGCAATCCTCACCGCCGCACTTCTAGGCATTGCTCTGTTCGTCTTCTTCGGGTGGCTCAGCAAAAGTGCCGTGGGCAAATGGAATGATGACGCCGAGGAATAGCTCTTACGCGCAAACGCGCAGAGCCACGACCCTCCACCAGCCGTCGCGGCGCTCGGGGCCACCTTTCTGATGAGCCCGGCAGCATGCTCCATTCCAGGTGCAGCCTCTGTCGTCGTCCCCGGCATCAAGCTTCTCAATTTCTCTCCTGAGCAGGACCGGAACGAGGTCACGGCAACAAAAGGCACCGGACCCCTTGTGACGGGGGAAATCAGCCGGAGTGCAAAGCCTAGCACTGGGTCCTTTTCACGCCGTGCTTCAGTCCGTGGTCCCCGTGTTTGCGCAAGGGACTGGCAAGTTTCTGCGGACTGAGGACTCAATCCCCAGGCTGGTTGATTTAGGGCACCACCTTGAAAGGACACCTATGACAGACAATGCTGACCTGACTCCTCGACGGCTGCGCCACATAATGGGGCACTTCGCCACTGGCCTGACCGTAATCACCGCGTCAACGGAGGACGGGCTGATGGGCTGGACCTGCCAGTCGTTTTCTTCCCTCTCACTGGAACCGGCGCTGGTGTCGTTCAGCCCCGCGCGCACCTCCAAGACTTGGCCCCTGCTGCGCAAAGCGGGCCGATTCACCGTCAATATTTTGCCCGCTGAACACCAGCACCTGGCGGTCCAGTTTGGGCGCTCGGACACGGACAAATTTGCCGGAGTCAACCACTCACCCTCGCCTCTTGGAAGCCCAATCCTGGACCATGCCCTGGCGTGGGTGGACTGCGAACTTCAGCAGGAGTACGACGGCGGCGACCACACCATCGTTGTGGCCGCAGTCCGCGCCCTGAGCGCCCGTGCCGATGCAGAGCCCCTACTCTTCTACAAGGGAGACTACATAGCTCTCCGGTCCCGGGCCCATTCCCTGGAGACGGTGCGTGATAAGGCGGCAGTGACCGTCTCAACGCCGACTGCCGTGACAAAGATCTCTCCAACGAAATCGCAGCGTCCCAGCCCTCGCCACTGTGATTGTCATGGAGGGCCGCCGGCCAGCCGGGAACGGTGAATGCCGCCCCGTGACATCCGACTTCAGGGTCAGGGCGAGACTTCCTGCACTTCCAATAAAACTGATCCGGACAGCATAGAAAACCTGCATCGAGCACTGACCCGCTCGATGCAGATGAGAACGGCACGGACCTTGACATCTCAAATCCCTCGACAGCATGGCCGCGGCCCACTTAATTGCCGACGGAAAAGCTGAATATCACCGTTTGAATATGCGAATAACAAACCGGGCCGAGTAAATAATTGCGGCACGCCTGACGTTTAGCTTTAGATGCTCCCTGCTAACTACCTCTGGCATTCGATGGAGCGACTTCGGAAATCACGGAAAACCAGAATCTGGCAAGGGCTCCCCAGATTCAGCCCAACCCTGTACACACCAATCTGAAGCCCCTCGGCCAGGCCTTGATTTCTTGCAGGACAAACCCCTGACTCAGCCTCATATGCAGTCACGTGGAAGCTTCCGCTCTACCGGACGGGAGGACTGCAAGCAGGTCCGGTGACCTGGCGGGAAACCACATCAACGGCAATTACGTCGGTACACCTGTTGATCCAGCAAAGGAGGACTTGTGTCCTACAATCCGCATGAATCGGAAGCCAGCGCTGCCTTCTCGCAAACGGGCGGCGACCCGTTCCCAAACCCGGCACTTCCTCCTTCCCTTGAAGTCATCACTTCGAAGGAGCCCCAGAACAGGGACGAGAAACTTAACCATGCCATCAGGCGACTCATACCCGCCGCACTTCAGCGCGGGCAGGGGATCTTGGTCATACAACACGACTACGGCAAGTACACCGTTCGCATCGACGGCGACGTGCCATGCGGCACATCTCGGGAGTATCGCGAATAGATCTTGCGAAGGTGAAGTCGAGCAAACGACAACCTCATAGCGCACGGTCCATGAAGCCTCGATAACAAATTTCTTTCCTTCACGGGCGGCTCTCTGAATCGACTCCCTAAACCACCTAACCACGGGAGTAGGAGTGCGCCATTTTTTCCTGACCTACATCCCTACCTGACGTCGGGCCGTCTGGCCACGGAGGATTCGCCTGTCGGCGGCTCTGGTGTTCTTCTCAGACACTTGCTGACCTGCGCATCGCAGCCCTTGCTCCAAGCAAATTCCATCAAGTCCCGACTCTTTGGACTATTTCGACGAAAATCGGGCTACCCGACCGGAGCTTCCTGCCCTCCTACTGTCAGGGTGGCAGATGAGAACACCATTATCCACTGTCAATAAACGGAGTTCCGGCTTTATTTTGCCGGCAACGAAGATCGTCGCATCGAAGCTCGCGTGCCAGGTGAGGACGGCAGACCCGGCCCGCAAGGTTTCCCGCGCTGCCCGCCACCCCCACGTCTAAAGCGGCTCTACGGCAAGGCCATCTCCGAGAAACCTTGACGGCAGCGGCACGTAGCGAACCGTCCTACGGTTTCTGCTCCTTCCGGTATAACCTGATGGCTCCTTGACCGAAGGCTTCTTATCGGCGTTGACGCAGCGGAGTGGAAGTGACGAATGGACGGTCAAGTAAACCCTGATGGCTCGGGTTCCGGGCGGCCAACTCACTGGCTATGTAGCCGCGTGCAGTAGTTATTAGATATCCGCTTGGCAATTCCGCCAGTGATCTAGCTCGACCACTCCGTGCGGCGATCCCAGCTGGCTGGAGCTGCATACGAAAATCCGATATAGTTGAAGCACTACGACCGGTTCCGCCTACTTCGGTAGGTCCAGGGCCGGTCTTCACTTTCTCTGAGTGGAGGTCAGTTGCCCGCGTCCGTCAAGGCCTACAAGACCTACGACGAACAGGTCGACCTCCTAGCCTCCCGCGGGATGAACATCGGGGACAGGGATGCTGCTATCAAGCAGCTGCAGCACATCAATTACTACCGTCTCAGCGGTTACTGGTATTCATTCAGGCGTCAGGGAACGTCAGAACGTGAAGATAACTTTTACGCCGGAACTTCCTTTGCTGATGTCGTCCGGCTTTATAGCTTCGATGCGAGTCTCCGAACAGCAACCTTTGCCTCTCTCACCCCGATAGAGCTGGCCTTGCGATCCCTCCTCGGGCATGCCCTCGGAACGATAGACGAATGCGCTCATCTAAAGCCAGCGCTTCTGGGGCCACGGGCGACTCAGGGTGCCTCCTACGCCACATGGATGCAGCGCTACAAGAAGGGCCTCGCTGATTCGAAGGAAGACTTCGTCAAGCACCACCAAGCAAAATACGGCGGAGCGCTCCCTGTGTGGGCAGCGGTAGAGATCCTCGACTGGGGAGCACTCACGTACCTGTACGGCTTCTCACCTCGGCAGACTCAAGACGGCATCGCGGACAAGTTCGGCCTGACCGCCCCGCAGCTGGAGTCGTGGATGAAATCGCTTAACGTCGTGAGAAACATTTGTGCCCACCACGGAAGACTCTTCAACAAGGTCCATGCAATAAAGCCCAAACTTCCCAATGCTGGCCAACTCCCCGAGCTCGACCGGGCTCGCCAGGAGATGAACCGAACCTTCGGGCAACTGACTCTTATCCAGCACATGCTCCGGACCCTCGACGTAGGGCGACCCCAACTTCTACCGGCGGTTCTTCGCTCATACCCGGACGTAAAGCTACTACCCATTTCGCATATCGGAGCTCCATCCGGCTGGGGCACGTACACACTCTGGAACTAACTGCTCGAGGCTCGTCCAAAGAGCACGGGCAAGTTGAACCAGGCCAGCTTGACGGAACGTCCGTTATCGGCCCTTGAAATTTGCCGGTGAAGCGGCCACAAAGTCCCTGCCGAGTACCCTGTGGCGGCACTCCGCCGATGTCAGGCCCAGAGCATCGGCTTGCAAGGTCTTGGCGATGGCCTCACCAATGGTGATTCGTAATTCTTGACCGTCTTTTTTCTCTTTCGGCGCAGCGGATGACCTCGTCAATGTCCGGGCAAGCCAAGGGAGGAAAAGCGAGTTTTGTTGTCCCGTCCTGGGCCGGTTCTGGTCACCCTATCCACGACTTGCGGCGCTGGTCTGGAACGATGGTTCGGTTGTTGATTGACGTACATGCAGCCGCGGGACGAACTCGAGGTGTTCAGTGGCCATGGGTTCGCTTGGGCGGCCGAAATTCCCTGCTGGTTCCCTTTCGGCGATGCGGCTAAGGAGCCGCTGGACCGCCCGGTGACCGACCACGCTTTTCCAGGGTGCTACGGCGGTCAGTGGTACGTGGGCTACTCCGGCGATGACATCGTCGTAGCCGGCAAGGGAAACCGCCCCGGGGACGTCGATGCCTGCGTCTTCCAGCCACATCATGCACCGGACCGCGAGTTGGTCGTTGTGGACGAAGATACCTGTGGCACCGTCGCGGACGGACTGCAGGAGCAGTTCGGCTGCGTCCTCAGACCCTGCCCCTCCTTCATCAATAACCCCCAGGGATTCCAGGCCCAGCGACTCCACAGCGGACAGGTACCCCTGCCGGACCTGCGGGGTGTTGGGGCCCGAGATCATGACACTGACGAGTTTGCGGTGGCCCAGTTCGGCAAGATGCCGGATCGCGAGGGCAGCTCCCGCGGAGTGGGAGGAGCTGACGGAATCGAGGATTGACGCTACGCCCGTGGACGCGACGGGACGTTCGACCAGGACGACAGGAACGGAGAGGGACACCAGCCACTGCTGCTGCTCGGCGTCGAGTTCGCCGGTGATGAAATCGGGAGTGGGGGCGATGAGCAGCCCGTCGACACCCTTGTTCGTGAGCCGGGCGACCTGGTGCATTTCTGTGGCCTTGTCGTAGTCCGAGACGCCAAGGACCAGCCGTGCTCCTGCCGATGCCGCAGCGGCTTTGGCGCCGGCGATGACCCCGTCGAAGTAGTAGTTGCTGTGCGGTACTACCAGGCCGATGGTTTTTGGCCCGTCCAGGGCAATCGATGCGGGTTCGGCGGCGGGGGCAACTGAGCCATGCGTCCGGTGGACCAGACCCTGCGCGGCAAGTTCCTCCAGGTCCCGGCGAATTGTCACGGCGGAAATTTTCAGCCGCTTGGCCAGCTCCAGAACGACTTGTGAGCCTTCCTTCTGGACGATGTCCAGAATCGCCTGCCGTCTCTCTGTCACACTCCGCGCCAACGCAAACCCCTCCGAATGACTGATTGATCAATTTGATCATACTCCCATAATTTCGCCACAGCCCGGGTAATAACAGCACAAGAGCAGGGACATCTTTGCGGATTTGCCGTCCAGTGACGCCCGGAACGCCGAAAAAGCGATCATATGATCTGTTTCGTTGATCCCCTGCCTGGCGTCCCTGTAGCATCGCCAGATCCCCACGAGGTGATGTGCACCACAAATAGGCCCGAGTTGTTTCTCCATGCTGATCCGGCCCCTAAGGCATGGGTTGGGCCCCGCGTCGGTGTTCCTTTTTTGGGGGACCGCACCCTGCCCGCGTGGCGGGCCTATCCGCAGGAAGACTATGAAACCCGCTTTGAAGAGAATGCGGCAACTGGCAGCGGCATTGACCATTGTTGCCCTGAGTACCACCCTGGTGGGTCCAACCGCCACGGCTGCAAATCCTAATCTGGTCACCAACGCCTCCTTTGAGGCCTTCGGTCCAGCCGGGCCCACGTCATGGGGGACGTGGACGCCCTCCGGCACGGCCACCTACACCCAGGTTCCCGGTCGGGACGGCAGCGGTGCTGTCCAGATCGCGACCGGCACCACCACCAGCCGCGGCTTCCTCGTCCAGGACGCTGCGGTGCCCGGAACGGCGAAGAAGCTCCGCCTGATGTTCTGGCAGAAGAATGGAACCCTCACGGGTACCGGCAGGGCCGGTGTCCGGGTGACCTTCCCCGGCATTCCCACCCAGTTCCTGGGGACCGACGCCGCCACCGCGTGGCGGCAAGTCACCGCCCACCTGGACGTCCCGGAAGGGGCCACCACGGTCCGCGTCGAGCCGATGGTGGACGGCATGCAGGGCTCCATGCAGCTCGATGACATTGACCTCTCCATTTACGATGAAGCCTCTAACCTGGCCACTAACGGAGGCTTCGAGGCATTTACCGGAACCAACCCGGACGCCTGGGGCCGCTGGACCGCGGCCGGAACGGGCACGGTCGGCAAGACAGACGGCTATGCGGGAGCCAACGCGCTGCGCATCAGTACCGACACCACCTCCAGCCGGCTCGCGTTGACCCAAGACGTTACCCTCCCCCCGGGCGGGGGCACGTTCCAGGCAGAGTTCTTCAGCCGGATCGCATCCATCTCCGGCACCGGCAAGGCGGGCCTGCGGATCGACGTCCTGGACGGCGGCGGCGGCTCCACCTTTATCGGGCGAAACACCCCGACCTCTGGATGGCAGAAATCTTCGGGTCTCTTCACCGTCCCGGCTGCTGCTACGAGGATCCGGCTGCACGCCTTCAACGACGCAGTCCAGGGAACCATGGACATCGACGAAATCCGGATCTCCCCCTCATCCGTCACTGCCGGGCTTTCCACGGCCACCACGGAGGCCGGCGACATTGGCCTGAACTGGACCGTTGCTGCCCCCACAGGAACGCCGGCAAGCTTCGCCATCCACCGCGGACCGGCCGGGTCACCACTCGCCGTTGACGCGTCCACCCTGATCCGCACGGTCCCGGCCAGCCTCCTGCAGGCCACCGACGTCGAATGGCTGCCTTACACCGAATACAAGTACGTTGTGATCGCCCGGGATGCCTCGGGCGCAGAAGTGGCCCGCACCAACGAAAGCACGATCCTCTCCCCCGCCGCTGACACCACGGCCACGAGTTACCTCAGCGTCACCACGGACACGGCCGGCACCCACCTCGGCTGGCGGGCGGCCGGAAATGCTCCGCTCCCGCTGACGGCCGTCGCAGACACCGAACCCATCACTGCAGCCAACCTCTCCTCCACACGGGCCGCGACCACGGGCCTGACCCGCTTCGGCGGTACATCCATCCAGGATGTAGCCAGCCATTTCGCCCTCGTTGATGCCAACGGCGCCATCCTTGCCACCGCTTCCCGGGGAGCACTGCCGCATCCGCGCATCGGCCTGAACACCGACGTGCTGGCCAAGATTGACCGCCTCATCAGTGCTCCCGGCACCCCGCAGGACGCCTGGAGGACCATCAAGGCAAGGGTCGACGGGGGCATGGCCACCTTCGGCTCGTCCGCTGACAGGTACGCCCGCGAAGCCGCGTTCGTGTACCAGGTAACCGGCCACTCCGGCTACGCGACCAAGGCCTACGATGCCTTCGTCACCTCCGCCAACGCCACGCCCTTCACCGCCAAGCAGGACCTTGACACGGCCAACCCCGTTTCGCAGCTGGCGCTCACCTACGACTGGGCCTACAACGGCTGGACGGACGCGCAGCGGGCCTTCGCGCTCGAATACTTCGAACGCACTGCGGTCTTCTTCGAGTTCGCAAAGCACCCGAACATCATCCTGCCGGACAAGGCCAGCAACTGGGTGGGCGTCGTACGCGGCGCTGAGCTTGCCCAGCACCTGGCCGTCCGCGGCGATGCAGGCTATGGCATGCGGGACACCCGGATAGGCGCCCTGGTGGACCAGCTCCGCCAGCACCTGGAAGCCGCCCACACCGAGCACGGCTGGTTCCAGGAAGGCCTGGAATACCTCGACTACACTCAGATGATGTCCATGCCCGGCATCCGCGGCAGCCTCGACGTCGGAATTGATGCACTCAGGCAAGCATGGATGATGCCGGAAACCACCAACCTCCTACTGCACACAGTCTCCCTGCGTCAGCCCAATAACCGCCTCCAATGGGGTGTTGCCGCTGCGAACAACTCCACCGCCTGGCCGCTGTACCTGGGCCAGTCCAAACCCGGCGAACTCGCCCCCATGATTGAGATCTTCGAAAGGGTCAACGGCCACCGCTCCACCAGCCCGTTCTACTCCCCCGGCTTCATCACCCAGGGACTCATCGACTGGCCCGAGTCGATCCCGGCCGGCGAGGGCTACGACCCGGCCAAGGTGCACCCGGCAATCCTGGATGACGAAGCAGGGTCCTACTCCTTCCGCAACCGCATCCTTGACGCGGACGACGTCCTGGTCCAGCTGAACAACCGCAACCACTCCCACCTCGGCTGGGCAGGAGACGAAACGTTTGGGATCTCCATGATCAGCCACGATGCAAACTGGGCCACCCAGCCCGCAAAGTCCGTCACCGCGGCCAACAAGTACTCCCGGGTCCTGGTAGATAACAACCCGGGCCAGGCGGAGGGCAACGGCCGCACACTGGCCTCACGACCTTACGCGGGCCAGGGCGGCGGCTACGTCTCACTCGACGGCAGCGGCAACTTCCAGGTGGCGACAGCCACCCGCGAAGCTGCCGTGGACCTGACCGACCACGGCGACGCAGATGCCCTGCTTGCGTTCCACGACCGACTCACCGACACCGCCAGCCACACCTGGGCCTGGCAGCTCGCCCCCGAAGCCGGCGTCACGGTGGACTACGAGACAATCGGCACAAACATCCAGTTCACCTTCCACAAGGGCGGATCCTGGCTCCGGGGCTGGCTGCAAAACGCCGAAGGGGCCACCGCCTCCTTCACCGACGGTTCCTTCCGGATCGCCAGGACAGGCACCAGCGCCGAGTTCGACATCGTCCTGGCCGTAGGCAAAGGCACCTCAATCCCCACCGCCTTAACGCAAGGATCATCAGTCACCGTGTCCGGGGCAACGATCGACATGGCAAACCTGAACGGATACCAGCCCGGCGCATCGAAAAACCTCACGGCCCCAGCCCTTACCGGGCAACCCGTCGTCGGACAGACCCTCAGTGCCAGCCAAGGGACCTGGAACGAAACAGGGCTGAGCTTCTCCCATCAGTGGCAGCGAAATGGCCAGGACATCCCCGGAGCCACCAATGCTGCCTACACCCTGGCCGCTGAGGACCAGGGCCAGGAGATCAGGGCTGTGGTCACCGCGACGGGAGAAGACGGACTCCGGACCCCGGCCTCGTCATCGCCGGCAACGGTCCGCTACTTAACAACGACGACAGTGACAGTGAAGCGCAAGACCGGTATCTCGTGGCAGGAATATGACGTCTCCGTCAGCGTCTCTTCCGCTGGCGGTAACCTCAGTGGCCCCGTTGTGGTCACTGCCGGAGAGTTCACGGCCACCGGCACCGTCGACAGCAACGGCATGGGGCTGGTCACCTTGCCCCCACTTCCCAAGGGCACCTACTCAGTCGTGGCGACCTACCAGGGGAACAGCACCACCTCCGTATCACCGTCCACCTCGGACACGCTCCGGATCGCCGTCTAACACCACGGTTGGCAACGCCTGCAGCCCAAGAGAGGCGGGCCGGATCACTCACGATCCGGCCCGTCTCTTTTCGTGTCTCACAGGGCCTGCCTCAAAGGCCGGCCGCACATAGTCTTTTCGTTTCTTTCATTTGACCGCTAAAACAGATCGTTTTGTTCATCTGCGCTTGACTGGACATGCGTGGTGTTTCAGCATTGTGAGTGGGGCCACATCTACTAGGAGTTAATCTTCATGCCACGCAGTCGCAAACCAAGCATCGTCATTGCAGCAGGAATGCTCTCAGCAGCACTCCTCGCCGGCTGCTCGGGAACAGGAGCGGGTACCACCGCATCGCCTGCACCCACCGAGCAGGAGACGGTGGAAATCACCTTCTCGTCATGGTTGAAGGGTTCAAAGCAGGTCGTTGACGCATTCAACGCCGCCCAGGACGACGTCAACGTGACCTTCAACGAAGTCGCTAGCTCAAAGGACAACTACCCGCAGCTGACGAACCAGGTCAAGGCAGGAAACGCACCCGACGTCATCACCGTCGAATACCCGCGCGTCGCCGAAATGGCCAGCCAGGGCGTCCTGAAGGACATCAGCAATGAAGCCGGCGATCTCGTCAAGGACAACTTCTCCGAATCCACCCAGTCCCTGGTGAACTTCGGTGGATCCACCTGGTCCGTCCCGCTGGACGCAGGCGTCCTGCAGATGTACTACCGTGCCGACCTCTTCGAGCAGTACGGCATCGCCGTGCCGAAGACCTGGGACGAATACAAGGCAGCAGCCGAGAAGGTCGCGGCAGCTGATCCCAACGTCCGCATTGGTGCCAGCGCCGTGGGCGACCCTGCCCTGTACGCAGCCCTCGCCTGGCAGAACGGTGCCAAGTGGGGAGCGCTGGACGGCGATTCCTGGAAGGTGGACATCGACACCGAGGAAACCAAGGAAGCGCTGAAGGTCCAGCAGGACCTCGTTGACGCTAAACTCCTCTGGACCGAGGACGCCCCGGTGCTGCAGCAGAAGCAGGCCGCCGGTCAGCTCCTCTCCGTCATCAGCGGCTCATGGTACGGCGCCGGCCTGCAGTCCACCTACGCCGACCAGGCCGGAAAGTGGCGCGTCGCCCCGGTACCGGCACCGACGGCGGAGCCCGCGTCGGCCCTCTACGGCGGCTCGACTTTCGGTATCTCCGAGAACAGCACCAAGGCAGAAGCAGGCGTGAAGTTCATCGAGTGGATGACCACCAACCCTGAAGGCATCAAGGCACGCATCGCCGGTGGCACCTCCACCGTCTTCCCAGTGAATGAGGAGGCCCGCAAGGCCGCCTCCGCTGCCTTCGCCCCTGACTTCTTCGGCGGCCAGAAAATCTACGACGTCGCCGCAGAGGGTCTGGCAGCAGTACCCGAGGGCTGGGTATGGGGACCGGGCACGGCCACCACCCTGGCCAAGCTCACCGACGAGAGCGCAAAGGTCAAGGCTGGAACCACGAAGCTCACCGATGTCTTCGCGCCCACCCAGGAAGCCACGGTTTCTGAGCTGAAGAACCGCGGCATCTCCGTCAAGTAAGACCCCTTGGCCAGTCCGCCGTCTTCCCTCAGGCGGCGGACTGGCCAAGGCCCACACACAGGCCACCCATTCGAAGGGAAAAGTCATGACAGGCGCCACCACAACGGCCCGCAACACCGTCATACGCCGTTCACGCCGCCGGTCAGGCAAACACGCTTTCTTGTTCCTGGCTCCGTTCTTCGTGCTGTTCCTGGCGTTCACCATCGCACCTATTGGATACTCAGCATTCCTGAGCCTCTTCACTGAAAAGTCCAGCGGGCTGGGCCTTGGCGGCACCGCACGGGTGTTCAACGGCCTGGCAAACTACGCCCGGGCCCTCCAGGACCAGGTCTTCCTGGCAGGCTTTTTGAACATCGCCGTTTACTGCATTCTCTACATTCCCGTCATGATCGGGCTGTCCCTGGTCGTTGCGCTTCTGCTGGACTCTGCCGCCGCACGCGCAAAATCCTTCTTCCGCCTGGCGTTCTACATGCCGAACATCGTCCCCGGCCTGATCGCCGCGGTCATCTGGGTCTACCTCTACACCCCCGGCGTGAGCCCCTTGGTGGACCTCTACGAAAGCACTGGCACCGGCTGGGACATGGGCAGTCATCTGGCCGCCCTGCTTTCCCTTTCCAACATCACCATCTGGCTGCACACCGGCTACAACGTCATCCTCTTCTACGCTGCCCTGCAGGCCGTACCGCAGGAAGTCCTGGAGGCCGCCACCGTTGACGGCGCCGGACCCATCCGCACAGCCTTCGCCATCAAAGCCCGCATGATCGTGGGCGCCGTGAGCGTCGCGACCCTGTTCACGGTTGTGGGCGCCATGCAGCTCTTCGCCGAACCCCTGCTCTTGAAGAGCCGCGCAACATCCATCGACAGCACGTGGACCCCGAACATGTTCATCTACCAGACCGCTTTCGACAAGCACGACTTCGGCTACGCGGCAGCAACAGCCCTGATCTTTGCCGTCTTCATCGGAGCACTGTCCTGGGGCGTCACCAAATTCGGATCAAAGGTGGAATCATGAGCCCGCTGACCACACAACCGGCAACCACCGGCACCCCTGCCCTGCCCGCACACCTGCCCCCGGCAGCGGCGCCCAGGAAGCGCCAGGCCAGGAGCGCCTGGTCCTCCAAGCTCGCGGTCAACATCATGCTGGGCCTGTTCTGCCTCTACACCCTGCTGCCGCTGACCTGGCTCATCGTCGCCTCCACGAAGAACACCTCAGACCTCTACGGCACCGCCGGGTTCTCCTTCGCCGAGTTCAACCTCATCGAAAACCTCATCCAGCTCTTCACCTGGGAAAACGGGACCTTCCTGCGCTGGATGGCCAACACCGCCGCCTACGCCGGCCTTGGCGCCTGTGCTTCCGTCGCAGTGTCCTTCCTCGCCGGCCACGCCTTCGACAAGTTCGACTTCCCGGGCAAGGAACGCTGGTTCGGTTTCGTCCTGGTGGGGGTCCTCGTGCCCGCCGCAGTCACCACCATGCCGCTGTACCTGCTCGCCTCCAACCTCGGCCTGGTCAACAACTTCTGGGGCGTCTTCCTGCCCCAGATCGCCAGCCCCTTCGGCGTCTACCTGGCCCGCATGTTCAGCGCCAGCTACGTGCCCAAGGAAATCATCGAAGCCGCACGACTGGACGGGGCCGGTGAATTCCGGGCCTTCCTCACCATCGCAGCGCCCCTGATGAAGCCCGGAATCGTCACCCTGTTCCTCATGACCTTCAGCGCCATCTGGAACAACTTCTTCCTCCCACTGGTCATGCTCAGCGACACCAACCTGTTCCCCGCAGCGCTGGGCATCTACTCCTGGCACGGCAGGACACTGGCCGATCCCGAATACGCCCAACTCGTCGTCGTCGGCTCGCTCGTCACCATCATCCCGGTCATCATCCTCTTCATCTCCCTGCAGAGGTTCTGGAAAGCCGGCATCGGATCAGGAGCCCTCAAATAGCAACGAACCAGCATCTGCCCCACGCGGGGCGGCCCAAAGCCGTCCTCGCCATGGACAACGACCTCCCGGAAAGACTCTTCACGCCCTCGGTGTTCGAAGACCTCAAAACCGTGGTGGACCTGCAACCGGTCCTGCTCACCAAAGCCAACGCAGCGGATTACCCCCTGCAGGACATCGAACTCATCATCGGCTGCTGGGGCTGCCCCCAGCTCGACGAAGACATCCTGAACCGGATGCCCCAACTCAAAGCCGTCATCTACACAGCCGGCTCGGTCAAGGAATTCGCCACCGACGAGGTGTTCAACCGCGGCATCACGGTCACCTCAGGCGCGGACACCAACGCCCTGCCGGTGGCCGAATACACGCTGGCCATGATCCTCCTCTCCGGCAAGCGCGTCCTGGAACTCGCCCGCGGATACATGCACAGCCGCAAATACCGTCCCTTCGAGGTGGAGCCAGCGCGCTGGGGCAACCACGGCCTCAAAGTCGGCATCGTCGGCGCCTCCCGCATCGGCCGAAGAGTGATCGACCTGCTCGCGCCCTTTGACATCGACGTCGTCTTCTACGACCCTTTCGTGCAGCACAGCATCCTTGCTGCGCGCCCCGCGACCCTGGAACACCTGCTGCAAACCTGCGACATCGTCACCCTCCACGCACCCGAAGTCCCCGAGACCTTCCACATGATCGACAAAGACGCGCTGTCCCTCATGCGCGACGGCGCCACACTGATCAACACGGCCCGGGGATCCCTGGTTGACACCGCAGCACTGACGGCCCAGCTCAACACCGGCCGGCTGCACGCCGTCATCGACGTCACCGACCCCGACCCGCTGCCGGAGGATTCCCCCCTCTTCGACGCCCTGAACCTCGTGCTCACCCCGCACATCGCCGGATCCCAAGGCAACGAGCTGCACCGGCTCGGGGAAGCCGCCTACCGCGAAGTCACACGGTTCATCGCAGGCAGGCCCCTCCTGAACCAGGTCAAAGCAGAAGTCCTTTCCCACACCGCCTAAGCCAAGCCGCGCACCAAGAGTCAACGCGCAGTCAGCGCATCCTGCAGTCGTAAGGAAATTTCGTTGCCACAGCCCATCCTGAGCTACCAAAACTCCCAGCTCCTCCGGTCCCATCAGCCCCACCGGATTCTCGCCGGAGCCATCCACTACTTCCGGGTCCACCCCGAACAGTGGCGGGACCGGCTGCTCAAACTCCAGGCCATGGGCGCCAACACCGTCGACACCTACGTGGCCTGGAACTTCCACCAGCCCCGGCAGGAGAATGCACCTGACTTCAATGGCTGGCGGGACCTGGGCGCCTTCATCGACACCGCAGCCGACATCGGCCTGGACGTCATCGTCCGTCCGGGCCCGTTCATCTGCGCCGAGTGGGACAACGGAGGGCTCCCGGCCTGGCTCACGCGCCTTCCCGGCATCGGGCTGCGGTGCATGGACCCCGTCTTCACCGGCGCCATCGAAACCTGGTTCGACCAGTTGTTGCCCATCATCGCGCCGCGGCAGGCCGTCCACGGTGGTCCCGTCGTCGCCGTGCAGATCGAGAACGAATACGGCAGCTACGGCGACGACAAAGACTACCTGCGCTGGAACAGGCAGGCACTCGAACAGCGCGGCATCACCGAACTGCTCTTCACCGCCGACGGCGGAACCGACTACTTCCTGGACGGCGGCGCCTTGGACGGCACCTGGGCGGCCGCCACCCTGGGCAGCCGCGGCGACGAAGCGATAGAGACGTGGCGACGGCGCCGGCCCGGCGAGCCTTTCTTCAACGTCGAATTTTGGGGCGGCTGGTTCGACCACTGGGGCGAGGAAAACCATCACGTCCGCGACATCACCGAAACCTGCACCGAAGTGCGGAAGATTCTGGACCTCGACGGCTCACTCTGCCTCTACATGGCGCACGGCGGCACCAACTTTGGCCTGTTTTCCGGCGCGAACCATGACGGCAGCAAACTGCAGCCAACCACCACCAGCTACGACTCGGACGCCCCCATCGCGGAGAACGGCGCCCTCACCGAGAAATACCACTCGCTGCGGGCAGAGTTCTTCCGCGCCCAGGGGGTCACCGATCCTCCCCCGCTCCCGCCCGCACTCCTGGAACCAGCACCGGTGCTCCCGGCGCAGTCCCTCCCCGTCGCCGCGGGCAAACCCCTGCTTCCGCTCCTGCGCGAAGCCGCCCGTCCCGTCAGCAGCGTCCTTCCCCTGACCTTTGAACAGCTGGGGCTGGACTCCGGAATGGTTCTGTACTCCTCCCACCCCGTCCTCCCGGGAAGGCCCGAGGAACCAACGGAAACCCCGCTACGGATCCTGGGCCTCGCAGACCGCGCCTACATCTGGGTGGACGGCAGCTTCGCCGGAATCCTCGATGCCCACAACGCCGCCGACGGGCTCCTTCTCACCGGGACAGGAACCCCGGTGCAGCTGGAAATCCTGGTCGAGAACAGGGGCAGAATCAACTACGGGCCACTGATCGGCCAAGGCAAGGGAATCCTGCACGGCGTGCTCGTAAATCAACGACGCACCTTCAACTGGAACCAAACGCCCATTCCGCTGGCCGGATGGGGAGCAGAAGCACTCGAACCCCTCGCCTCGGCAACCCTCGACATCGACGCACCTGCAGATACCTACCTGGCATTCCCTGGCTTCGGGCAAGGCTTTGTCTGGGTCAACGGATTCCTCCTGGGCCGCTACCAGGAGGCCGGGCCGCAGGTCACCCTCTACGTCCCCGCACCCCTCCTGCACGCAGGAACCAACCACATCCACATCCTGGACCTGGTCAAGCACGGCACGCAGGTTGAGCTTCGTCCCGAGCCTGAACTGGGTACCCCCAGTACGGGGAAAATCCTCGCCGCGGAACTGTAGCTGGGACCCCATCATGAGCACAGCAACAACACCATGGAACAGCCATGCGCCTTCACGGCAGGTGGCCCTTGCCCTGGACATCGGCGGAACCACGCTCAAGGGCGCGGCCGTCGATACCACCGGCCGCACCCTCATCACGCAAACCATCCCCACGGGCCGCCCCGGTAACGGTGTCATGCACCGGGCACTGGCGATCCTCAAGGCACTGAAGGCCGAATCACTCCAACGGGGGCTGCATCCCGTTGGCATCGGCGTCGGAACTCCTGGACTGGTGAACTCCGACACCGGCTTGGTCGAATATGCCTCATCCCTGGGCTGGACCACCATGCCCGTCGCGGACCTGCTGTCCGCAGAATTCGGTCTTCCCGTTCTCATCAGCCACGACGCGCGCGCCGCCGGGCTGGCAGAAGCCCGCCTCCTGCCACAGGCTCCAGGCCAAGATTCTGTCTTTGTCGCCATCGGCACCGGAGTCGGGGCAGCAGTCATCACCGACGGCACCGTCGTCAAAGGAGCGACCCACTCCGCCGGAGAACTAGGCCATATCCCCGTCATCCCCGGCGGCGAAACATGCACCTGCAGCCATCGCGGCTGCCTCGACGCCTACTTTTCCGGCGCGGGCCTCGTCCGCAGATACCGCGGCCGTGGAGGAGATCCTGCCATGACCACGGCAGACATCGCCTCCGGCCGGGCGGGCGAGACCGGTGCAAGCATCTGGGACGAAGGAATTAAGGCTCTTGCCCTGGCGCTGGCCACCGTCACCCTGCTCACCGACCCCAAAACGATCATCATCGGCGGCGGACTGTCCGAAGCCGGGGACACACTCCTGCACCCACTCGGGCAGAACATGGTATCGCTCCTGGGCTGGCGCCGCCCGCCGGAACTGCGGCGCTCACTGCTGGGACCACGCGCGGGACAAATCGGGGCCGCCATCCTTGGCTTCCGGGCGGCTGGTTCCCCGAACGCAGGCACCAGCTGGCGCCCTGAAGACGTCACCGCCGAAGCACCACGGCCGCTGGAAGAGCACACAAGCCCGCAGCTGATATACAACCTCAGGAACCACCAGGGACACCCATGAAAATCGCCATCCTTAAGACCACCGCCGACATCGGCGCCTACGCCGCAAACATCATCGAGAACCGCATCAGCAATGGCCGCCTCAAAGTCCTCGGCGTCGCGACCGGATCCTCTCCGCTGCCCGTCTATCAGGAACTGGCCGCCCGGCGCCCGGAAGGCCTGTCGGCTTTGTCCGCCTTCGCACTGGACGAGTACGTGGGCCTCAGCCCAAGCCACCCCGAGAGCTACCACGCAGTCATCGACCGCGAAGTGACAAAGCCCCTCGGACTGGACCCGGAACGAGTCCACATGCCGGATGGGACTGCCACCGACCTGGAAGGGGCCTGCGCCGGCTATGAGGAACGCATCACTGCCTCCGGCGGAATCGACCTCCAGCTGCTGGGCATTGGCTCCACCGGCCACATCGGCTTCAACGAGCCAACCTCATCCCTGAGCTCACGCACCAGGATAAAAACCCTCACCCCTCAGACGCGCAAAGACAATGCCCGATTCTTCACCAGTCCGGACGAAGTCCCAACGCACTGCCTCACCCAAGGCCTCGGCACCATTATGGACGCGAAGGAAGTCGTACTGATCGCCCAGGGCCGCTCGAAGGCAAAGGCCATCGCCGGCCTCATTGAAGGCCCGGTCAGCGCTATGTGTCCCGGCTCGGTGCTGCAAATGCACCCACAGGCCACAGTAATCCTGGATGAAGAGGCCGCCGCAGAACTTCAAGGCACCGCCTACTACAAATACGTGGCAGAGAACCTGCCCCTCTGGCAGCGGTAACCCCATGCTCTCGGAAAACCTCGCCCAGAAAACAACGCACCGGCAAAGTGTTCTTGCGATCTCATCGTGCACAGTGCTGCAGGCCATGCAAACTTGGGCAACCCAGCTCTCCTCATTAGAGCGCAAAGTCGGTGCAGACGAGAGCAAAAAGTGGGCATTTTGATGCTGGCAAGGGCTGGCAAAAACGCAAATAGCCGCGTCTGAGGAACAACCGAGCGCCACTCCCCTAGGTTGACCGAAGGGTGCTTATCGGCGTGAGGCGACTCGACCGACTATCCGGCACGCTTCGCGTAAACCACCTGCGGCTGGTTCTCACGGTGGTTCGCCAACGGGCTCTCCCGCCGTGTGCTCTTCGTACCATCCACACTCCGGAGGTGCAGTATTTAGGCTTCGACTGCGTCGGCGGGGTCGTGTTCGAGAGCGGCGGTGATTGCGGCGGGGGAAGGTAGGGTTTCCTTTTCGTCGGCCGGCAGGGCTTCGTAGGTGTAGGACGTGACAGTAAGGGGCTGGGCGGATCCGTCGAGTGCGTATCGGACGGTGCGGTCGTTCCGGGACCCGCAGACAAGGATGCCAACGGTGGGCGCCTGTCGC